>NZ_CP118610.1:3905000-4246291 GCF_028993555.1 Ensifer adhaerens | reverse complement strand
TTTGCCGCCTTCCGATTCATGTTCAGATGCCGTCATCGCTGCCGGCGTCATCTCTTATGTCCGTCGCCCGCGGCGCCTCGAAAGGCCATGCCGCACACGTCGAACGTCACAGTCGCAGTCGACACCGGGCTCCTCATCTCCCGCCTCGCTGCGCGCTACGCGCATCCACCCGCCACATGTGGCCGGAGAATGTCCCCTCGCGCCTCTTGTCAACAATCCTTCGGTGCGCTCCCGCACCGCCTCGGATCCTCCTCCTCGTCAACAGCTCTCCGCACCCTCGTACGAAGCGATGAGCCGCGCGTTGGACTTTTGTCTGCCGACAGGCGCCGCTTGCACCCACCGTCATGACCTAAGCACCGCCCCACAACCATAAGACGAAAGCTTCTCTTCCGGAGTGGAACGAACCATCCGGTTTTTTCACCTTCGACTTGTCTGATTGAACGACGCGGAGCCGCCCTGATACAAAGGACAGAAACATCGAAACCATTTCTTCGAAATGGCGTCTTCTGCTTCCTTTACAGATGTGGTCTGTGTCCCCTGTGGAGGGCATTTAGGCAGGATCGATGGGCAAGATCAATCGCGATTTTTAAGCAACCTTAAGCACTGACCGTTGACTCTCAGTCTGCCTTTTGCTTGCCGCAATCCGAGTCCGCGAAGAATCGCTGTTGAATCAAGGGTTTTGAATTTTCGCCCTTTGCTTAGCTGGCGAAAAAGAAAAAAAATAAAAATTTGCTTGACTCATTTCGGGGTCAGGAGACCCCCGGCCAGAGACATCCTTTTGATAAGGACCTCCGGTAAGTCATTGAATTTATTTCAAAAATTTTGTCATCGCATTGACACAACGTAATACTGCCGGATTAACCATCGCGATGACAGAAGTATGAATCCGAAAAGCCCGGCGCAAGGGCCGGGCTTTTCATTAACAGATTTTTCTTAGCCGGATTAGGCCGAAAGCGACTTCACGCGCTGCGCGAGGCGCGAAACCTTGCGCGATGCAGTGTTGGCGTGCAGGACGCCCTTGGTGGCTGCGCGCATCAACTCGGGCTGAGCTGCCTTGAGCGCTGCGGCTGCAACTGCCTGGTCGCCGGTAGCGATCGCTTCTTCGACCTTGCGGATGAAGTTACGAACGCGCGAACGACGGGCCTTGTTCACTGCGGTGCGGCGTGCGATCTTGCGGGTCGCCTTTTTCGCCGAAGTTGTATTGGCCATTGGTGCCTCTCTTCGAAAACTGACATGAACTCCGCCCTCGCCGTGCCGGGTCACTGCGACCTGTCATCAAAGCAATTCGGGAGTATTTCCGGAAAGCCCAGAGTGGCGTTCCAAACTGAGGGCGGCGTATAGCGGGAAACAGCCGCCCCGTCAACGCGCATTTTCCAGAATCTGCGCGCCGTGCTCTGGGCTAGCGATGTTTGAACTCCGGCTTGCGCTTGGCGACGAAGGCGGCCATGCCCTCCTTCTGGTCTTCGGTCGCAAAGAGCGAATGGAAGAGCCGGCGTTCGAAACGAAGGCCTTCGGCGAGCGTCAGTTCGAGAGAGCGGCTCACCGCCTCCTTCGCCATCATGACCGCCGGCAGCGAGAAGGATGCAATCTTCTCGGCCGCGGCCAGCGCTTCCTCCATCAGTTTCTCCGGCACCACCACACGCGAAACGAGTCCTGCGCGTTCCGCCTCCGCCGCGTCCATCATGCGCCCGGTCAGAACCAGGTCCATCGCCTTCGCCTTGCCGACAGCACGCGTCAGGCGCTGCGAGCCACCCATGCCTGGAATGACGCCGAGGGTGATTTCGGGCTGGCCGAATTTCGCGGTCTCGGACGCGATGATGAAGTCGCACATCATCGCCAGCTCGCAGCCGCCGCCGAGCGCGTAGCCGGAAACGGCAGCGATCACCGGCTTGCGGGCCGCTGCCACCTGGTCCCAGCCGCCGATGAAATCACCGAGATAGCTGTCGACGAAATCGAGCTCCTGCATCTCCTTGATGTCGGCGCCGGCGGCAAAGGCCTTCTCCGAGCCGGTGACGACGACGGCACCGATCTCCTTGTCGGCATCGAAGGCCTTCAGCGCTGCGGCAAGCTCGCGCATCACGGTCGAGTTCAGCGCATTCAGCGCCTGCGGACGATTGAGCGTCACGAGGCCGACGCGGCCGCGTGTCTCGACCAGCAGCGTTTCGTAGGTCATTCCTGTTTCCTCCGGTTTATCTTAGACGCCAGACCGCGAATGGCCCGGCGTTCATTTCTGGCAGTGCGGGCAATAGAAGGTCGAACGGCCCGCCTGCACGATCCGGGCGACCGTACCGTTGCAGCCCGACGTGCGGCAAGCCTCTCCTTCGCGGTCGTAGACGGAGAAGGAGTGCTGGAAATAACCGAGCGAGCCGTCGGCCTGGATATGGTCCTTGAGCGACGAGCCGCCGGCGGCGATGGCATCGGCGATGACCTCGCGGATCGCGTCCGTCAGCCGCAGCAGCCCGTCCTTCGGCTTGCCACGCTTGTCGACGAGTTCGCCGGCGGGTTTCACCGGCGTCAGATGCGAGCGCCACAGCGCCTCGCAGACATAGATATTGCCGAGCCCGGCAATGTTCTTCTGGTCGAGCAAGGCTGCCTTCAGCGGCTGCGCCTTTCCGGAAAACCGCGCCGCAAGATAGGTGGCATCGAGCAGGTTGCCTGTCGGCTCCTCGCCGAGTGCCCGGAAATAGGCGTGGCTTGCCACCGTTTCGCGGCGGGCAAGGTCCATGAAGCCGAAGCGGCGTGGGTCGTTGTAGATCACCCGCACGGGGCCGTCGGCGCCGTCTAGATGAAAGATGACGTGATCGTGCTTCTCGTCCTTGCCGCGCGGATGGTGAAACTCGCCCGGCGTCGCCGCCGCCGGCCCCGCCTCGATGCGGAAGGAGCCGGACATGCCGAGATGGGCGATGATGACGTCGCCCGCCTCCAGATCGATCATCAGATACTTCGCCCGGCGCGACAGCGAGACGATGCGCTGGCCGGCAACGGTTGCGGAAAAATTCTCCGGAAACGGAAAGCGCAGGTCCGGCCGGCGCAGTTCCGCGTTGACGATCAGCGCGCCCTCCATGGTCGGCGCCAGGCCGCGCTTGACGGTTTCGACCTCGGGCAACTCCGGCATAAATGCACTCCTGCGATCTCGGCCACCGGATGCGGCCGATGGCATTTCCTTGGCGGCCTTCTTATCCTATAGGGAGTGCGCTATGCCGCAGGCGCGGTCCCGTCCACGAGATAGCGCGGATGGGGCCTTTTCGCTATGGTGCCGGAAAAATTGGTTCAGATGGAGTTCTTCGTATGACGGATCAGCGCGTATCGGCCGATGGCGGCATGGAAACATCGTTCGGTTTCCGCAATGTCGACGCCGGCGAAAAGCAGCCGCTCGTCAACGACGTCTTCCATAAGGTGGCCAAGCGCTACGACATCATGAACGACGTGATGTCAGCCGGCCTGCACCGCGCCTGGAAAGACGCGATGATTGCCGCGCTCAACCCGCCGCGCCGCGAAGACTATAAAGTGCTGGACGTTGCCGGTGGCACTGGCGACATCGCCTTCCGCATCATCGAGGCCTCCGACCGCAAGGCGCATGCGACCGTGCTCGACATCAACGGCTCGATGCTTGCCGTCGGCGCCGAGAGGGCGGAAAAGAAGAAGCTTTCCGCCAATCTCGAATTCGTCGAGGCCAATGCCGAGGAACTGCCGTTCGAAGCAAATACCTTCGACGCCTATACGATCGCCTTCGGCATCCGTAACGTGCCGCGCATCGACGTGGCGCTGAAGGAGGCGCACCGGGTGCTGAAGCGCGGCGGCCGCCTGCTCGTGCTGGAGTTCTCCGAAGTGGAGATGCCGCTGCTCGATCGCTTCTATGATGCCTGGTCGTTCAACGCGATCCCGAAGTTCGGCAAGCTGATCACCGGCGACGAGGCGCCCTACCAGTATCTGGTGGAATCGATCCGCAAGTTCCCGAACCAGCGCGACTTCGCGACCATGATCAAGGAGGCCGGATTCTCCCGTGTCTCCTTCACCAACTACACCGGCGGCATCGCAGCGCTGCATTCCGGCTGGAAAATCTGATCCTCATGAGCACGCCTGGAGCATATGTCCGCCTCGCGCGGATCGGCTGGGTTCTCGTGCGCGAAGGCGTCGTCTCCGCCGTTCCAACCGAGCACCTGCCGCCTTTCGCCCGTTTCGCCCAGAAGGCGGCGGGGCTCTTGGCGCGCCGCCGGGTACCGGGTGAGGAGCGCAGCGACCGGTTGTCGCGCGCCGTCGCCCGCCTCGGCCCTTCCTATGTGAAGATCGGCCAGTTCCTGGCGACGCGGCCTGACGTCGTCGGCGCGGAGTTCGCCGCCGACCTGTCGCTGCTGCAGGACAGCATGGCGACCTTCCCTCAGAGCGAGGCGAAAGCCGCGATCGAGGGCTCGCTCGGCCGGACAGTCGACGACCTCTACCAGGAGTTTTCCGAGCCGATGGCCGCCGCCTCGATCGCCCAGGTACATCCGGCCATCGTGCTGCGCGACGGCAAGCCGGAGAAAGTGGCGGTCAAGGTCATCCGCCCCGGTGTTCGCCAGCGCTTCGCCTCCGACATCGAGGCGATGTATCTTGTCAGCCATATGCAGGAGCGCTTCCTGCCCTATACGCGCCGGCTGAAGCCGGTCGAAGTCACCAAGACGCTGGAGCAGACGACCAAGATCGAAATGGATCTTCGGTTGGAGGCAGCAGCGCTTTCCGAGCTCGGCGAGAACACCAAGGATGATTCCGGCTTTCGCGTGCCGAAGGTCGACTGGGAACGGACCGGACGCGACGTCGTCACCATGGAGTGGATCGACGGCGTCAAGATGTCGGATATCGAGGGGCTCAAGGCTGCCGGCCATGACCTCAACCAGCTCGCCGAAACCCTGATCCAGTCCTTCCTGCGCCACACGCTGCGCGACGGCTTCTTCCACGCCGACATGCATCAGGGCAATCTCTTCGTCGATGACGCCGGCCATATCGTCGCCGTTGACATGGGCATCGTCGGCCGGCTCGGAAAGAAAGAGCGCCGGTTCCTGGCCGAGATCCTATTCGGTTTCATTACCCGCGACTACCAGCGCGTCGCCGACGTGCATTTCGAGGCGGGTTACGTGCCCTCGCATCACGACGCCGCGAGCTTTGCCCAGGCAATCCGCGCGATCGGCGAGCCGATCCACGGCCAGCCGGCCGAGACCATCTCGATGGCAAAGCTCCTGACCCTGCTGTTCGAAGTTACTGAACTCTTCGACATGCAGACCCGTCCCGAGCTTGTCATGCTGCAGAAGACGATGGTGGTCGTCGAAGGTGTGGCCCGCACGCTCAATCCGCGCTTCAACATGTGGAAAGCGTCCGAGCCGGTCGTCGGCAAGTGGATTCGCGACAATCTCGGGCCCAAGCGTATCGTCGGCGATCTTCGCGATGGCCTGCACGCGGCGCTCAGGCTTGCAGAAGCCGCCCCCGAAATAGCCGCGCGCACTGAAAAGTTCTCGAGCGAGATCATGGCCATGAGCGAAAACGGCCTGCGCTTCGACGCGGAGACCGCCCATGCGATCGGCAAGGCGGAGGCCAGACACACGCGCTCCGGCCGCATTGCGCTCTGGCTGATCGCCGCCACGCTCGTCTACATCGCCTGGCAGGTGACCTGATCTCCGCCCGCGCCTTGACCGGCGCGGCGGGCTTGCCTTTCTACCTTCGCTTGCTATCCTCGCGGCATGGACAATCGTTCGATTCTCGCAATGGTGCTTTGCACGCATACCCCAGGGGTGTGCGGGAGACCTGTTGCGCTGAATTGAGCGAAAAATGTCCCCCACCAACCCTGCCGAGGCGAGCAGGGTTGGGTCCTGTTTCCTCGGAGCAAAGAGAGGAAACAATGACTGAGACGCACGCTCCTCCCGAAACCAAGATCCGCGCGGCGCGCATTGTCGACTGGGAGGCGGTCGCCGCCCTGATGAGCCAGCCGGGCATCCGATCCGGAACACTCCGATTGCCCTTTTCCACGCCGGAACAGACGCGCAAGTGGATGGAGACACGATCGGACGACGACACTGTCATCGTTGCCGAACGCGATGGCCGGATCGTCGGCATGGCCGGCCTGCACCGCAGCAAGGGACGGCGCCACCATTCAGCCGCCCTTGGCATCAGCGTCGACGACAAGCACCGTGGCGAAGGGATTGGTAAGGCACTGCTTACGGCCTTGATCGATGCTGCCGACAACTGGCTGGGCATCAGCCGCATCGAGCTCACTGTCTTCACCGACAACGAGCCTGCCATCGCACTCTACCGGAAGACAGGCTTCGAGATGGAGGGCACGCACCGGGCCTATGCGCTCAGAAGCGGCGTGCTTGCGGATGTTTTCGCCATGGCGCGTATCCGCGCTCCAGCGGCGCCGGCCGCCTAGCGGAAGATCCCGAGCTTCGGCAGCCAATAACCGCAACGGCCGGCGGCTCGCACTCTTGCGCAACCGCCGGCTACACCCTGTTCCATCCGGAACTGCGAATATATCCGTTCGATGCGATCTTTCCCTCATGGATGACGAAGGCTCATCCCAACCAACCCAGAGGAGAGAACATCATGCGCAAGATCATCATCGCAGCCGCTGTTGCCGTTACCGCCGCCATCTCCTTTGCCGCCCCGTCGCAGGCCGGCGGTTTCTCGATCGGCTTCAGCAATGGGCACTACGGCCATGGCTGGGGTGGACAGGTCGGCTATGTCGGCGACTACTACGGCGGGCCGTACTATTACGAAGACGAACCGTACTGCTTCATCAAGAAGGTCAAGCGCTACGACCACTACGGCAACCTGTACTTCAAGAAAATTCGCATCTGCCGCTGATCCGTCGCAACAAGGGCGGGGGGAAAAGCCCGGTCGGTTTTCCGACCGGGCTTTCTTATTGGGCCTGCCTCGCCGTTCGCCGACGTCAATTCGATTCCGCTTCGAGCAAAACTGTAGTAGCTCCAGATCCTGGTCATTCTGAATTCGACATCGAGGAGAACCGGTCATGGATCTTGGCATCGCTGGAAAACGTGCACTGGTGCTCGGCGGCAGCAAGGGGCTAGGCCGCGGCATCGCCGAGGCACTGGCAAACGAAGGCGTCACCGTTGCCCTGACCGGTCGCGATGCGGCATCAGCGTCCATGGTGGCCAGCGACATCGGCCCATCGGCGCGGGGCTACGCGCTCGACCTTTCGAAACCCGACACGCTCGACGGCCTGCTCGATCAGCTCGCAGCCGATTTCGGCGCGATCGACATTCTCGTCCTGAACGGCGGCGGGCCGCCGCCCTCGCCTGCCTCGGCGATCGAGCCCGATTTCTGGCGCGCGCAGTTCGAAACCATGGTGCTGGCCGGGATGCGCATTACCGGCCGGTTGCTGCCTCGCATGCGGGAGCAGCAGTTCGGACGGATCATCGCCGTCGCCTCCACCAGCATCCGCGAGCCGATCGTCGGGCTTACCGCCTCGAATGCCCTCAGAAGTGCGGTCGCCGGCTGGCTGAAGACACTTGCCGGCGAGGTCGCAGCCGACGGCGTGACCGTCAACCTGCTTCTGCCGGGTCGGCTTGCCACCGACCGCACGCTGAGCTTCGACCGCATGGATGCGGAAAGCGAAGGCGTCGATATCGCGACGGTCGCAGCACGCAGCCAGCAGGAGATTCCGCTCGGACGCTACGGCACACCGGCGGAATTCGGGGCAGCCGCGGCTTTCCTCGCCAGCCGCCAGGCAAGCTACATCACCGGCGTCGCGTTGCCGGTCGACGGCGGTCTCAGCCGCTCGATGCTCTGACACGACGTCGACCCAGGCGCGCTCACGGGATTGGGTGATCGCCAACGGTCGCATCACGCCCGTTTCGCTTTGGCCGCCACCGCTTTTCCGCTGGCGGTCGACGCGGTAGAGCCCCCGTGCTCCGCCGCGATTCCGAGATCTCTGGGCAGGCGCAGTCGAAGGGTTATTCATTCATTTTTCCACTCGTGATCATTCGTACATTTAATTTCCGAATAGGCGCTGCGACTCCTATGGTCCGCGACGAGGGGCCATTGCCGGGCGGGCAACACGTTCGGTGAAGACGCGTGTCCAGCGCCCTTGAAAAGGTTGCGGACCTGTTCAAGTAAGCACGAGAACGCCACGAGCGAGGACGAAGGCACCGCCACTTCCGGGTTTCCACGTCTCGCCTCAACCGGAACCACTGAGACCGGCCTGTTCGACCGGTGGCATGATCGGAAAGATGGAATGCGACCAAGACTTTTCGGCTCGCTGGTCGGCGCATCGATCGCCGTCTTCAGCCTTTCACCCGCACCTGTGGGGGCCTCCATGCTCGAAAACCAACTGATTTCCGCTGCCGAGGCCGGGGATGCGGACAAGATCAAGTCGCTGCTGCAACAGGGCGCAAGCGTCGAGACCCGCGATGCCAGCGGCGCCACGGCCCTTCTCGTCGCCACCCACGAAAACCGCGTCGATGCGGCGCGCGCGCTGATCGAGGCCGGCGCCGACGTCAATGCCAAGGACAAGATCCAGGACAGTCCTTACCTCTACGCCGGCGCACGTGGCCATCTCCAAATCCTGAAGCTGACGCTTGCGCATGGCGCCGACCTCAAGAGCACGAACCGCTATGGCGGCACGGCGCTCATTCCAGCTTCCGAGCGCGGCCATGTCGAGACCGTCAAGACGCTGATTAAGGCGGGCGTCGATGTCGACCACGTCAATCGCCTCGGCTGGACGGCGCTGCTTGAGGCGATCATCCTTGGCACCGGCGGCGAAAAACACACCGAGATCGTGCGGCTGCTGATCAAGGCCGGCGCTGACGTAAACCTTGCCGATGGCGAAGGCGTGAGCCCGCTCACCCATGCGCGCCAGCGCGGCCACAGTCAGATCGAGAAACTGCTGGTCGACGCCGGCGCGCGTTAGAAAGAACTCCGATGAACCAGGAACAGACCTATCTGGCAGAGGCCGTAGCGCTCGCTCGCCGCAACATCGAGAAAGACGGTCGCCCCTTTGGCGCGGTCGTCGTCAAGGACGGTGAGATCGTCGGCCGCGGCGTCAACGAGATGCTGTCGACCGGCGACCCGACTTCGCATGCGGAACTCAACGCCTTGCGTGCCGCCGCCCGCACACTCCGCTCGCCGCGGCTCGAAGGCGCATCGGTCTACGCCAGCGGCCAGCCCTGCCCGATGTGCCTTGCAGCCATGCGCATGGCCGGGATCACCGAGATCGCCTATGCGCATTCGAACGCCGATGCCGAACCCTTCGGCCTGTCGACCGCAGCGATCTACGCAGAACTGGCAAAACCACTTGCCGAGCAGGCCATGCGTTTTCGGCACGTGCCGGTCGACGATGCCGAGCCGAAATCACTCTACATGACCTGGCAGGAACGGCAGGGGAAGGACTAGCCGGCAGCCCGACGCCAGAGCCAGGCGCAGACATTGCGAGACCGTTCTGAGGCCGCCATGACCTGTGACCGCTTTTCTTTTTCGTTCAGATCACGGCCGCATGGGACATGCCTTCGCCCCGCAGCGGCCGATTGTCGCCGGATCGCTGCACCCTTGCCGAGCACACGCGACGGATGTAATCGCAAGAGGAGTCTCTTTCCCTCTTGTGGCCGCTCGACATCCGCACGGAAACCGAGCGCCCGCCCAGCCTGCAGGTGCCTGCGATGAATGCCTACTCCGAAGACGCTGGCCGCCGTGTTGCTCTGCTTCTCATAGCAGGCTCCGGCGTGGTGACGATTGCCAAGGGCATGAGCCTGACCTTCCTCGCGATCCGCCTGCAGCGCGATTTTGGCCTCAGCCCCGCCGGCATCGGCGCCCTGATCGGTGCCGGCCCATTGCTTGGCGCCGTCGTCAGCCCCTTTGCCGGCACGCTGTCCGACCGGGTCGGCCGAAAAGGTGTGCTGACCGCAGCGCTTTTCATGGCCGGGCTGGCGTTGGCGGGGCTCGGGCTGGCGCAATCGATCGCCGCCTTCGCGCTGGCGCACATCGTTTCCGCCGTCGCAGCCGCCGTCTATGAGCCGGTTGCGCGTGCCTTGATGAGCGATGCCGCGCCTGAGCATCTGCGCCTCAAGATTTTCTCCTGGCGCTATCTCGCCATCAATGCCGGCTGGGCCATCGGACCGCTGATCGGCGTCTGGGTCGGCGCTGCCTATTCGACGCTGTTCATCAGTGCCGGCGTCATACACGCGGTCTTCGGCCTGGTGCTCTTCCTGACGGTGCCCGAAGCCGGCAACAGGCAGATGCTCCAGACCAAGGGGGCATCCCGGGCCGGCGGTGGCTGGCGCGGGCTTGTCGCCGCGCTTAGCGACCGAAGGCTGGTCTTCTTCGTCGTCGGCGGCACATTGCTGCTCGCCGTCCATGGTCAGTGGTCGGTGACCCTGTCACAGTATCTCAACACCGCGTTCGAGGATGGTGTCACGCTCTTTGCGCTCCTGGTTTCGACCAATGCCGCTACGGTGCTGATCGCGAGCACGCCTGCCCGCTTCGTGATCGAAAGGATCGGTGCGCTGCCGGCGCTGTCGCTCGGCTGCCTGTTGTTTCTGGTCGGCGAAGTCGGTTTTGCAGCCTCGTCCGGAATGGAAATGCTGGTCGCCTCGATGATCCTCTTCACCATCGGCGAGGTGCTCGTCGTGCCCTCGGAATATGTGCTGGTCGACGGCATTTCGAATGCCGGCAATCGCGGCACCTATTTCGGCGCCCATTCGCTCTCGACTGTCGGAAACTTCCTCGGGCCGCTCATCGGCGGCCTGGCACTTGGCACCGTCGGCGGCGCCGGCATGTTCCTGCTGTTCGGGCTGCTTTCAGCGGCAAGCGCGCTTCTGTTTGCGATCGGCCACTCCATGCCGCCGCCACGCCCCAAGGCCGCGCGCGCCGATACGTCCGAGCGCGTCGCCATTGGCGGCGATCTCCTGCGGTTGGAGCAGTTCGCCTAGGACTGAGCGCTACCCGCCGCTCGCAGGTGACGATGCACTGATCTGTTGCTGCACCCGTTCGAGCGGGCCAGGTGCCAGCGCCGCTGGCGGCTCGTACGGATTGGAAAAGGCGTAGATCAGGAAGAGAATGATGCCGGTATAGGCGCCGAAGAGGCAAAGCAGCAGCAGATTGCGCCGCATCGGCGGGAAGGAATAATAGGCGAGCGCGATGAAGATGACGCCCGCAAGCGCCGCGAACCAGAAGATGCTGTCGATCGAATCCGCGACATTGCTTTCCCGCTTGGTCCGGCTTAGCGAGATGTCGTGCAGACGCTCCAGCATCTGGCTGCGCAGGCTCTCCTGGCGCTTGTCGGCCGGCGAAAGGTTCAGCACCTGCTGATAGGCTTCATCCCAACGAACCCAAGCCTCTGGTGAAAGACGTCC
Organism: Ensifer adhaerens; assembly: GCF_028993555.1. Classification (NCBI taxonomy): domain Bacteria; kingdom Pseudomonadati; phylum Pseudomonadota; class Alphaproteobacteria; order Hyphomicrobiales; family Rhizobiaceae; genus Ensifer; species Ensifer adhaerens. The sequence goes on along the minus strand of NZ_CP118610.1, from coordinate 4,234,958 downwards.
CTTGTTCCCCAACGACTGCCATTCGCCGTCGATCACCTCAGCCGCATAGGCGGAGATCGCCTGCTGGATCGGCGCCTTGAAATCCTCGCCGTAGCGCCCGGCATCGAAGTAGATGTCGGCGATGGCGCCGGCTTCGATGGCCATCGTGTATTTGAGTTGCTGGTACTCGACCATCTCCTGCGCGAAGACGAGCGCGAGGATCAGGCCGTGCAGCGCAGCAACCCGGAAGATAATGGAGCTCGCAAGTTCCTTTTCATCGCCTTCCGCCTCGCCCCCCATGATCAACCGCATCAGGAAATAGGCGGCGAGCGTCAGGGCGACCGTGCCGAAAATGAAGAGGGCACCGAGCAATATCTCGACGATCATTTTCCCCTCCGCCGGTCGCCGATACTGCCGGCAATTCTGAGCGTAGAGACCCCGAAATACAACGCCTCGCTTTATTAGCGGATGCACGCAACAGCTGTCTTGCGCGCAGGCAAACCGCTATGTTTGCGGCCGTTGCCACCATTTCGACACCGCCAACCCCTAAGCACCGCGCCGAAACAGGAGTAAAAACAACATCATGGCCGCCCAAACCGAACAGACAGTCCTCAAGCAATCGATCGCGGCCACCGTCGTCGTCGGGATGACGGGCGTTATCTTCGGTCTGCTTTCGGGCTCGGTTTCCATCGTCTTCGACGGTGTCTTCTCCGCGGTCGACGCCTCCATGACCGTGCTTGCGCTCGGCGTGACGCAATTGATCCCGAAGCAGAGCAAGCGGTTCCAGATGGGGTTTTGGCACATCGAACCCATGGTGCTGCTGTTCAATGCCGGGTTGCTGACGCTGCTTTCCTTCTACGCGATGGTTAACGCCGTCGGATCGCTCTTGTCGGGTGGCAACCACCTCGCCTTCGACTGGGCCATTGCCTATGCGGCCGTCGTCGTGGTGATCTGCCTCGTTATGTTTTTCTACATACGCCGGGCGAACCGGCCGATCGGCTCGGAGTTCCTGGCGCTCGACGTGCGTGCCTGGGCGATGTCCGGCGCGATCACCTCGGCCCTGCTCGTCGCCTTCGTGATCGCCGCGGCATTGAAGGGTACGGCCTACGAACACTGGACGCCCTATGTCGACCCGGCGATCCTGATCGTGCTGACGCTCTGCCTTATCCCGCTGCCGATCCGCACGGTGTTCCAGGCCTTGAAGGAGATCTTCCTGGTCGCGCCTGCCGAGCTCGACGAGCGCGTGCGCCAGGCGGCTGCAAATGCAGTCGCCCGCCACGGCTTTGTCGACTATCGCACCTATGTCGCCAAGGTCGGGCGTTCCAGGACGATCGAGGTCTATCTGATCGGAACGCCGGAAACCAAGGTCGGCACGCTCGCCGAACTCGACCGGATCCGCGCCGAGGTCGGCGAGGAGATCGGCGATCCCGGCCAAGACCGCTGGCTGACGATCGCCTTTACCGGTGAAGCGCGCTGGGCGGAGTGATCCTCCATCAGGAAAGCTCGATCCGCCTGTTGATGCCGATCGCCTCCAGGAAGGCGCGGTCGTGGCTGACGACAAGCAGCGCCCCGTCATAGGCGCGCAGCCCCGCCTCGACCGCCTCGATCGAATCGATGTCCAGATGGTTGGTCGGCTCGTCGAGGATCAGCAGTTGCGGCGGGTTGCGGCCGCCGAGTACGCACGCAAGCCCGGCGCGCAGCATCTGACCGCCACTGAGGCTCGAAACGACCTGCAAGGCTGCGTCCGCCCGGAACATGAAACGGGCGAGTGCCGCGCGGCAGTCGTTCTCGCTGGCTTCAGGATTGAGCTGCCGGAAATTGTCGCGGATCGAAAGACGGGGATCGAGCAGGCTCACCTGCTGGTCGAGCATGGCGTGATCGACCAGGATGCGCACGCTGCCTGACCAGGGCTTGAGGTCACCGGTCAGCAGCGCCAGTAGCGTCGTCTTGCCCGAGCCGTTGCGGCCGGTGAGTGCCACGCGCTCCGGGCCGACAATCGACAGTGACAGCCGGTCGATCACCGGCTTCCCCGGCTGATAGCCAACGCCGGCATCATCGACCTGCAGCACGCTGCGGCCGGTGGGAAGGCCGGTTGAAGGCAGGCGGACGGTCAGCGGCTGCAGGATCTCGATGCGTTCGCGCGCTTCGGCCAGATCACCGATGGCAGAATCGCGCCGGCGATCCGCCAGCCGGGCGTTGTCGCCACCGGTCTTCTCGCTGCGCTCCTTCCTTGCATCCAGCAGCAGCAGCGGCGCATCGCCCTTGGCGCGCTTGCGGCGGCCGGCCGCGTCCTTGCGCGCCTTGCGTTCGGCCATCTCCTGGGTCTTGCGCTCGACCTCGGCCAGACGCCGCTCGGCATCGACGAGATCGTGGCGGGCCGAGGCCAGCTCGATCGCCTTGCGCTCGCGGTAGTGGCTCCAGTTGCCGCCATAGGTGGTGGCGCCCAGCGTCGTCAGCTCGACGATCGCGTCCATCGTCTCCAAAAGTACGCGGTCATGGCTGACGACGATGGCGCCGCCGCGCCAACCCGCCATCAGCGCGGCAACGGCCGCGCGTCCTTCCCGGTCGAGATTGTTGGTGGGCTCGTCGAGCAGAATGAAATCCGGCTCCTTGAAGACAAGGGCAGCAAGCTTCACGCGGGTCATCTGCCCGCCGGAAAGGGCTGCTAAGCGCGTCCCAGCCGACGCATCCAGACCGACGCGGGCAAGTGCCCCCTCCAGCCGGGATTCGAGCGTCCAGTCGGCGGTGGCAAGCTCGTTCATGCTGGCCAATCCCTCTTCCGCCCGCTTGAGGACGGCAAGCGCATCGGCAGCGCCGAAGAGATCAGCGACGGTCTCGTCGGCGGTGACCTGGACGGTCTGGCTCAACACGCCGAGGCTGCCGACGACGGCGACCTTACCGGCCTGCGGCGCGAGCGCGCCCTCGATCAGGCGCAGCAGCGTGGATTTCCCCACCCCGTTGCGGCCGACAAGGCCGGTACGAACAGGACCAAAGGTCAGGTCGAGATTGGAAAAGAGGCTTCGGCCCTCAGGCGTGGACCACGAAAGCTGGGAGAGTGAAATTGAAGCAGGCATGGATACGGTTTTCCCTGATGGCAAGACGGTTCGGCTTGGCGTTCAGGGTGAAATCCATCGATGCGTGTATCCTGTTCAAATTTCTATCGCGGCAATAGATAGCATCGAATGCGCCCGTTTCAAGGCGGACATTCGCTGGGGCTCTGTGAGGGCGGTGCTGTCAGGCCAGACTGCGCCGTTCCGCGCCATCACCGAAGCTCAGTCCGGAGGCGCAGACGCTGCGGTTTCTGCCATGGTTCTTGGCGTCGAGAAGGGCCGCGTCGGCGCGGGTGAGCAGCGTGGCGACAGGCCCGTCGTTCGGGGCCGAAGCGATGCCGATCGAAACCGAAACCGTACCGAGGATCCGACCACGATGCGACAACGGTGTGGTGCCGATCCGGGTCCTGAGCCGCTCGGCAAGCTCATAGCCCGAGGCTTCGCCAGCCTCCGGCAGCAGCACCGTGAATTCCTCTCCGCCGAAGCGGTAGGCGCTGCCGGCATCGGACACCGTATCGACGATGATCTGCGCCACATACTGCATGACGACGTCGCCCGCGTCGTGGCCGAACTCGTCATTGAAGCGCTTGAAATGGTCGATGTCGATCATCAGGCAGGTGAGCGGTTTGCCGCCCTGCCCGCGCGGCTGCCGGTTCAGCGCCTCATCGAGGCAGCGGCGGTTGAGCAGCCCCGTCAGCGCGTCGCGCACCGCCAGATTGGTGAGCTTCTCGCGCAACTGAAGATTGGCGACGGCAAGCCCGATGTTTTCGGCGATCAATTCGAGATAGAGGCGCGACGCTTCGACCGCGAATGTTTCGTCAGAGCGTTCTTCGAAATAGAGAAGGCCGATCGTATCCCCCTGGGCCGTCAGCGGCACGCAGAGGCCGACCGTGCCACCGTCGTCGAGATGCTGGCAGGCGATGTCGCTATGACCGCGGTTGCTGACATGCGGCCGGCCGCGGCGAAGTCCCCAGCAGGCGCTGGACGGGAAGGACGGCGCGGAATGCTGCGGATCGAGCCAGGTGCCGACGCGGGTCAAGAGCGTCCGGCTGTCGTTCAAGACGTAGAGATGGCCGGCGAGATTGGGAAAGACCTGCGGCGCAAAGCGAGCGACGACCTCGGCCAGTTCGTCCTGGCCCTGGCAGGCCTGCAGCCGGTGCATCATCTGCAGGATCAGGTCCTTGGTCTGCTGGTCCAGCCGCCGTTCGGCATCGAGCCGGTCGCGTTCCAAGCCATTCTCGCGGAAGATATGGATCGCCTGGTTCATTTCACCGATCTCGTCGCGACGCCGATCGAGCGGCACCTCCACGGCGTAATCCTGCTCTGCCAGGCGTGTGACGATGCCGCTCATGCGGGTGAGCGGCATGGCGACACGGCGTTTGAGAATGAAATAGAGCACACTCAAGAACAGGGCAGCGGTGATGCCGAGCATCGTCTTGGCGGCGACGGCGTACCAGTCGCTGCGCTCCTGCGCCTCGTTGAGCGTCCCGCCCGTGCGAGCATTGGTCAGGTCGCGAAACCGCGAGACCGTATCCAGAAGTGCTGTCTGCAGGCGCTCGTGCTCGGGGCCGAACAGCTTCTCCTGGGCGCTGGTGCGATCGCCCTTCTGATAGGCTTCGATCGCGGCAACCTCGATCTTGTCGAGTGCTTCGGCCTCGCGCATGATCTCCTGAAGGGCTGCGATCTCGGCCTGGGACGCGCCGAAACTCGTGGCCGTCTTGATCGCCTCTTCGCGCTTGCGCTCCTCTTCCTCCGCGCGATGGAAGGCTTCGAGATGGCGCTCGTCGCTGCGCATCACGTAAAGGCGCGCCTCGTCGGTCCGCACTTCCGCTCCGAGCGCAAGCTCTTCGCCGAGCGTATCGAGCACCAGATGCTGCTCGACCGCCTGTCGTTCCCTGATCGCGCTGTCCGTCGACAGAATGAAGGCCGCGCCCGAAAGCCCCGTCAGAAGCACGGTCACGCCATAGGCCCAGTTGGTGATCGCATTTATTCGCATGGTAGAAGCCTAGCCCCCGCGCATTGAGAGCGGATTAACCGCATTATCAGGCTTCGGCAACAGGCCCAGAACAAGTTGAAGCGGACGAAGCGGCTTTTGTTCCATCGCACACTACGGAGCGGAGCAATCGTCGATATCTGCACAGGCCAGCCCAGCCGGGACACGTTGCGCCCGACAGATCGCTCAAGTAGGTTCGACCTGGAAGACGCTGGCGAGGCCAGCCGATGGGATTGTTCCGGTATCGCGTAGGCTCGGCGGCCCATGCCGGGCAAGAGGACGGCCGAAAGGCCGGTAGCAAATGACACTGTCGGGCAAGCGTATTCTCCTGATCATCTCCGGCGGCATCGCCGCCTATAAGAGCCTCGATCTCATTCGGCGCCTGCGCGAGCGCGGGGCGAGCGTACGGCCGGTCATGACCGCGGGCGCGCAACAATTCGTGACGCCGCTTGCCGTCGGTGCGCTTTCGGCCTCGCACGTCTATCTCGATCTTTTTTCGCGCGAGGACGAACAGGATGTCGGCCATATCCGGCTGGCGCGCGAATGCGACCTGATCGTAGTGGCACCTGCAACCGCCGACCTGATGGCGAAGATGGCGAACGGCCATGCGGACGACCTCGCCTCCACCATCCTGCTCGCGACCGACCGGCCGGTGCTGGTCGCACCCGCAATGAACCCGAAGATGTGGGCGCATCCGGCAACGCGCCGCAACCGGGCAACGCTTGCCAAGGACGGCATCCGCTTCATCGGCCCCGAAGCCGGCGAGATGGCCGAAAGTGGCGAGGCCGGCGAAGGCCGCATGAGCGAGCCGCTTGCGATCGTTGCGGCGGTCGAGGATCTTCTCGGTGGCGCGTCGAAGCCGCTTGCCGGACGCAGCGTCATCGTGACCTCCGGCCCGACGCATGAGCCGATCGACCCGGTGCGCTACATCGCCAATCGCTCCTCCGGCAAGCAGGGTCATGCGATCGCCGCAGCGCTCGCGAAACTTGGCGCCGACGTCACGCTCGTCTCCGGTCCGGTGACGATCCCGGATCCGGCAGGTGTGAAGGTCGTGCATGTGGAGCGGGCCGAAGAAATGCGCGACGCGGTGCTAACCGCCCTGCCCGCCGACGTCGCCGTGATGGTCGCGGCCGTTGCCGACTGGCGGGTGGCGACGGCTGCCGGCAACAAGATCAAGAAGAAGCCGGGCGAGGCCCCGCCACCGCTGCAGCTTGCGGAAAACCCCGACATCCTGAAGACCGTCGGGCACCATGCCAAGCGGCCAAAGCTCGTCATCGGCTTTGCCGCCGAGACCGAGAATGTCGCCGACAACGGCCGCGCCAAGCTCGAGCGCAAGGGCGCCGACTTCATCCTCGCCAACGACGTCTCGCCTTCGACCGGCATCATGGGCGGCGACCGCAACAAGGTGAAGCTGATCTCGGCTGCCGGTAACGACGACTGGCCTGAAATGGACAAGGACGCTGTGGCGGAAAAGCTGGCAGCAATGGTTGCCGAGCAACTGGCGCTGAAGGGCTGATCGCAGCCACGAGCGGTTGGGTCAGGCCAGTTGGCGAGTCCTGACCGGTGCTCCCTTTGTCGAGAACAGCCGAACATCGACGCCGTTTTCGCCCACGATGACCGCCGTGCCGTCGGGGATTTCGACCCAGGCGTTGTCATCGTCGTTGAGTGGCTCGGAGACGAGGCAATAGCCGCCGCTTGGACCCATGGGCGCCGCATAAAGCGTCGGCGCCTTCCAGTCGGAGGCATAACGCACGGCATAGAGATCGTGACCGTCGGAAAAGGCGGCGGTGAAGCGAACCAGAACCTGGCGTTCCAGGTGTTCGGCCAGTTGCTCGATGAAGGCGAGCGCTTCGGCGATCGCGCCGAGCGGATCGCGGTCGAGCCCGAACTGCATGGCAAGCAGGAACAGAAGCTCCGAATCCGTCGTGCCGGTACGCGCCGAATAGAGATCGTTGTCGAGCATGCTCTCCATCGGTCGGCGCAGATGTTCGAAGTCGCCGATTTGGCCGTTGTGCATGAAGGACCAGCGGCCGAAGACGAAGGGATGACAGTTGTCGCGCCTTGTGCCGCCGCCGGTGGCAGCGCGCACATGGGCGAGGAAAAGCGGCGAACGGATCTGGCGGGCGATGCTCTTCAGGTTGCAATCGGACCAGGCGGGCAGGATGTCGCGATAGCGGCCCGGTTCCGGGTGATCGCCGTACCAGGCAACGCCGAAGCCATCGCCATTGGTGGCGGTCTTCGCCCGTGTCGCGCAATGGGACTGTTCGATCAGCGAGTGCGCCGGAGAGGTTACCAGTTCCTCGAGATAGAGCGGCTCCCCGCGATAGGCTGCCCAGCGGCACATGCTGATTTCACTCCAGCTCCGCCCCGTTGTCGTCGGAGCGATTCGTTAACCATGACGAAGTGCGATGTTCCAACGGAACATGGTAAAAATGCGTTAACACATTCCCCCTTCGTCAAGATCCACCTAGCCGGAACACACAGTTTTGGCTGTTTCCATCGGCACTGATCCAATCCCACCACCATATTTCGAACAAATATTCCATATTGACAAATCATGCACAAAATATTTCATTTCGAGCCAATACGGCAGCGTCGGCGACGGAGGAGTTCAACATGGGCAGCAAGCGCAAACTCGGGATCGGGCTCATCGGCACGGGCTTCATGGGCAAGGCCCATGCGCTCGGCTTTACGATCGCGGCACGGGTCTTCGACCTGCCCTTCGATCTTGATCTCGTTTCGGTCGCCGATGTGACCGTCGAGAGCGCGGAGCGTGCACGCGGCCAGCTCGGCTTTCGCAAGGCGACCGCCGACTGGCGCGAACTGTTGACCGATCCCGATATCGACATCATCGACATCACCACGCCGAACCTGCTGCATAAGGAGATGGCGCTGGCGGCGATTACTCACGGCAAGCACGTCTATTGCGAGAAGCCGCTGGCGCCGACGGTTGCCGAATGCCGCGAGATGGTCGAGGCGGCGGAAAAAGCCGGCGTCGTCACCCAGGTCGGCTTCAACTATCTCAAGAACCCGCTGATCTTCCTTGCCAAGGACATCATTGAAAGCGGCGAGATCGGCGAGATTCGCTCGATGCGCGGCATCCATGCGGAAGATTTCATGGCCGACGCGCAGGTTCCGTGGGGCTGGCGCCTGAACCCGGCCAGCGGCGGCGGCGCGCTCGCCGATATCGGCAGCCACATCATCGCCTCCATGCGCCACCTCGTCGGACCGATCAAGTCGGTGCTCGCCGAGACGATCATCCAGATTCCGGGACGCCCGATCACCCAAGGCTCCAGCGAGATGCGCGCGGTCGAAGTGGACGACATCACCCGCGCCTTCGTGCGGTTCGAGAACGGCGCCACCGGCAGCCTCGAGGCAAGCTGGATCGCCACGGGCCGCAAGATGCAACACGATTTCGAAATCTACGGCTCGAAGGGCAGTATCGTCTTCACCCAGGAGCGGCTGAACGAGATCCGCCTCTACAAGACCGGCGACGACATCCGCACCCGCGGCTTCCGCACCATCTGGGCGGGGCCTGAGCATCCGCCCTATGGCGCCTTCTGCGTCGCCCCCGGTCACCAGATCGGCTTCAACGACCTGAAGGCGATCGAGGTCAAGGAGTTCCTCGACGCCATCGCCGGAGGAAAGTCGCCCTCGACCGATTTCCGCGAAGGTTTTGAGGTACAGAAGGTGCTTTCGGCGACCTATCAATCGGCGAAGACCAACGAGTGGGTGCACATCTAAGCGGTTCCGCGCTGCGCATTTCCGGACGCAAAACCGCTACGCACTTTATGCTGGAAACGCTCCGAGAAAAATGGAACGCCTGTTCTATCCCGTTCCCGACTAATCGATTAGGGTGAGGTCGCAAACCAGACTGACATCGAGGGAGACGAGCGAGACATGGCCATGCCGGAAACGACCGCAGAGGTGCCGCAGGATTTCGAGGCGCTGAAGGCCGCCATTCTGGAACGCAAGGCGCAACTGCCGAAACGGCTGCGCCAGGTAGCCGCCTATTCGCTCGACAATCCCGACGAGATCGCCTTCGGCACGGCGGCAAGCATCGCCACCTCCGCCGAGGTGCAGCCATCGACGCTGGTGCGCTTCGCGCAGCATTTCGGCTTCGAGGGCTTCTCCAGCCTGCAGCAGATTTTTCGTGCGCGCTTGCGTGAGAGAACGCCCGGTTACGAAGACCGGTTGAAGGCGCTGAGCGCCAACGATCACAGCAAGCTCGAAAGCGGTTCGATCTTCAACGGCTTCGTCGCCGCCGCCCACCGTTCGCTCGACAACATCGCCTCTTCGGTCGATCCCGAAGCCTTCGAGCGCGCCGTCGACATTCTCGCCAAGGCCGATACGGTCTATCTGATCGCCAAGCGCCGCTCCTACCCGATATCGAGCTACATGGCCTACGCCTTCGGCAAGCTGAAGGTAAAGTACCAACTCGTCGGCACGGCCGCCGGCATCGACGAGGACATTCTGGCGATGGCGACGAGCAACGACGCGGCCTTTGCCGTCAGCTTTTCGCCCTACGCCTCCGAAAGTGCGGCCCAGGCGCGCCTGCTCGCCGAGCGCAAAGTGCCGGTCGTATCGCTGACGGACTCGGCCTTCTCGCCACTGGCGGAATCCTCGAAGGTCTGGTTCGAACTGGTAGAGGCCGACCACGCCGGTTTCCGTTCGCTCTCCGCCAGCATGGCGTTTGCCATGGCACTCACGGTCGCCATTGCCGAGAAGCGCCAGAGGCTCGCGGAGGGCGAATAAGCGAAACGGAACGAATAGAATGAAAATTCCATATTGACGAAACGTCGGAATTTATGTTTCATACCGCCATCACCCACAGTACGAAAATGGTCGGGCCCGCCAAGGTGTCCGCGGGGAGGAAGCAGTGAGCCAGAACGTTTCGGCACAGGGAGCAAAGCCGCTCGACCTGATCACCATCGGCCGGGCCTCGGTCGATCTTTACGGCCAGCAGATCGGCACTCGGCTTGAAGATGTTTCGAGTTTTGCCAAGTCGGTCGGCGGCTGCCCCTGCAACATTTCGGTCGGCACCGCACGCCTCGGCCTCAAGTCGGCGTTGCTCACCCGCGTCGGCGACGAACAGATGGGCCGCTTCATCCGCGAGCAGCTCGCCCGCGAGGGTGTCGAAACCCGCGGCATCGTCACCGACCCGGAACGGCTGACGGCGCTTGCCATCCTCGCCGTCGAAAACGACAAGTCCTTTCCGCTACTCTTTTACCGCGACAACTGCGCCGACAACGCGCTTTGCGAAGACGACGTCTCGGAAGAGTTCATCCGCTCCGCCCGCGCGATCCTCGTATCCGGCACCCATTTCTCCAAGCCGAACACCGATGCCGCTCAACGCAAGGCGATGCGCCTTGCCAAGGAAAACGGCGCCAGGATCGTCTTCGACATCGACTATCGCCCGAACCTGTGGGGCCTTGCCGGCCATGACGCCGGCGAAAGCCGCTACATCGCCTCGGACCGTGTCTCGGCGCATCTCAAGACCGTGCTTGCCGATTGCGACCTGATCGTTGGCACGGAAGAGGAAGTGCTGATCGCATCGGGCGAAAGCGACCTGCTCCAGGCGCTGAAGACGATCCGCTCGCTTTCCAAGGCGACGATCGTGCTCAAGCGCGGGCCGATGGGCTGCATCGTCTATGACGGTTCGATCTCCGACAATCTTGAAGACGGCATCGTCGGCAAGGGCTTCCCCATCGAGGTCTACAACGTGCTTGGCGCCGGCGACGCCTTCATGTCCGGGTTCCTCCGCGGCTGGCTGAAGAACGAGCCGCATGCAACGTCCGCCACCTGGGCCAATGCCTGCGGAGCGTTTGCCGTTTCGCGCCTGCTCTGCGCCCCTGAGATCCCAACCTGGACCGAACTGCAGTTCTTCCTGGAAAAAGGCAGCAAGGAACGGGCGCTGCGCAAGGACGAGGCGATCAACCACGTGCACTGGGCGACCACCCGCCGCCGCGACATTCCGCTTCTGATGGCGCTCGCAATCGACCATCGCAGCCAGCTCGAAGACATCGCCGCCGGCGATCCCGCGCTGCTCGCCCGCATTCCCGCCTTCAAGGTTCTGGCGGTCAAGGCCGCAGCCCAGGTTGCGGCCGGACGGCCGGGCTTCGGTATGCTGATCGACGACAAGTATGGCCGCGATGCACTCTACGCCACCGGAGCCCATCGCGACTTCTGGATCGGCAAGCCGATCGAGCTGCCGGGCTCGCGTCCGCTGCAGTTCGAATTCAGCCAGGATCTCGGCAGCCGCCTCATCGACTGGCCGGTCGACCATTGCATCAAGGTGCTCTCCTTCTACCATCCGGACGATCCGGCTGAACTGAAAGCCCAACAGGTGGTAAAGCTGCGCTCGGCTTTCGAGGCGGCGCGCAAGGTCGGCCGCGAAATCCTGATCGAGATCATCGCCGGCAAGCACGGCAAGCTCGACGACCAGACCATTCCGCGCGCCCTCAACGAGCTCTATGACGCCGGCCTCAAGCCCGACTGGTGGAAGCTCGAGCCGCAGGCAAGCCGCGGCGCCTGGGCGGCGATAGACGCCGTCATCGAGGCGCGCGATCCACTCTGCCGCGGCGTGGTGCTGCTCGGCCTCGAAGCGCCCTATGAGCAGTTGAAGGACGGCTTTGCGGCAGCCCGCACCTCGAAGACGGTCAAGGGCTTCGCCGTTGGCCGCACGATCTTCGCCGATGCCGGCAAGGCCTGGCTCGGCGGGACGATGACAGACGACCAGGCGATCGCCGACATGGCCGGCAAGTTCAAGGCGTTGGTCGATCTCTGGCTGCAACTGGGTGAAACAAAGGCGGCATAGGATCGACGCAATCGTTGACCATGCGGCAGAAAGGGCGAAACGGGACGGTTTCGCCACGAGGAGGAGACAGACTATGAGCCAGAAGACCGTGCGCCTGACCATGGCCCAGGCCGTGGCGCGGTTCCTGACCCGCCAGATGACCGTCATCGATGGCAAGAAGGTGCCGATCTTCGGTGGCGTCTTCGCCATCTTCGGCCACGGCAACGTCGCCGGTGTCGGCGAGGCGCTGCACGCGATCAAGGACACGCTGCCGACCTATCGCGCCCAGAACGAGCAGGGCATGGCGAATGCGGCGATCGCCTTTGCCAAGGCGAGCTTCCGCCGCCGTTTCATGGCCTGCACCACCTCGATCGGCCCCGGCGCGCTCAATATGGTGACCTCGGCGGCGTTGGCGCACGTCAACCGCCTGCCGGTGCTGTTCCTGCCCGGCGACGTTTTTGCCAACCGTCGCCCCGATCCGGTGCTACAGCAGGTCGAAAGCTTCGGCGACGGCACGATCTCGGCCAACGACTGCTTCCGCCCGGTGTCGCGCTATTTCGACCGCATCACTCGGCCCGAGCAGATCATTCCGGCGCTGCGGCGCGCCATGCAGGTGCTGACGGATCCCGCCGATTGCGGCCCGGTGACGCTGTCGCTCTGCCAGGACGTCCAGGCTGAAGCCTATGACTATCCGGAGAACTTCTTCGACGAGAAGGTCTGGGTGCCGCGCCGCATCGAACCTGATCTCGACGAACTGGCAACCGCGATCGCAGCGCTCAAAGCAGCGAAGAAGCCGATCATCATCGCCGGCGGCGGCGTGCTCTATTCGGAAGCGACCAAGGAACTCGGCGACTTTGCCGAACGGCACGGCATTCCCGTCGTCGAGACACAGGCCGGCAAGTCGGCGCTGCCGCACTCGCATACGCTCAACATGGGTTCGGTCGGCGTTACCGGTACCTCCGCCTCCAACGCGCTTGCCGAAGAGGCCGATGTGGTTCTCGCCGTCGGCTCGCGACTGCAGGACTTCACCACCGGTTCCTGGGCGCTCTTCAAGAACGAAGGCCTGAAGATCATCGGCCTCAACGTCCAGCCGTTCGATGCCGGCAAGCACAATGGCCTGCCGCTGATTGCCGACGCCCGTGCTGGTCTCAACCGCATCTCAGGCGGCCTCGGCGGTTACAAAGCCGACCCGAGCTGGACCGCCAAGGCGAAGACCGGCAAGGCCGAATGGCTGGCGGCGGCCGACAAGGCCACGGCCACGACCAATGCCGCCCTTCCCTCCGACGCCCAGGTGATCGGCGCCGTCCAGCGCGCCCGCGGTGGCAAGAACACGACGCTCGTCTGCGCGGCAGGCGGTCTGCCGGGCGAATTGCACAAGCTGTGGCAGGCAGAAGAGCCTGGCGGCTATCACATGGAGTACGGCTTCTCGACCATGGGCTACGAGGTTGCCGGCGGTCTCGGGGTCAAGCTTGCCAAGCCCGAAAGCGACGTGATCGTCATGGTCGGCGACGGCAGCTACATGATGCTGAACTCGGAAATCGCCTCCTCGATCATGCTCGGCGCCAAATTCACCATCGTGCTGCTCGACAATGCCGGCTACGGCTGCATCAACCGGCTGCAGATGGGCACCGGCGGTGCCAACTTCAACAATCTCCTGAAGGACACGCACCACGTCGAACTGCCGCAGATCGACTTTGCGGCGCATGCCGGCGCCATGGGCGCGGTTACCCGCAAGGTCGGCTCGATCTCCGAGCTCGAAACGGCGCTCAAGGAGACGGCCGGCGAAACGCGCACGACCGTCATCGTCATCGACACCGACCCGCTGATCACCACGCAGGCCGGCGGCCACTGGTGGGATGTCGCGGTGCCAGAGGTCTCGGACCGCAGCCAAGTCAACGATGCACGCAAGGGCTATGAGAAGGCCCTCACCGCCCAGCGCTTCGGCTAAGAACACCCCTTCGGCGCCCGCGTTTTCCGCGCGGGCGCTTTTCCCGTTTATGGTCACAGAGCATCCGCCTTCCACGGATGGCATCAGAAAGTGAAAGACATGATCCGCTACGGAACCAACCCGATCGCCTGGAGCAATGACGACGATCATTCGATCGGCGCGCATCTGACCCTCGACGACTGCCTGTCCGATTGCCAGAAGATCGGCTTCGACGGCATCGAGAAGGGCCACAAGATGCCCGCTGATCCGGAGGCGCTGAAGCAGAAGCTCGGCTCCTACGATCTCGTCTTCGTTTCCGGCTGGCACTCGACCAACCTGCTGACCCATGACGTCGAAGCCGAGAAGAAGGCGATCCAGCCGCATCTCGACCTCCTGAAGCACAATGGCTGCAAGGTGGCGATCGTCTGCGAAACCTCGAACGCCATTCACGGCGACGACACCAAGTCGGTCGCAAACGACAAGCCGGTGCTGCCGGCCGACCAGTGGAAGAAGTTCGGCGCCGATCTCGAGGCGATCGCTCAATATTGCGCCGACCAGGGCATCGATCTCGTCTACCACCACCACATGGGCACGATCGTCCAGACCGGCGAAGAGATCGATCTGCTGATGCAGAACACCGGCCCGGCGACCAAGCTCCTGCTGGATACCGGTCACGCGTGGTTCGGCGGCTCGGATCCGGCTGAGGTCGCGAAGAAATACATGCACCGCGTCCGCCACATTCATTGCAAGAATGTGCGCCCCGCCGTGCGCAAGGTCGTCGAGGGCGAGGGCCTCTCCTTCCTCGAAGGCGTGCGCCGTGGCGTCTTCACGGTGCCCGGCGACAGCGAGGGCGGCGTCGACTTCCTGCCCGTGCTGAAGATCGCCGCGGAACACAACTATTCCGGCTGGCTGGTGATCGAGGCCGAACAGGATTCGGCCGTGCGCAACCCGTTCGAATACCAGTCGCTCGGGCTGAAGTCGCTGAAGGCCTTCGCCAAGGAAGCCGGACTCGACAAGTAAGCCACCGCTTGCCGGATTGGGTGAGAGCGTGCCCCTCATCCGGCTGCCGCCACCTTCTCCCCGCAAGCGGGGAGAAGGGATGATATGCTGCTCGCTCTCCGATCCCTCGTGAGGTGAGGTGGAGAAGCAGGCGGCGAACTCGACAATCCCCTCTCCCCGCCTGCGGGGAGAGGGTTAGTCCTCGGGTTGAACCCGAGGAGAGGGGCGAAGCGCACCACCGGCGCTCAATGAACTAAGTCAGGAGACCGTCAATGTCCAAGCTGCTCGTCAAACCGAAGGCCAAGTCCGGCCTCATGCAAAACGTGACGCCGGAGAGCGCCGGCTGGACCTATGTCGGCTTTGCGCTCGAACGACTGAAATCAGGCGAGACGACCGAGGGCGAGACCGGCGACAAGGAAGTCTGCCTGGTGCTGGTCTCCGGCAAGGCGAAAGTTGCGGTCAATGGCGAAAGCTTCGGCGAACTCGGCGAGCGCATGACGCCGTTCGAGGGGCAGCCCTATGCCGTCTATGTGCCGAAGGGCAGCCGCTGGCAGGCGACGGCAACCTCCGATCTCGACCTCGCCATCTGCTCGGCGCCAGGCGGCGACGGGTTCAAGGCGAAGGTGATCGCGCCGGGCACGCATCCGCAGATGACGCGCGGCAAGGGCACCAACACCCGCTACGTCACCAATATCATGCCGGAAGACGACGGCTCGGCGCAGTCGCTGCTCGTCGTCGAAGTGATCACGCCCGGTGGCCACACCTCGTCCTACCCGCCGCACAAACACGACCAGGACGACCTGCCGGCCGAAAGCTACCTGGAAGAGACCTATTATCACCGGATCAATCCGCCGCAGGGTTTTGCCATGCAGCGTGTCTACACAGACGACCGCTCGCTCGACGAGACCATGGCCGTCGAAGATGGCGACGTGGCGCTGGTACCGAGGGGCTATCACCCGGTTGCCGCCGTACATGGTTACGACGTCTATTATCTCAACGTCATGGCCGGACCGAAGCGTATCTGGAAGTTCCACAACGCCCGCGAACACGAGTGGCTCTTCACAGGCGTGTAAGCTCTCACTTACACATCAAACCGCCACCATGTTTCAGTCGAGGCAATCTGTGGCGCCGGTCGTCGAGAGCGCGAGCCGTTCAAAAACTCAAACGCGGAAAAGCGGCATACACTTTTCGCCGTTCCGCGCTAGCTTCCCTGCTTTCAGGGAGGTCTCCATGCACATCGACGGGCAATGCCACTGCGGCTTTGTGACCTATGAGGCCGAGATCGACCCGGCCGACGTCGCGATCTGCCATTGCACCGATTGCCAGCAACTGACGGGATCCGCCTATCGCGTGACCGCCGGCACCGCGCGCGAGAACTTCCGGCTAACTGGCGGTGAACCGAAGCTCTACACGAAGATCGGTGCTAATGGACGCCAGCGGCTGCAGTTCTTCTGCCCGAATTGCGGCTCCCCGATCTATACCACCGGCACCGACGAGGACGCGCTGGAAGTCGGCATCCGGGTTGGCACGATCAACCAGCGCCGGGATCTCAGGCCAAGATCACAGATCTGGTGTTCTTCGGCACTGCCCTGGATCGGCGACGTCAGGAAGTTGCCCGGCCGCGACTGCGACGAGGCGCCCTACGCTTAATCGCTCAAGCGGCGGCCGACAGGCCCTGCTTCAACGGCGCCCAGGCTTCGCCGATGACGACAGATGCGGGCATCGACGTCATCTGCGACGGGCGTGCATCGGGATTCGCTGCGAGATAGGTCTTCACAAGGTGATAGCCGATCGTATAGCCGGCCCAACGCGGCAGCGCGCGATCGCAGCCATAGAACCAGCCGGCATGATCATAGCTTTCCGCCCAGAATTCCCGCTCGGCGCGGTCCAGCAAATCTGCCCAATCGCCTGCGTCAATCGCGTGGTTCCAAGGATGGCCGTCGCCGCCATTGATCTCGACATCGAAGGCGTCTGCAAGGCCTTCGGTGACCAGAGCTTCGCCGAGCTTGGAGCCATAGCCACAGGTCGCGTGGCGGAAGGAATGATGCAGCTCATGCGTCAGCATTCTCCGCAATTCGCCGGTGGCAAGGCTGGCATGGAAGTTCTCGTTGCCTGGGTCGAGCGTGAGGCAGACCAACCCCCTGCGATAGCAGGCGCCGGCAACACCCAGTTCGGGAATGGTCTCTCCCGGCCTGTTTTCGATGGCGATATCGATCGGAGCGGCACTGTCCGGGGCAGAAACACGAGCGCCGACCCGTTCGGCCGTCTCCCTCACGTCTTGCAGGATGCGCTCGCGCCAAGGGGCGAGCGATCCGTCCGCTTCAAGAAAATGAACGCGCAAATCCAGCATTCCAGCCTCCGGTCGTCAGCATCGTTTGACGCCGCAAGGTAAGCATGCGGTCCGCGAATGCAACGCCGGACAGGTAAAAGGTTCCATCTGTTTGAACAGGCGCGCTTCGGAACGGGAGAGCGATCTGCACCTTTCTTCGAGCCGCCCTAGCCCGCAAGCGCAGTCGTGGCCAAGGGCACTGGCACTTTGGTGCCCATCGGCATCCGTCTTGCGCCGAAGGCGGCGCCGATGCCGATCAGCACCGGATCGTCGTAGCCGATC
Source organism: Ensifer adhaerens (assembly GCF_028993555.1). NCBI lineage: Bacteria > Pseudomonadati > Pseudomonadota > Alphaproteobacteria > Hyphomicrobiales > Rhizobiaceae > Ensifer > Ensifer adhaerens. Next base: position 4,217,603 of record NZ_CP118610.1, on the reverse strand, counting down.
ACGGCGATGCCGGCGGCAAGCTCGCGCAGGCTACCCTGCCAGTTCCGCTCGCTGTCGCGGCTGACATTGGCCGAGATGACCGCCGGGGTTTCGCCGGACAATCCCTCGGCAAGAAGACGGGTCGCGATGGCGGGCGCGGTGCGTCCACCCATGTAGAAGACCGTCGTGGTCTTCGGGGCGGCCAAAGCGCGCCAGTCCATGTCGGCGGGAAGGCCGCCATGGCGGGAGTGGCCGGTGACGAAACGCACCGCCTGGGCGTGGTCGCGATGGGTGAGCGACAGACCGAGACGGGCGGCCATCGCGCTCGCTGCCGTGATGCCAGGCACGACATCGACCGGGATACCCTCCTCTTCGAGACGGGCGATTTCTTCACCGGCACGGCCGAAGATCATGGGATCGCCGGCCTTCAGCCGGACGACGCGCTTACCGGCGCGTGCCAGCGACACCATCATTTCGTTGATGTCCTCCTGGCGGCAGCTCTCGCGACCGCCGCGCTTGCCGACCAGCATGCGTCGGGCTTCGCGGCGGGCGAGTTCCAGAACCTCGTTCGAAACCAGATCGTCGAACAGAATGACGTCGGCCGCCTGCAGAGCCCGCACGGCCTTCAGCGTCAGATACTCACTGTCGCCGGGACCGGCGCCGACAAGCGTCACGCGGCCGGTGGCGGCATGGTTCGCCGACAGGCGCTCCATTTCCCCCACCAGCCGCGTCTCGACACCCTCCTCCGGTGTCGCCTGAAAAGCGAGATCGACAAACCGCTCCCAGAAGGCGCGGCGCGGCGCGCCGGGCTTGAGCCGGGCATTGACCTTGTCCCGCAAAATCTGCGCCAGAACCGCCCAATCCTTCAGCACCGGCGGCAGCAGCGTCTCGATGCGCCGGCGGATCGCCTGGGCAAGAATGGGTGCTGCGCCATCGGTCGAGATCGAGACGACGACCGGCGAGCGGTTGACGATGGAACCGAACTGAAACTGGCAGAAGGCGGGCTTGTCGATGACGTTGACCGGCACTCCGGCCTGCTGGGCCGCCGCGAAGAAGGCCCGCGCATCCTCGTCGCTTTCGCAATCGGCGACCGCGAGTGCCGCTCCGGCCAGCGCATCCACCTGCCAGGCCTCGCGGTGATGAATGAGGCAGCCGGAGGGATGAGCGGGATCCCTGGTGATCAGCGCAGAGCAGACCTCGCCAATCTCGTCAGCCGGCGCATAGAGGTGAACCTCGGCGCCGCAGGCGGCCAGCAGCTCCGCCTTCCAGGCCGCGGCGTCGCTGCCGCCCGCCACGATGACACGCTTGCCTTCGAGCGACCAGAAGACCGGCAGCTTGGCAAGCGCCGCCATGCGTGCCGGTTCGGCACGAGACTTCGTTTCATTCCGCAGCGGCTGCAAGGCATCCATCGACGATCCCCCTGATCTCGGCGCGGCAGGAGCCGCAATTGGTTCCGGCACTCAGCGCCTGCCCGACCGCTTCGACCGAGCGGCAACCGCTGCGGACAGCAGCGACGATCTGGTTGACGCCGACATTGAAGCAGGAACAGACGGTGGCACCCGGGTCCGGCCGGTCGGCACCGGGCCGGCCGGCAACAAGTGCAAAGCGCATGCGCAGGTCAGCATGCGAGGCGCTCAGCTGCTCGACGGCCCAGTTGCGGGCAACAGCCACGGGCTCGGGCGCGAGAAAGAGTGCCAGCAGCAGTCGGTCTCCCTCAAAGAAAGCAAGGCGCCGTTGACCGGAAGGACCGTCTGCATAACCGATCGGCTCAATGTCCTCGGCAAGGCCGAAGGTCTCGCGGCACCAGACGGTCCAGTCGGCCGGTATCTCCTCTGTCGCAAGCTCCAGACGCCAACCGCCCCTGGCCTTGGCGACGGCCCAGTAACCGAGATCGAGACCTGAGGGTTTCGACACGCTGACCGCGAAGCCGTAGGTCGAGGCGGAAAAGCGGCGGATCGCAACGGCGACATTTTTGGAAGCCGGCTGGCCGGAGACCGGATCGGTGATCGGCGGGACCAGCGCATCAATTCGTGCCTTGGCGGCGAACTGGTCGCTCCAGTGCATCGGCACGTAGAGATTGCCGCGCGCCTGGCGCTCGGTGATGAGTGCACGGACGATCGCCGAACCGTTCGGGCTGGCGAGCGCGACGAGATCGGCGGGAGCGATGTGCAAGTCCATCGCGTCACGCGGGTGGATCTCGACGAAAGGTTCGGCGAGATGAGCCGAGAGCCGCGCGCTCTTTCCGGTGCGCGTCATCGTGTGCCAGTGGTCGCGCACACGGCCGGTGTTCAAGGTGAAGGGATAGTCGCCGTTGACGCGATCCGGCACGGCGCCCGCAACCGCCATGAAGCGGGCGCGCCCATCTGCGTGGAAGAAGCCACCATCGGCAAAGAAGCGGGTCTCGCCCGTAGGCGTCCCCTGCGGCTGCGGCCATTGGAACGGGGCCAGGGCGTCATAGGTCGCGGCATCGATCTCCGCATGGGCGCCGATGTCGAAATCGCGGCGGCCGGAATTCTCGAAGGCCGAGAGGCCGGCATGTTCGGCGAAAATCTCTGCGGGCGACGTGAAGGCGAAAGCACCCGCATAACCCATGCGGCGCGCCACTTCCTTCAGCTGCCACCAGTCGGCGCAAGCCTTGCCGGGGGAAGCGAGAAAGCCGCGCTGGCGGGAAATGCGGCGCTCGGAATTGGTGACGGTGCCGTCCTTCTCACCCCAACCGAGAGAGGGTAGCAGCACATGGGCGTAGCGGGTGGTGTCGGTTTCCCTTAGCACGTCGGAAACGACGACGAAGGGACAGGCTTTCAGCGCTGCTGCAACCGCATCGGCGTCCGGCATGGAGACGACGGGATTGGTCGCCATGATCCAGATGGCCTTGATCCGGCCGTCAGCGACCGCGCGAAACATATCGACGGCCTTCAGGCCCGCCTTGCTGGCGATCGATGGCGCGCCCCAGAAACGGCGCACCTGATCACGATGCCCGGCCTTCTCGATATCCATATGAGCGGCGAGCATGTTGGCGAGGCCACCGACTTCGCGGCCGCCCATGGCATTGGGCTGACCGGTGAGCGAGAACGGTCCCATGCCCAGCCGGCCGATACGGCCGGTCGCCAGATGACAGTTGATGATGGCGTTGACCTTGTCGGTGCCGGAGGAGGACTGGTTGACGCCCTGGCTGTAGCAGGTGACGACTTTTTCCGTCGCTTCGAACAGATGAAAGAAGGCGGCGATTTCCGATGACGTCAGTCCGGTCGCCCGCACCAGAGCGGCCTCGTCGAGGGCGCTTGCCGCAGCGAAAGCCTCCGCGAAGCCGCTGGTGTGCGCGCCGACGTAGGACTGGTCGACGGCAGGGCTCGCCGCGAGATGGGCGAACAGACCATTGAAGAGTGCCACATCGCCATCGGGGCGGATCGCCAGATGCAGGTCGGCGATATCGGCGGTCATGGTGCGGCGGGGATCGATCACCACGACTTTCATGTCGGGGCGGGCGGCCTTGGCTGCCGCAAGACGCTGGTAGAGCACGGGATGGCACCAGGCGAGATTGGAGCCGGTCAGCACCACGAGGTCGGCGAGTTCCAGATCCTCGTAGCAACCGGGAACCGTGTCCGAGCCGAAGGCACGGCGATGGCCGGCAACCGACGATGACATGCAGAGCCGCGAATTGGTGTCGATATTGGCCGAGCCGATGAAGCCCTTCATCAGCTTGTTGGCGACATAATAGTCTTCGGTCAGCAACTGCCCGGAGACATAGAAGGCGACCGAATCCGCCCCGTGTTCGGCAATCGTCTTCGCGAAGCGCGTGGCGACGAGATCGAGCGCCTCGTCCCAGTCGATCTGCTTTCCGTCGACCTCGGGATGCAGAAGCCTGCCATCGTGGTCGAGGGTCTCGGCCAACGCCGAGCCCTTGGAGCAAAGCCTGCCGAAATTGGCGGGATGATCGGCGTCGCCGCGAACGGAGACGACGCCGTCGTCAGTGACCTTTGCGATCACGCCGCAGCCGACGCCGCAATAGGGACAGGTGGTCTTGACCTCCCGCTCCATGGCTATTCCGCCGCGATCAGCAGGCTTTCGAGCGCGATGAACAGCGCGCCGCCGTCATTGCGCACCGGGATCGTGCGCACCGCGCCCTCGTCGGCGCCGAGCGCCTTGCCGGTTTCGAGCGAAATCACCCAGTTGTGCAAGGGGCAGGTCACCGCCGTGCCGTGGACGATGCCCTGCGACAACGGTCCGCCCTTGTGCGGGCAGTGATCCTCGATGGCGAAGACCTCGCTTTCGGCGGTGCGGAACACGGCAATCTTGCCCTGTGGCGTCTTCACGCAACGCGCGCCCCTCAACGGTATGTCCGAGATATCGCCGATCGGATGCCAGGTTTCGTTCGACCAGTTCATATCCATTCCTCTCACTCCGCGGCTTGAGAAAAGCCGACCGATGCCATCGGCCGGAACTCGTGCTTGTCCTTGCCGGAGACGCGCTCCGACCAGGGATCGACCTGGGCGAACTTCTGACTGAAGACGAAGCGATCGAAATAGGCCTTGCGCTTGCCCGCATCACCCATGATCTGGCGGCGGATTTCGTCGAGACCGACGCGTTTGGCCCATTTGTAGATGCGCTCGAGATAGCGGGCCTGTTCGCGATACATCTGCGTCAGCGCCACGATGTGCTCCAGCGCCTCGTCCTCGGTCTTCACCAGCCCGAGAACTTCCGTGCCCTTGATGTCGAGACCGGCGGCACCGGCAAAATGGATCTCGAAGCCCGAGTCGACGCAGATGACGCCGATGTCCTTGCAGGTCGCTTCCGCGCAATTGCGCGGACAGCCGGAGACCGCCATCTTCAGCTTGGCGGGCGTCCAGGAACCCCACATGAACTTTTCGATGCGAATGCCGAGACCGGTCGAATCCTGCGTGCCGAAGCGGCACCAGTCGGAGCCGACGCAGGTCTTCACCGTGCGCAGGCCCTTGGCATAGGCCTGACCGGAAACGAAGCCGGCCTTGCCGAGATCGGCCCAGACGGCCGGCAGGTCTTCCTTCTCGATGCCGAGCAGGTCGATGCGCTGGCCGCCCGTCACCTTGACGAGCGGGATCTCGAACTTGTCGACCACATCGGCGATCGCCCGCAACTCGCCGGAATTGGTGACGCCGCCCCACATGCGCGGCACGACCGAATAGGTGCCGTCCTTCTGGATGTTGGCATGGACGCGCTCGTTGATGAACCGCGACTGGTAGTCGTCGGCATATTCGTCCGGCCAGTCGCAGACGAGGTAGTAGTTGAGCGCCGGTCGGCACTTGGCGCAGCCGCAGGAGGTCTTCCACTCCAGCTCCTGCATGACGGCCGGAATGGTCTTCAGACCCTTGGCCTTGATCAGCCGGCGCACATCGTCGTGGCCGAGTTCGGTGCAGGTGCACATCGGCTGCACGGCGGCCGGATTGTAGGTGTCGCCGAGCGTCAGCGTCATCAGTTGCTCGACAAGTCCGGTGCAGGAGCCACAGGAGGCGGACGCCTTGGTATGGGCACGCACGTCGTCAAGCGAGGTCAGGCCCTTCGCACCAATCGTCTGGATAATCTTACCCTTGCAGACGCCGTTGCAGCCGCAGATCTCCGCATCATCCGGCAAGGCTGCAACGGCCGCCATAGGGTCCAGCGGCGATCCTCCCTGGTAGGCTTGGCCGAAGATCAGGGTTTCGCGCATGGCGGTGATATCGGCCGCCTTCTTCATCAGGTCGAAGAACCAGGAACCGTCCGAAGTCTCGCCGTAGAGCACCGCGCCGATGATACGGTTGTCCTTGAGAACCAGGCGCTTGTAGACACCGGCGGTGGCGTCGCGCAGCACAATCTCCTCGCGCCCCTCGCCATCGGCGAAGTCGCCCGCCGAAAAAAGGTTGATGCCGGTGACCTTGAGCTTCGTATTGGTGACCGAGCCGTGATACTCCGCGTCGCCTCCAGCCAGCCGGTCGGCGAGCACCTTGGCGCTTTCGTAGAGGGGGGCGACCAGGCCGTAGCACATGCCGCGATGTTCGGCACATTCGCCAAGCGCAAAGACCGAGGCGTCGGAGGTCATCATGCCGTCGTCGACGACGATGCCGCGGTTGACGGCGATACCGGCTTCCTTGGCGAGACCGGAGGCCGGACGAATGCCGACGGCCATGACGACGATCGAGCCTTCAATGATCCGGCCGTCCTCGAGTTCGATGCCCTCGACCTTGTCCTCGCCGAGGATGCGCCTGGTGTTGGCCTTGGTGATGATGTCGATGCCGCGTTCGGTCAGCGCCTTTTCCAGAAGATAAGCGGCGGCCGGATCGAGCTGGCGCTCCATGATTGTCGGCATCAGGTGAATCACGGTAACATCCATGCCCTGGCGCTTCAGGCCGTAAGCGGCCTCGAGGCCGAGCAGGCCGGCGCCGATGACGATGGCACGGCCGCCCTTGCGGCTGGCGGTGAGCATCTTCTCGACGTCGTCGAGATCGCGATAGGCGAGCACGCCGGGCAGGTCATGGCCGGGAACCGGGATGATGAACGGGCTGGAGCCGGTGGCAATCACCAGCTTGTCGTAGCCGACCGTGATGCCGCTTTCCGAGGTCACCGTGCGGGCTGTGCGGTCGATGTGGCTGACCTTTGCGCCCTTGTGCAGGGTTACGCCGTGCGCCTCGTACCAGGCGTCGCCATGGATGACGATGTCCTCATAGGCCTTCTCGCCCGAAAGCACCGGCGACAGCATGATCCGGTCGTAATTGACGCGCGGCTCGGCGTTGAAGATCGTCACTTCGTAGCGGCCAAGCGCCTTTTCGAACAGTTCCTCGAGCATACGGCCCGGCGCCATGCCGTTGCCGATGATCACGAGTTTCTCAGGTGTCTGATGAGCCATGGGGATCACTCCGCAGCTTCGACGAAGCGGTGGCGCTCGTAGAGGAACTTGAGCACGGCTTCGCGGCATTTGAGATAGGTCCGGTCGCCGGCAAGCTCGATGCGCCGGCGCGGGCGGGCGAGCGGCACCTCGAGGATTTCGCCGATGCGAGCCGATGGCCCGTTGGTCATCATGACGATGCGATCGGAAAGCAGCACGGCCTCGTCGACATCGTGGGTGATCATCAGCACGGTGTTGCCGAGCTCGCCGTGGATCTGCATCACCTGATCCTGCAGATGCGCCCGGGTCAGCGCGTCGAGCGCGCCGAAGGGCTCATCGAGCAGCAGCACCTTGGGTTCCATGGCGAGCGCACGGGCGATTCCGACACGCTGCTTCATGCCGCCGGAGATTTCGGAAGGGCGCTTCTCGACCGCGTGCGCCATCTGCACCAGTTCGAGATTGCGCATCGTCCAGTCATGCCTCTCGGCCTTGCTCTTCGTTGCCGAGAAGACCTTGTCGACGCCGAGGCGGACGTTCTCGTAGACCGTCAGCCAGGGCAGCAGCGAGTGGTTCTGGAAGACGACGGCGCGGTCCGGCCCCGGCTCGTCGGCAACGCGGCCGTCGAGCAAAACGACGCCGGTGGTCGCCAGTGTCAGGCCGGCGACGATGTTGAGCAGGGTGGACTTGCCGCAGCCGGAATGGCCGATGATCGAGATGAACTCGCCTCTGTCGACAGACAGCGACACTTGGTTCAGGACTTCCGTCCGCACGCCGCCGCGTTCAAAACTCTTGTCGATCAGTTCGAGCGAAAGATAGCTTTTGGTCATGGCTTTGGCCTCTCTCAAGCGGTTGCGGTGCCGCGGGTGACGACGCGGCCAACGAGTGCGATGAGGCGATCGAGCAGGAAGCCGACGATGCCGACATAGAGAAGCGCGACGATGATGTCGCTGATCAGCGAGGAGTTCCACGCATCCCAGATGAAGAAGCCGATGCCGACGCCGCCGATCAGCATTTCAGCGGCAACGATCGCCAGCCACGAGAGACCGATGCCGATGCGCAGGCCGGTGAAGATGTAGGGGGCGGCGGCCGGCAGCATGATCTTCGAAAAGTACTCGAAGGCGTTGAGGCGCAGCACCCTGGCGACGTTCTGGTAATCCTGCGGAATGTTGCGGATGCCAACGGCAGTGTTGATGATGATCGGCCAGATGGCGGTGATGAAGATCACGAAGATCGCCGACGGGTTGCCGTCCTGGAAGGCGGCGAGCGACAAGGGCAGCCAGGCGAGCGGCGGCACGGTGCGCAACACCTGGAAGATCGGATCGAGGCCGCGCATGGCAAGCTGGCTCTGGCCGACCAGCGCGCCGAGGGCAATGCCGACCACAGCCGCGAGCGCATAGCCGACCGCAACGCGCTGCAGGCTCGCCGCGATGTGCCAGAACAGGCCCTGGTCCACGCCCTGGCCGACATAGAAGGGATGGGCGATCAGTTCCCAGCTTTCTTCCATCACACGCGTCGGCGACGGCAGGCTGGAATCGGGCGCGGAACAGAGGATCTGCCAGGCAATCAGGATCAGAGAAAGCGTGACGATGAGCGGCGCGATGTTTGCGGCGCCGGCAGCGAGCCTTGCGAGCAACGGACGGCTGCTTCCGGGCTTCGCCGACCGGGTAAAGGCAATCACCCGGGCGGCGGGTCGTGGTGCCGGCTGCTCCTTGAGTTTGAGATTGGTGACGGTCATGCCGTTCTCCTTGGAATTCGTAAGCGGTAGCTGGCCGTCACGCCGGCCAGCATCGGCAGTGGTCAGGCGACACGCGAGATGGAAAGGCTCTTGAGGTAGGCTTGCGGATCCGCGGGATCGAAGACCTTGCCGTCGAAGAATTTTTCGATGCCGCGCGAGGTGGATGCCGGCACGTCGGTGATGCCCAGATCCTTGGCGGCCTCACGCCAGATATCCTCGCGATTGACCTTTGCAACGAGCGCCTTGATGTCGGTATCGGGCGCGAACTTGCCCCAGCGGATGTTCTCGGTCAGGAACCAGGTGTCGTGGCTCTGGAACGGATAGGAGGCGTGGTCGCGCCAGAACTTCATGAAGTGCGGGCTCTGTTCGACGACCTTGCCGTTGCCGTAGACGTATTCACCCTTGAGCCGATCGACGATGTCCTTCGGCGGCACGTTGAACCAGCTACGTTTGCCGACGATTTTCGCCAGCTCGTCCTTGTTGGCCATGTCGTCGCACCATTGCGCCGCCTCCTGGATCGCCATGGTGAGCGCCTTGGCAGCACGCGGGTTTTTCTCCACCCAGTCGGCCCGCATGGCGAAGGATTTTTCCGGATGCTCGTTCCAGATCTCGGCGGTGTTGACGGCGGTGTAGCCGATCTTCTGGTTGACGAGTTGCTCGTTCCAGGGCTCGCCGACGCAGAAACAGTCCATGGTGCCGACTTTCATGTTGGCGACCATCTGCGGCGGCGGGACGACGATGGTTTCGACGTCCGTATCCGGGTCGATCCCGCCGGCAGCGAGCCAGTAGCGGATCCAGAGATCATGGGTGCCGCCGGGGAAGGTCATCGCCACCTTGGCGGCGGCACCTTCCGCCTTCTTTTTGGCGAAGGCTTCCTTGAGGGCGGCGGCGTCGATCCCGACCTTGAGATCGGCATAGGCCTGGCCGACCGAGATCGCCTGCGCATCGAGATTGAGGCGGGCGAGGATTGCCATCGGCAGCGGCTGGTTGTTCTGAGTGACCTTGCCGGTCGAGATCAGGTAGGGCATCGGCGTCAGGATATGGGCGCCATCGATGCCGGCACCGGCGGAGCCGAGCACCAGGTTGTCACGCGTCGTGCCCCAGGAGGCCTGCTTGACCACCTCGACTTCGGTCATGCCGTACTTGTCGAAGAGGCCTTTCTCCTTGGCGATGATCAGCGGTGCGGAGTCGGTGAGCGCGATGAAGCCGAGTACGGCCTTCGTGGTTTCCGGCCCGGAGGCTTGCGCAAGGGCACCGGATGGGAAGGCCGACTTGACCGCGCCGAACAGGGCGGCGGTTGCCGTGGTCTTCAGCAGGTTTCGGCGGGTCAGACCGCCGGTCAAAAACTTGGTCATGCGCAGGTCCCTCTGCTCGGGTCGAAAAACCGGACATAAAAAAACGCCGCTCGGTGATTGCGTCCGGGATCGGGAGGAACCCACGGGAACAAAAACCTTGCGACGTCGGTGTCGTTGGCAAACGCGATCTGGCGTTTGAGCTCGCTTCGATCGCCGTTGACCGGAGCATTTCTAGAAAAGCAAGGGCCGTGCCAGTTCGCCTGCGCGGCCTTAGTGGATTGAATTCAAAACGTAATTTGCGGATGCGGATGCGGCGCCCACAAATGCGGCTATTGTAGAATCTGCTGAATTATTGTGCGACGCACATATTTCACGCCCGGACTCTGCACAAACATGGTGCGCCATCGTCAGCCCTCCGCCTCGACGGGAGCGGCTTCTGCCGAAGCGCGGACCGGGAAGGAACGGACATAGGTCTCGACGTCAGCGGGATCGAAAACGTGTCCATCCATGAAGCGCTCGCCTGGTCTGTCGCCCTCGATACGAACATCCGCATCGGCGGGAGCAGCTGCCTCGCCGAGCGCCCGACGATAGAGGTCGGGGCGATAGGCGGCAGCCGCAATCGCCTGCATCCCGGGCGACAGCCGCACCTGCCCCCAGCGGGCCATCTGGCTGTAGATCCACAACGCCTGGCCGGGACGTGGATAGTTGGCGTGGTCTCGGTGAAAGACGAAGTAGTCGTCGATTACACGCCTGTTGCCGGCCGCATCGATGGTGAACTCTCCGGCGAGGACCCGGCGGATGATTTCGACCGGGGCACCGATGTAGCGGGGGGCGGCGAGCAGTTCGGCAAGCGTGCCGCGATTATCCGGCTCGTCGCACCAGCGTGCTGCCCGATCGAACGCCAGGATCAGATGCGACACCGTTTCGGCGTTACTCTCGGCCCATTCGGGCCGCATGCCGATCACCTTTTCCGGCGCGGATGGCCAGATGTCCTGCTTGGCGGCGACGATACGTCCGAGGCCACGCTCGGAGGCCACCATGTTCCAGGGCGCGCCGACGCAGAAACCGTCGATGGCGCCGGCGGCCAGTGCATCCGAAGTCAGCGGCGGCGGCACGACGACGAGCCTGACGTCGCGGTCGGGATCGATGCCACCGGCGGCCAGCCAATAGCGAAACTCGTAATTGTGCGAGGAAAAGGGATAGGTGACGCCGAGTGTCGGCGGCGCTTCACCGCTTTTGCGCATGTGGGCAAGCACCGCTGCGAGCGCACGCGCATAGGCGAGCGCATCCTCTGGCTTGCCAAGGCCACCTTCCTCCTGCATGCGGGCGAAGAGCCGGTTGGAAAGCGTTATCGCATTGCCGCCGCGCCCGAGCGAGAACGGGGCGACCGTCGGCGAGGGATTGGAGCCGAGGCCAAGCATGGCTGCAACCGGCATTGGCGACAGCATGTGGGCGATATCGAACTGACGAAAGGCAAGGCGGTCGCGCACATTGGCCCAGGAAACGTCCTTGACGAGATCGAGCGTCAGCCCCTCCTTGCGGGCGAAACCGAGTTCCGCCGCTGCGATCAGCACGGAGGCATCGACCAGCGGAATGAAGCCGGCGCGGATCGTACGCGCCCCTTCGCCGCTGAGCCGCACGGGCGCAGGCAACCCTTCGCCCATCGCCGCGCCGGGCCGCGAGTTGTCGATGGTCGTCATGACGTTCACTCCACTGTCTCCTTCCGACCGCTCGGCCGCCAGCGCACGCATCACATCAGCAGGCCCGCTGCCGTCACTACGCTTTGCGCGATCTCCGACATCTTCTTCTTTTCGTTCATCGCCGTCTGGCGCAGCAGCGCGAAGGCCTCATCCTCGGAGAGACCGCGCATCTTCATCAGGATGCCCTTGGCGCGTTCGATCACCTTGCGCTCCTCCAGCGCCGACTTGGCATCGGCGAGTTCGCGCTGGAGCCGACTGAAGGCGTTGAAGCGGCTGACAGCCATGTCGAGGATCGGCTTGACGCGCTCCTTCTTCAGCCCATCGACGACATAGGCGGAAACGCCGGCCTCCACCGCCGCCTCGATCGAGGCCGTGTCGGAACGGTCGACAAACATGGCGATCGGCCGCCCAACGGTGCGGGTGAGCTGAAACAAATGCTCCATCATGTCGCGGTTGGGGTTTTCGATATCGATGACGATGACATCGGGCCTCAGCCTCTCGATGGTGCGGGCCATGCGCTGGACCTCGTGGATGACCGTGACCTTGCGATGGCCGGCCTCATGCAAGCCCTCCTCGATGATCGAGGCGCGGATGGCGTTCTCGTCGATCACGAGAATGGTGAGGTCCCGGTGCGTCATGGCTCGATCATGATGCAGCGCAGCAAATTCCGCAACAGATTTTGCCTAATGTTTCAACAAACTTATATTTTGCATAATTTCTACTCACATCGCCAAATGAATGGGCGAAGTCAGGACGATGGCGGGATGCACCCGAAGGATGTAGAAGTCTTTGAGCAAAGGATCGGCGCACGGATGCCAAGGGGTCAATTCAGGATGCTGCAGAGCGCGACCGCGGGCATAGACGCGGTCGAGGCGGAGACGCGCCATTCCTTCGCCCGCCATACCCATGACCAATTCGGCATCGGCCTCATCTACCAGGGCGCCCAGAAGTCGCTCAGCGGCCGCGGCATGATCGAGGCCGGCGCCGGCGACATGATCACCGTCAATCCTGGCGAGGTGCATGATGGCGCGCCGATCGGCGATGCCGGGCGCTCCTGGCGCATGCTGTATTTCGATCCTTCCGTCATCTCCACCGCCGCCGAAGATATCAGCCAGGGCCGGTCGGACGCCGGCGAGTTTGCATCGCCGGCTTTTACGGATGCGGAGGCAGCAAATCAGTTCCGGATGCTGTTTGCGGCAATCACAGACCCTACAGCCAAGGACGAGACGATCCGGCGCGAAGAGCGGCTTCTGTTGCTGCTCGCAAGCGTTCTTGCCACCGGCCGGCCGGAACGATGCGAAAAACCGGCCACAGTCTCCGCCGCAAAAACGATGATCGACGACGATCCGACGGCGGCAATCACCCTTGCGGATCTCGCTGCGGAGGCAAGGCTCAGCCGCTTTCAACTTGTGCGCAACTTCGCGAAATCGGTCGGCCTGACACCGCATGCCTATATCGTGCAGCGCCGCATCGATCTCGCCCGCCGCCTGATCGGCAAGGGCACACCGCTGGCAGAAGCGGCAGTCGCCGCCGGCTTCGCCGACCAGAGCCACATGACGCGCGTGTTCGTCAGCAAGTACGGTCTCTCGCCCGGCGCTTATGCCGAGGCAAGGAAGTAGCACCCGCAATTCCGTTCAAGACCCGCCTCCCCCTCCGGCGCATTGCTCACTTTGCGCATAGGCAAGCGCGGCACTGCAACGGAGAACGGACATGTCGGAAAAATTTCAGGGCTACCTCTATCTGTCGCTGGCGATGATCCTCGTCGGCAGCACGGTGATCGCCAGCAAGATCATTGCCGCCGGCTTCGCCCCCTTCACAGCGACGGCCATGCGTTTCGCCATCGCCTTTCCGCTTTTCCTGCTGCTGATGCGGCTAACCAAAACACAGTGGCCGAAACTCGGGTCGCACGACTGGATGATCCTCATCGCCCAGGCAGGAGCCGGCAGCGTCGGCTACACGACGCTGCTGATTGCCGGGCTGAGCCTGACATCTGCGGCCAACGCGGGCGTCGTGATCGGCACTCTCCCCGTCGTTTCCGCAGCGATCGCCTTCCTGCTTCTCGGAGAGCGCCCCGACCGCCGGATGCTTGCGGCGATCGCGCTTGCCGCCTTCGGCGTGCTCACGATCATCTTCAAGCCCGGCGACGGCGGCGGCCATTCTGCGCTCGGCATCGCGTTGATTTTCGGCGCCGTCATCTGCGAGGGCCTGTTCATCCTTCTCAACAAACGCGTGAAGGCCGAGGTCTCCCCACTCGCCCTCTCGACACTGATGGCCGGGCTCGGGTTCGCGGTGTCACTCATCCCCGCCCTCTTCGAGACACATGCGACTGAAGAGATCGACCAGGGCGCGATCGTTGCGGTTGTCTACTATGCCCTCATCCCTACCGTTGCCGGCTTCCTGCTCTGGTATGCTGGATCGGCAAAAGTGAGTGGCACCGAGGCTTCCGTCTTCACGGCACTGGCGCCGGTCTCGGCCGTGCTCTTCGCCTTTCTTTTGCTCGACGAGCCGATCGGGGACCACCAGTTGCTCGGGATCGGCTGCGTGCTTGCCGCCGTGCTTGGCCTCACCGTACCGCAGATCCGCGCCGGTAGAAGAACAGCGCGCGCCTTACCCACCAGGAGGGCTTGAGCCAGAATGACCCCACCAATTTGGAGGACCTCCATGCACTTCCAGCACGCAAACGATATCTGGCGCGATTTTCCGGAACTCAGCGCCGGCGCGCTCTTCATCGATGGCGTACGCGGCGATGTTTCGCTCGGGGACCATGTTCGCCAGTTCCAGACGATTGCCGGCGACCGCCTCGACGCCGGATCGGAAAGCGATCTGCCGGAAATCCAGGCATGGCGCCGGGCCTTTGCCAAGATGGGGATGAAGCCGACACAGTATCGGTCGGCCTCCGAGGCGTTGCTCAGACGTTTCAGGAAGGAAGGCAATCTGCCGGCGATCCATCCGCTGATCGATCTCTGCAATGCCGCATCGCTCGCCTTCGCCATTCCGATCGCGGTCTTCGACCTCTCACGCGTCAGCGGTTTTCTGCATGTCCGCCGGGCGCTCGGCAGCGAGACCTATCTGACCTTCGCGGGGGAAACGGAAAATCCGGAATTCGGCGAGGTGATCTTTGCGGATGCCGACGGACGGGCACATGCCCGACGCTGGACCAACCGGCAGAGCGGCCATTCGGCGATCCGGCCGCAGACGACACATGCGCTGATTGTGGCCGAGGCCCTGCACGAGACGGCAGTCGAGGATATCGAGCGTTTGATGACCGTGCTTCATGAAGCGACGACGGCAGCCTGGGGCGTTCGCCCGAGCATGGCCATGCTCGATCGCTCGTCACCGCGTTTCGACTTTTCGACGTAAAGACTTAGGTCCAACACCTGAGATGCCGGAAGCCGGCCGACGCTTGGGCGCCGGCCGGACTGAAAGCAATCAGGCCGCCTTGGCGACGTGATACTCCTTGATCGCGACCATCTTGATCGCCGGATAGCGTTCCGCCTCGTAGCGCAGCGAGAAGCTGTCCTGCGCCAGGAAGACCGGGTCGCCATCGAGGTCGCGGGCGATGTCGCCGCGGCGGGCCGTCACGAACTTGTCGAGTTCGGCCGGCTGATCGGACGAAATCCAGCGGCAGACGGAGAAGCGCGACATTTCGAAGGACACCGGCAAGCCGTATTCGGCGCTGAGGCGCTCCTTCAAGACGTCGAGCTGCAGCGCGCCGACAACGCCGACGATCGCCGGGGAGCCATCCTCGGGCGAGAACAGCTGGACGACGCCTTCTTCGGCCATCTGCTGCAGCGCTTCCTTCAGCTTCTTCGCCTTCATCGCGTCCTCGAGCCGCACGCGGCGCAGGATTTCCGGCGAGAAGTTCGGAACGCCTTGAAACACCAGCGGTTCGCCCTCGGTCAGCGTGTCACCGATCCGGAGCGTGCCGTGGTTGGGAATGCCGACGACGTCGCCGGCGTAAGCCGTGTCGGCGAGCTGGCGCTGCGAGGCGAAGAAGAACTGCGGGGCACTCAGGCCCAGCTGCTTGCCGGTGCGCGATAGGCGTGCCTTCATGCCGCGCTCCAGCTTGCCGGAGCAGACGCGGGCAAAGGCGATGCGGTCGCGATGGTTCGGATCCATATTGGCCTGGATCTTGAAGACGAAGGCCGTCATCTTGTCGTCGGTCGCGTGCACCGTGCGGATATCGGCCACCTGGTCGCGCGGCGGCGGCGCGATGTCGCCGAGCGCGTTGATGAGATCGCGCACACCGAAGTTGCGCAGCGCCGAGCCGAAGAACACCGGCGTGAGGTGACCTTCGAGGAAAGCCTTCTTGTCGAAGGGCTTGCAGGCCTCGATCGCCAGCGACAGCTCGTCGGTAAAGGCGTCGCGCTCGTTTTCCGGCAGGCGATGGGAGGCCATTTCCGGGCCGTTGACCTTGGTCGGGATTTCCTGCGTGTCGGAGCCGCGCACGGTGTTGTTGGCGAGGTGATAGGAACCGCAGAAGGTCTTCGAGCGGCCGATCGGCCAGGTGACCGGCGCGCAGTCGAGCGCCAGCTTTTCTTCGACCTCGTCGAGGATCTCGAAGGGATCGCGGCTCTCGCGGTCCATCTTGTTGACGAAGGTAATGATCGGGATGTCGCGCATGCGGCAGACTTCGAAGAGCTTCAGCGTGCGCGGCTCGATACCCTTGGCGGCGTCGATGACCATGACTGCGGCATCCACCGCCGTCAGCGTGCGGTAGGTGTCATCGGCGAAGTCTTCGTGGCCGGGCGTGTCGAGGATGTTGAAGACGTTGCCGCCATATTCGAAGGTCATCACCGAGGTGACGACCGAGATGCCGCGTTCGCGCTCGATCTTCATCCAGTCCGAACGGGTCTGGATGCGGTCCTTCTTGGCCTTGACTTCACCGGCGAGCTGGATGGCGCCGCCGAACAGCAGCAACTTTTCGGTGAGCGTGGTCTTACCGGCATCCGGGTGGGCAATGATCGCAAACGTGCGGCGGCGGGAAACCGCCTCGGTGAGAGTTTCAGCCATGTCGTAAAATCCTGTGAGTTGCCGCGTCCTTTACAGGCTCGGCCCCGATTATGCAATTGACCGAGGCGTCTGCCGCCCGGCTTATGCGGTCATGAGCACGCACCCTTCCGAATCCCGCCCGACCCTCAACCTCGTTCGGCTGCCGCATGGCGAAGGCCTCGAGCTGCCCGCCTACGAGACGGCGGGCGCCGCCGGCATGGATCTGCGCGCGGCCGTCCTCGCCGATCGGCCCCTCATGCTCACCCCGGGCAAACGCGCTCTCGTTCCAACGGGCTTCATCTTCGAAGTGCCCGCAGGCTATGAAGCCCAGATCCGCCCGCGCTCGGGCCTCGCCTTCAAGCACGGCATCACCTGCCTCAACACACCCGGCACCATCGACAGCGACTATCGCGGCGAAGTGAAGGTTCTGCTGGTCAATCTCGGCGACGAGGACTTCATCATCGAGCGCGACATGCGCATCGCGCAGATGGTGATCGCGCCGGTTACGCAAGCCACGGTCCGCGAGAGCGACAATGCCAGCGAGACGACGCGCGGGGCCGGTGGCTTCGGCTCGACCGGGGTCTGAGATCCCCAGTTCTAAAAACTAGATCAAGGGCGGCAGCCGGCGCCTGACCGGTGACGACTTGACGATCGAAGTGTTGGTCTGCGCCTTCTCGGCGATGCGGTCGAGGATCGTATCGAGTTGCGTCATGTCGCGAACGAAGAGCTTGGCGATGAAACAATCGTCGCCGGTGACCTTGTCGCATTCGACGATCTCGGGTGTATCCTGGATCAGCCGTTCGACGATGTGCAGCATGCCCGGCATCGGGCGCACGCGGATCACTGCCTGCAGGGGATAGCCGAGCTTCAGCGGGTTCAGCGCTATCGTGAAACCATCGAGGATGCCGCGCTCTTCCAGCTTGCGCAGCCGATCGGCCGCACTCGGCGAGGACAGGCCCGCCTCCTGCGCCAGCTCCTTCAGAGACACCCGCGCATTGGCTGCCAGAATGTCGAGGATTCGTCGGTCGATCTCATCCAACATCGCGCCACCGTAAGCCGAAACAACAAGTATAACTTCGAAGATTAGGCATTATCGCACAATCACCTTTTCCAATCCATGGAAAATGCGGAACCGGCCGGCTATTCTCGGATCATCAACCAGGGGGTGGCGACTATGAACTCGGAACTCAGGCGCGGCAGCATCGAGATGACGGCGGCGATGCTGATCTCAGGCACCATCGGTTGGTTCGTGTTGATGTCGGGCCAGCCGGTGACCAGCGTGGTGTTCTGGCGGTGTGTCTTCGGCGCAATCACGCTCGTTGCCATCGCCTGGTTCTTCGGCCTGCTCGACCGGAAGCATTTCAGCCGCCGCATGCTGCTGCTGTCGGTCGTGGGCGGGATCGCGATCGTCGTCAACTGGCTGCTGCTCTTTGCCGCCTATTCCCACGCATCGATCTCGATCGCGACCATGGTCTACAACACCCAGCCCTTCATGCTTCTGGGGCTCGGCGCAGTGTTTCTCGGCGAGAAGATCACGGCAACGAAGATCTTCTGGCTCTCCGTCTCCTTCGCCGGCATGCTGGCGATTGTCGCCGCCAAGCCCGGCCATGGTTTCGCGCCGGAGAGCTATCTGATCGGTGTAGCGCTTTCGATCGGCGCCGCCTTCTTCTATGCGATCGCCGCGATCGCGACAAAGCTGCTCAAGGGCACACCGCCGCATCTGATCGCATTGATCCAGGTGATCACGGGAACCCTGATGCTGGCGCCGATGGCGCTCGCTGGCTCCGCCCCGTCAGGTGCTGCGCAATGGTCGATGCTCGTCACCGTCGGCGTCATCCACACCGGGCTGATGTATGTGCTGCTTTACGGCGCGATCCAGCGGCTGCCGACGCATATGACCGGCGCGCTCTCCTTCATCTACCCGATCGCCGCCATCGTCGTCGATCGCATCGCCTTCGGCCATCAGCTGCAGCCGATCCAGATCCTTGGCTCGGTCGCGATCCTTATGGCCGCCGCCGGCATGAATCTGGGCTGGAAACTTCGCCTCCCCTCTTCTATCAAGCGTGAACGCGAAGGGAGAGCCGCATGATCACCTGCTACCTGAAATACATCATCGACCCCTACAAGGCCGCCGAGTTTGAGCACTACGCCAAGCTCTGGATCCCGCTCGTCAATCGCCTGGGTGGCGCCCATCACGGCTACTTCATGCCACATGAGGGAGCGAACAACGTAGCGCTCGCGCTCTTCAGCTTTCCAAGCCTTGCGGCCTACGAGAGCTACCGCCAGGAAATGGCCAAGGACCCGGAGTGCCAGGAAGCCTTCGCCTATGCGGACAAGACGCGCTGTATCGTCAGCTACGAGCGCAGCTTCATGCGGCCGGTTTTCGAGTGAACAATTCCCGGAAAAGTGTGAAGCAGTTTTCGATCCGGAGGTTTTCGATCCGGAATTGTGTCGCCGGAAAGAACGCGAGCGCGGATTAACGCCGCGCCTCCGACGCCATGCTCAAGGCAAATCCGAAAAGCGCCGTGCCCATGGCCCAGCGCTGCACCACCATGAACAGCGGCCTCCCGGCGAGGAAGGCCGCGATGCCGCTGGCGGCAACGGCGATCATTGCGTTGACGGTAACGCTGGTCATGATCTGGATCGACCCGAACACCAGCGACTGACCGAGCACGTTGCCGAGTTCGGGCCGAATGAACTGCGGCAGTAGCGAAAGATAGAGCACCGCCACCTTGGGATTGAGCAGGCTCGTCAGAAAGCCCATGACGAACAGCTTCTTCGGCCCATCCTTCGGCAGATGACGGACCTGAAACGGCGAACGCCCGCCGGGCCTGACTGCCTGCCAGGCGAGATAGAGAAGATAGCCGGCGCCGGCGATGCGGAGCACATCATAGGCAAAGGGCACGGCCAGAAGCAGCGCGGTGATGCCGAGTGCGGCCGAGAGCATGTAGACGACGAAGCCGAGCGCGACGCCGCCAAGCGAGATCAATCCGGCGCCCGGCCCCTGGCTGATCGAGCGCGAGATCAGGTAGATCATGTTCGGCCCCGGCGTCAGCACCATGCCGAGGGCAAGGAGGGCAAAGCCGATGAGGTCTTTCAACTCGGGCATGAGGGGCGCCTTTCGCTTGTCTTCGCAAGCTCTACGCATCTCGCATCGCCGCACAATGCCTGGACTTGTCACCGGGTCAATTTTGTCGCGCGGCATCCAGGTGCCGTCGTTCTGAGAGTTCCTTTTGTTGGCGGTTTGCGTTAAAAGTTCGCATCACCATCGGAAGGACCGTCCATGACGCTCGCGGCTCTCATCGCCTATAGCGGCGCTCTCTTCATCGCTGCGGCCATCCCGGGTCCCGGCGTGACGGCGCTGGTTGCCCGTGCGCTCGGCTCCAGTTTCCGCGAGACCTTCTTCATGGGCCTCGGCATCGCGCTTGGCGACATGGTCTATCTGACCGCCGTCATTCTCGGGCTGGCGCTGATTGCCCAGACCTTCACCACGGTCTTTCTGGTGGTGAAGTTCGCCGGTGTTCTCTATCTCGGCTACATCGCCTGGAAGCTCTGGAGTACGGGATTGCTGCCGGAGGACATCAAGGCGAAGCCGTCGACAAGTGCCGCCATGTCGTTCCTCTCCGGCCTGCTGATCACGCTCGGCAATCCGAAGACGATGCTGTTTTACGTCGCGCTTGTTCCGACGCTGATCGACATTCAGGCAATCGGCCCCAGCGACTACGGCCTGCTTTTGACGGCGACCTTCCTGGTGCTTCTGACGGTACTGGTGCCCTACATGCTGCTCGCGTCACGGGCACGCCTGCTGCTCAAGCAACCCAAGGCACTCAAGGCCCTGAACCGGGTTGCGGCCAGTGTGCTCGCCGGCACGGCCGCCTACATCGCCGTCCGCGCAAGCTGAAAAAACTTTTCCCGAACAACGACTTCGCCGGTGCTTTTTCCTCCGGCGGATCATCGCGCCGTGTTTGTCGTTCTGGAATTGAGTGGCCGTTGTTCCTATTCTCATAGCTGACAGTTCACGCCCAAGGGAGAAACCCATGTCCGATACACGCAAGCCCGGCCGCGGCCGCGTCTATTCCTCGATCACCGAAACGATCGGCGACACACCCATCGTGCGGCTGGACAAGCTTGCCAGGGAAAAGGGCGTCAAGGCAAACCTGCTCGCCAAACTTGAATTCTTCAACCCGATTGCCTCGGTCAAGGACCGCATCGGCGTGGCGATGATCGAGAGCCTGGAAGCCCAGGGCAAGATCGTTCCCGGCCGCACGACGCTGATCGAACCGACCTCGGGCAACACCGGCATCGCGCTCGCCTTCGTTGCCGCCGCCAAGGGCTACAAGCTCATTCTCACCATGCCGGAGACGATGTCGGTCGAGCGCCGCAAGATGCTGGCGCTCTTCGGTGCCGAGCTGGTCCTGACAGAAGGTGCCAAGGGCATGAAGGGCGCGATCGCCAAGGCGCAGGAGCTGGTCGAGACCCTGCCTGACGCCATCATTCCACAGCAGTTCGAAAACCCGGCCAACCCGGAAATCCACCGCAAGACGACGGCCGAGGAAATCTGGAACGATACCGATGGTGCTGTCGACATTTTCGTGTCCGGCATCGGCACCGGCGGCACGATTACCGGCGCGGGACAGGTGCTGAAGGCGCGCAAGCCCTCGATCAAGGTGATCGCGGTCGAGCCGGAAGAATCTCCCGTGCTCTCCGGCGGCAACCCCGGCCCGCACAAGATCCAGGGCATCGGCGCAGGTTTTGCGCCTGCAATCCTCGACACCTCGATCTATGACGAGATCGTCACCGTCAACAGTGCCGAAGCGATCGAGGCTGCCCGCCTTGTCGCGAGACTCGAAGGCGTGCCGGTCGGCATCTCTGCCGGCGCCGCACTGACGGCGGCAATCGAGGTCGGCCAGCGCGAGGAAAACGCCGGCAAGACGATCGTCGTGATCATTCCATCCTTTGCCGAACGCTATCTCTCGACAGCGCTGTTTGAAGGTCTTGGCGGTTAAGTCACGGCTTCTCCTGCAATCGAAAAGGGCGCCTGCGGGCGCCCTTTTCTTTCGAACGGACCTTTACGCCGCCGCCTGCAGCCTCTCGCCGGCAATTCGGTAAGAAATCGCTTCGGCCAGATGAATACGACCGACCGTCGCCGCGCCGTCGAGATCGGCGAGCGTGCGTGCGACCTTCAGCACACGATGGTAACCGCGCGCGGAAAATTTCATCTTCTCGGCGGCGTCTCGGAGAAGCTGCAGACCCGCCGCGTCGGGCTCGGCGATCTTCTCGATCATCGAGGTCGAACACCGGGCATTGCTGGTCAGCTCCGCATGGCCGAGGGCGGCGAAGCGATCGATTTGCAAGGCGCGGGCGCGGGCGACCCGGCGGGCCACGACCTCGCTGCTTTCGGCTGTCGCCGGCTTCAACAGGTCGGCGGCGCTGACCGCCGGCACGTCGATGCGGATGTCGATGCGATCCATCAACGGGCCGGAGATGCGCGCCTGATAGTCCGACATGCAGCGCGGGCCGCGCGCGCAGGTGCGGCCGGGCTCGCCCGCCATGCCGCAGCGGCACGGGTTCATGGCGGCGATCAGCTGGATGGCGGCAGGATAGCTGACGCGATGATTGGCGCGGGCGATAATGCACTCGGCGGTTTCGAGCGGCTGACGGAGCGCATCGAGCACCTGGGGCGAAAACTCCGGAAACTCATCGAGGAACAGCACACCGTGATGCGCGAGCGAGGCCTCGCCGGGCTTGGCGCGCAAGCCGCCACCGACCATGGCGGCCATGGTGGCGGAATGGTGCGGCGTGCGGAAGGGACGGCGGTCCGAGAGCTTGCCGCCCGGCAATTGTCCGGCGATCGAATGGATCATCGACACTTCGAGCAGTTCGGCCGGATTGAGCGGCGGCAGGATCGACGGCAGGCGGGCGGCGAGCATGGATTTCCCTGATCCCGGCGGTCCGACCATCAGCAAGTTATGCTACATTAATCCCATAGTCCATGCTATGAGGTTTGCATGATCGCGAAAGCCTACTCCTACATTCGATTTTCGACACCTGAGCAGGCTCGCGGCGACTCTCTTCGCCGTCAAACAGAGAAGGCCGCTAGTTGGTGCAAAGAACGCGGCATTGAATTAGATGACACGCTTCGCGACCTGGGTGTGAGCGCATACCATGGAGCGAACCGCACCACCGGCGCTTTACGGTCCTTCCTCCAGTTGGTCGAGTCAGGAAAGGTAGTTCGGGGTTCATATCTCATTGTCGAAAGCCTCGACCGTATTTCGCGCGAAACGGTAATGGATGCCGCCAGTCGGCTTTTCGACCTCATTCGCGCTGGAATTATCGTCGTCACGCTCAGCGACGGACAGGAGTATTCGGAAGAGCGACTGCGGACAGATTGGACGCCGTTGCTCTTCTCATTGATTGTAATGGCCCGCGCACACGAGGAATCGCGGATCAAATCCGAGCGAGTTGGCGAGGCTTGGAAGCAGAAAAAAGCTGCGGCTCGATCTAAGAAAATTCCTATCACGAAGCGGTGCCCAGAATGGCTTAGCATCGAAGGCGGAAAATTTGTAATAAACGAGGAAAGAGCCAAGATTGTTTACCGTATTTTCGAGGCAACAATAGACGGATTTGGTCGGCGCGCTATTTCCAGGAGAATGAATGAGCTTGGAATTCCAGCCTTTCGCGGGAAAAAAGGCTGGCAAATATCCTCAATAGCTAAGATTTTATCCAGCAAAGCTGTGCTTGGGGAGTATCAGCCACATGCTGGTCGACATAGTGCTCGCAATCGCACCCCTCAAGGCGAGCCAATACTTGATTATTACCCTCCCATCATAAAAGAGGAAATGTTCTGGCAAGCGCAGTCCGCCGTAACCAGCCGACAGCACGGATCGGCTGGAAGGACCGGGGTTAGAGGGGCGCATATCCTCAAAGGCTTGGCGAAATGTGGTGAATGCCAAAGCGTCATGCACATAAGCAACAAAGGCCCGAAACCAAAAGGTGGCGTTTATTTGGTCTGCGAGAACGCCAAGCGAAAGATGGGCTGCGAGAACGCCAAACATTACCGTGTAGATGAGACGGAGCGCAAATTGCTTCATGCGCTGAGCCAGCTTGTCGCGGAAGACATAGATTTCAAACGAAACGAAGCCAACCAGGGCTCTGAAGTCATTTCCTTGGAAGCACAACTGGCGGACAAAGAGAGCGTCCGCGATAAATTACTGAGGCTTGTGGAAACAACAGACTTTGACGAAGCGTTAAATGAGCGGTTCCAACAAACAGCAACTGAATTAAAGGAAATAAAGGCAAAACTGAAAAAGGCGAAGGCCGATCTGAAGATGGTCAGGTCTGAATACGACTCGGCAACACGCAAGGCGTTGTTGGATGATTTGCTTGCCGATATCGAATCGGTGGATACACAGAAGGTTGTGGCAACGAAGGTCAAGTTGAACGCGATTATTCGAGGGATAGTCGATCATGTCAAATTTTCTCGTCTGCCTGGGATACAGATGACGATTACCAATCGCTCTCGCTTCCATATTGATACAGACGGTACCTATCTCACGAAGGGCGGACAGGGGATCGGTACAATCGTACTGCTCGAAGAGAACGCATCCGACGAAGCCTTTGAGGCGTTCTTTGGCGTGCCTCGATCCAGCTTTGATTGGGACTAAGCCTTGATCCGGTCGAAAGCTCGAATCCCATCTCTTTGAATCTCCCGCCTCAATTCCGCCGCCGCTCCAGGCAAACGGGACCTACGGACCAGCGTCTTTTCCTTGCTTCCGTGCTGCTGGATGTAGATCGCGGCGTGATACCAGATTATGCCGCCGTTTGCGTCTGTCTGGCAGACTTCGACGACTTCGATATTAACCGTCAGCCCTCGAATTCTTGTGATCGTTTGGCGCATTGAAATCTCTGCTTTCTCATTGATTTTATTACATAATATATAGCAAAAATCGCGATTATTGAGAATCCAGTGCCCGGGAAAAATGACGGCTTTGGGATAGGGTTCGTAAACATATTTGAGCGGATTTTAATAGTTTTGAGAGATAATCATTTACCTCCTATTCGGGTGCCAGGCGGAGCGGGAGGGCTGTCACGGGGGCCGCCCAGAGCCACGCACAGGCCGCAGGCCGCGCATGGCGAGGACGGCGCGCAGCGAACCCTTGACTGACCGGAGCGACCCAATCCTACGGCAACCGGACAGGGACAGAAGGCCAACGGCCGCTAGCCCCTGTCCGGACTAGCCCACCGGCAATGAGGTTGGGGGCGGGCAAGGCCGGAAGGCCGCGACAGGGGGCCGAAGCCCCCGGGAGACTATCGCCGACGATTTTCTCTTACATTCCCAAGAAATGTCACTAACTGCGGCGTGTCGGCTGTTTTTTAAGGAGTAAGCGACATGTTAGCATTTAGTGATTTTCGTGGTGGACCTGCGGGCAACCTTTGCGAACGGGTCGGACTTTCGTTGATGGGCGTGACGTCTTGGTCAGCGTTTGCTGCGCACTTTCAGCAAGTGAATAAGAAGACTGAGGGCGCGCTTGTTGAACGCCTGATGAGCTTTCCCGCATCATCAGGTGAAACCGCCCTTATCATGGCCATTCTTCACGCTGCGGATTATTCCAGATTTGCGGATGAGCTTGCTGGTGGCAAGGCGTGGCACCTCCTGGAGTATGCACATGATGATTATGCTGCCGCCGTTGCATCTGTCATCCTTCGGCGGGATCGCGTTAACGCTTGACGCCGATCATCTTTGCTCTGAGCATAAAAAAACCGACGTCATAGGGTTAGCGGCCCTCGGTCGGTTTTTCGTAGGAATGTTTTATAATGATGAACAATCTTTATGACATTGTAAAGCCGCCATTGACGGCTGAGTGACCGGGGGGCTGGCACATAGCCCAGCCCAAAACACACAGACAGACGATTTTCAAAAAAGAAATGTTGACATTAATTCGGGGCCTCAAGGTTTCGACTACGGCGCTTTTGGTGCGCGCCAGCACATTGAAAATCTCCATCCAAACAGTTCACGCAGCGGCCTGAGAAATGGCGTAATCAGCTTTGCGCAGCGTGTGCGCGGGCAGGAAAAGCCATGGAAAGAGTGGACGGTTCCCGTCGGCGGCGGCGCGATAATGGAGGCCGAACGGCTTTTTCAGCAGGAAAACCGGACTGACCTGTACGTCTCGCAAGCCGCATTTTGGAAATGGCGATCTATTTCACAACTGACGGCTATCGGGGCCTGCTATGCGGACCTCGACTATCACAATGTAGCTCGGTGGCGTGGGAAGGCTCCGAGCGATGTAGCCAGTGCCGTTCTCGGTCATCTGGAAGAAGCGATTATCCCACATCCGTCGTATATCCTGTCGACGGGCCGAGGTCTTGTTTGTGTTTGGCTGTCGGAATTGCTTCCTCGTGCCGTCCTACCTCGGTGGAATGCCGTCCAGAAGCGTCTAGGATCGGTTCTAGAGCCGTTCGGAGCGGACAAGCGGGCATTGGACGCGGCCCGCGTCTTTCGGCTTGCAGGAAGCGAGAACTCCAGCGCAGACCGGGACAGGTGCAAAGTCGGGATGGTGTGGTGTCATGGGTCGCCGGAAGCGCCGACGCGCCACGATTTTGGGACGCTTGCAGATGAAGTCCTACCTGTCACCCATGCTGAGCTAATTTCTCTCCGTGCTGAGCGGGCGAAGCGCAAGGCGGCGGGAAAGGACCAGACAGGCCCGGCGGTACATCTGTCGGCGGCGACCTATTGGGAAACAGTGCTGACCGATCTCCAACGACTTCGGGCGTATCGTTGTCCAGAGGGCGATTTGCCGGAAGGCCAGCGTGACGCATGGCTGTTCATGGCGGGCGTTGCCATGTCATGGATTTCTCCGGCGGAAGTTCTTGGTCGAGAAATCATATCGCTCGCGAACGAGGCGGCGGGATGGCGCGACAGCGAAACGAAATCCCGCATGTGCTCCGTGATCAAGCGCGCGCGGCAGGCAGCGGCAGGACAGACGATTACGTTCAACGGTCGCGAGGTCGATTGCCGTTATCAGGTGAAGGCCAGCACCATTGTCGAATGGCTTCGGATCGATCCGGCGGAACAGCGCGCGGCAGGTTTGCGGGTGTTGGTTGATCAAGGCCGGAAACGGGAACTTTCCGTCGAGCGCATGGAGAGGTCGAGGCGTGACAGAGGCGTGAAGGATCGGGGCGTACAACAGGCGGCACGACTAGAGATGGGCGGTATGGCGCTATATCTGCAAGCAACGAAGGGCATGCGTCGCGATGACCTTGCAGCGCATTTCAATGTGTCGGCGGGGCAGATTTCCAAGGCTATGGCTGAGGCACGGCAGGCGCGCCAAAGACAAGGAAAATTATGATTTTCCCATGACCGGGGGACAAAGCCCCCCGGACCCCGTGGAAGGTAAACACCATACACCGCATCACTTCGTGACGAACGCTGATTTTCCAGCGTTTCGCTTTGTCGGCCAATGGCTGGCAACGAGGCCATGCGGCCTGAGAGTGATCGCCTCCCCGGCGAATGAGGGGGCAGTCGGCAGACCCTCAACGGCGTTGTCTCCATGAAGTGGTCCGGCTGAAGGCCCCTCGGAGAGCCGACACTATCGAAGATAGTGCTAGTCGGTCACTATATCTTTGTTTCCGGTACCAAAATCCGCTTTGCGCCCATTGTTTTTGCCCGCACCATTGTAGGAGTAATTTCCTATTCTTTGGAGCGAAGCAATGACTGAAGATGATATTTCGGCGAAAGTCGCGGCAATTGTCGACCTAGACATAGTGCGAGTAACAACTTTGCATGCGTTGCACCGCACAGTGCGTGCAAATGATCCAGCGCTTGCGAAAATCTGGAAATCGCCTGAATTGGGCGAGTGGCGCGATCTGCGTACGCATCCGCAATACGGGCCGGTCGCGGAGTGGATGTGGGATGTCGAAGGCCGATCTTGCGAACTGAAATATGAGCTTGTTGCTGAGTTTGGCGACAACTGGGATGAGCTTAATGACGTTCTTTGTGCTGAAGTGTTGCGCCGTCGCATGACTTGAGGTGATGCAGTGGGCTACCAGTTTATCCATTTAGAGGGGTATGCTCGCAAGGCGGACGCGAAGGGTCGGGACACGAATTTTATTTTCGGTGAAGCATCTCGTCGCCCTGAAGTCTCGGTGCATGTTTCTGCTCCCTTGACGCCTGTCGTCGTGTTCGGCATCGGTATTGAGGATGTACAGGAAATGCATGACGCCGCCGTGGCGAGCGCCACTGTCGCAGTTAAGGGCGGCAAGACCCGGAAAATCCGCACCGATCAAAAGACACTTCACACGGTTGTCGCCTCGCATCCTCTCACCATGGACGAAATCCGCGTCGATCCCGGCAAGCGCCGGGAGGCAGAAGCGTGGGAGAAGCGGACGGTCGAATGGTTGCGACACCAGTATGGCGACGATTTGAAATCCGTGATCCGTCACGAAGACGAGTCCCATTTTCATATCCACGCTTATGTCGTGCCGATCTCCGATCCTGAGCTGAAAGCGCAGAAATACCACCCCGGCGCGACCGTGAAGCGGTCCGTAATGGATGCTGGTTCAACCGAAGGCGAGGATCAAAAGGCACTCATGAAGCGTGCCAATGCCGCCTACAAGGCTACAATGCGGGCATGGCAAGATTCCTACCATGTAGCGGTTGCCGTACCCTCCGGTCTTACGCGACTCGGCCCGCAACGTCGCCGCCTGACGCGGGATGAGTGGCAGCGTGAACAGGTACAAGCGAAATCACTGCAAAAGGTCGTCCAGCGCGCGAAGGCAGTCAAGGCGGATGGTGAGGCCTACATAAGCCGTACGAAGGCCGATGCCGCCAACATCGCCGCCGATGCTGCTCGCGCGCAGGAGGCTGCCCGCAAAGCCGCTGCTGCCGCTCTGGCTGCGCAGGATCGCGCCCGGCAAGAACAGGAGCAGGCGAAAGCGGCAATGGCGGACGCTGTTAAATACGGCGGCTGGGCCGGTCGCATCCGCGCCATCTGGGATGGATTTCGGAGATCAAAGCTAGTCGAGCAAATCCGGTCTGACCTTTCAGGTGAAATAGACCGTTGGCGCGACAAGGCAAAAGACGCCGAGCGCAGACAGCTTGAAGCAGAGCGCCAGCGCTATGAAGCAGAGCAACAAGCTCGTGAGGCGAAAGATGCGGCCTTTAAGGCGGGCGTCGAGCGTGATCGACTGCGGTCGATTCTATCGCCTGCTGCCGATCATTCCGCGCCGGAACTCTCGCTGGGTCCGAAACTGGTATTGAAACCCGATCTCAAAAAAAAGGAAAAAACGTAATGCTTAAAGCACTTTCAATCGCAGTCATCCTATCCGCGTCCAGCGCTTCGGCTGGTGAAATAGTCTGGAGGTCGCCAACCACCGGCACTATCGCAGTTATTTCTGATTCAGCGCCAACACAGCCGGAACCCGAACCGGAGGAACCGGTACTTGGCGTTCATTATGCGCCGATCCGGGTTGCCGCCGGATCGGTCGTCAAAGTCTCTCCTGTCGGCGATGTCGGCGGATATGTATTCAATTCGAAAGACCGGCTGCCTGTGGGGTTGATGCTCGATACGTCAACCGGCAAAATCATTGGTGTCGCTGCGCAGCGGGGAAATTATAGCGTCACCATAAAGGCGACGAAGGACGGCGAGTATTCGGATTTGGTGCTGTCAATCACCATTTCCTAATGTCCGCTCTGTGGCTCGGAGCGGGAGGTGCGGGGGCGAATGGAGCCGTCCCCGCATCATCTTCTCTACCGATCATTTCATCTTCCGCCGGTCGCTACTGGCGACATGCAGGAAGAGGGTGCTGCCCTCGACCGACACTTTCGGCCATCCCTTCGAGGAGCAGTCACCGCACCTCTTCGATATGATACTCTTCACGTCTGCCACGGTGAACGGCTGCTCATCCGTGGCGGCCTGATGCCACTTTTCGAATATCTGTCCTTTGATGATGGCCGGTATGACGCAAAGGCTGCACCGCCGGTACCGGCTCCGATACATCCGAAATTGGGTAATAGTCTCGTCGCCTGACAGGTCATGGTCTGGTGGCAACGCCGCCATTATGCGGCACCATTTAACGACCGCACGAGCTTACCAATCTCGGCAGCGGGCACAGGAGTGAACGGGATTTTCGGCTGTGTCGTCTCCTCCTCAGACATCAGGTAGATCGCACCGCCCGCAGCCGTAATGCGGATGTCTGCCGCCTCGTACCTGAAGACGGCCTCCCCTGGCTTTGGCTTCCAATTGCTGAAAGCCGCAATCGCGTCGCCCGTGTCGAGCATCGAATTCTGGATCACGTCCGCAGAGATGTAGATTGTATTCATCATGCCAAGCTCCTTTTCGTTGTGAACGACGAATAGGTAGTTGAGCAAATTTATTCCGTCAAATGGTTTTTTTGAGCAAAGGAATTCTTCTAAAAAATCAAATTAAATGATTTTCTTCCAAATTCCTTTGGTGCGGTCGAATTTTCGAGAAAACTCCTTGCAACGAAGAATTGCCAGGTCTCCGACCAAGGAATTCTCGGAAAAATCCCTTCAATTTGGCTCGGGAATTCCTTGGTCACCGTCGTTTTTTCGCGATAATTCCCGTTCGCGTTTTGCTTCTTCGGCTTCGCGGCGCTTGCGGATTTCCCACCCGACGGCAGCGGACTGGAAATTTTTGGTGATTTCGTCGCTGGAACCCGCACGGCACATCAACAAATCGCCGAGGTCAGTCGCATATGCTTCGTCCAAATATTGGTGAGTTTCGGCAGGGGACATGAGTTTGATCGCCGCGAACGCATCGGCTTGCCAATATGGTGCGGTTAGGTCGTACATGAGTTCGCGAAGGGTTGGACGATAGCCCCAATCTCTATAGCGGCGCGGAAAAAGCTCATGCTCCGGGTCCGCCTCCCAGCGCCGTTTGAGCGCAGCTTTACTCGTTAGGCTGATGCCGCGAGCGTCCGCCAGTCTTGTCCACTGCTCATAGGAGTAGCCGTCGATATAGTCGTCGTGGCCGCGACGGGGCGCGAAATCATTTTCCGGCGATGGGGCCCATTCTTTCGGTTTTTCTTTCGGTTCTGGACGTGGTTCGTGCCAATGCTGAAACGTAAAAGCTGGCCGTGTCGATTCCAGGGCTGCAAGCAATGCCAGTAATAGTAGGAGCAGTAGGCGCTGGCGACGCTTTCGCGCCTCCTCGATCTGGCGACGTAATCGCTCGACACGGCGGCGATATTCATCTTCGCGCCGCTGGCGTTCGCGTTCGCGACGTTCTTCTTGCTTCCTGATTTTGGACTTCTGGGCGGGGGTAAGCTGGTGCTGCGGCATCGCGATCTCCTTTGAGAGAAAGGTCGCGTCCCGCGTTGCATAGGACAACTTATGAGAAATGACCGGACATGATGGGGCCCAAGGGCAAAAATTCCCCTGGTGGTCGATTTCCCGACGCTTGGGCCGGTCACAATCTCCATCGCGATAAGGCCGCTTCCGCCGCAACTGGGTCAGTTTTGATCCGGAGTATTGTCTGCCTCGTCAAACCTGTTTCCCTCGCTATGAAGGACGCTCCGGAACCAGCCATCAGCATCTCCTGGATCGTTTCAAAATCGCGACGGGTGTAGCTCGGCTTCTTGCCGGGGTACTTCCGGCTATCGCGTTTCGCCGCCATGATCCCAGCCTTCTGAGCCTCCTTCGTTACCTCTGACTGAGCCTGTGCCATCGCAGCCATGAACGAAATGAGTGAATCCCGCACCGCCTGCTGCATGGGGTCTGTAGTCGAGCCATCGAATGTCATGCCGTTTATGACTGTCCGGATCACAACGCCCTGCCGGATGAAGTGGCGGATTGTGTCTGTCACATCACTGTAATTGCGGCCAAGCCGGTCCACCCAACGGACAACGAGGGTATCGCCCGTCCGAAGCTTGTCGAAAAGCCGCTTTCCTTGGGGACGATCAGCAAGACACGTGCTGATACCTGATATGCCGTGATCGGCAATGATTTCGTCGATGACGAAACCAGCCGCCCGAGCTTGGGCGGTCTGGTGATCAATATTCTGTTCTGCGGTGGAAACGCGAGCATAGAAAATGACGGGCATGTGTCCTCCGGACTGTCCGATTGGATCATATCCAGAGGTTCAGGCGTCCGGATGCAAGTAACAACCCTTGCGGACGCCATCTGGCCGTCGATGGCAAGCGTCCGCGAGGGTATACCTCATCGGTGGGTTTTTCGACCACTACAGGGGTCGCAAGTTCTTGTAGGGCCTTCATAGTGGCCACTCCAAGCTCAGTCAGGTAGTGGCACTGGGGGTATTGTCCGACGGAAATGAAGACATTGCTCACGGTCTTTCCCAGGTTGTAACTCTATTGTAAATAGCGTGTATGCAGATCGATCCGCTAAAAACCTCGGAAGAGCAGTGACCGCATTCATCATTACATTTTTGGTTGCGCCAGCGCTGTTTCTAACAGCCTGGTATCTTAGCAAACCACTGCCACCAGAATTTGGTACCTATCGGCTGATAGATTGGCTGTCTATCATTGCCTTTTTCATAGGATATCTAGGGCTCGTATTCTCAGGGTATGCTGCGCTGGGCGTCAAGCGACTTTCTGATCGCTACTTCGCTCGTGTCCGCTTACCTGATTTACGCAGGAAAATTGATAAATTGGCCCCACAACTAGCGGATATCGCCGAATTGCCTGCCGACCAGGCTATTACGGCACAAGTATTTTCTGAAGTGTCGGTACAAATCGCCGCTCTCGGACGGTTGAACGGCTTCAAAAATAGAAAGCTCGCTAAGTCTATAATCTCTAAAAATCGGAAAGTCACAAAGTGGCTTTCTGCGAATCGATCAGCAGGCACGCTGCTCAACGAATGTGACGCGATGTGGGACCTTTTCAGAGAACTGAACGAGATCAGTCTGCACGTCAGCACCTCGATTGAGGAAGAGAAAGCAAAATAATGGTTTACACGCAACACGACTGGATCAGAGCCGTTTCGAAGCTGACCGAGCTTACGTCAAAGCAGCAAATTAAATGGGAATTAGCTCATGAATACGATGACGTAAACAATGAAAAGGTGGACAGGGCGTATGAGGCTAAACACCAAAAGAATAGGTATGTTTTAAAGCAGGTTCAAAGGCAGGAGTGGTACGACGAGGAACCGAACGATTATATATGGAACGGCCCATATTACTCTCTGGAGATTTATCAACATACGACTCCGATCAGAGAAGACTTAGTAACGACTGCCCCGAGCATGCCGATAGTTAGGGAGTTGTTCAACAAAGTGCAGTCTTTGCATGTTTATCAGCTGGGTGTGCTGGATGACCTCCTTAAGTCCGACGACTCGAACTGATCTTGGGAAATACCAGTTGTGAAGACCTATCCGCTGCGCAAAGGAAAGCGTGCACCTATTTTGGCGCTCCGGTAGAACCATTTGGGCCAGCGGCCGAGGCAATTAACGGGTCCTTTGAAAAGTTTCGACTAGAAGCCATTCACATTTGCAACGTGGAGACGCTAGGTCGTATGTGTGAACAGGACGTTTGCGATGCTGCTTGTACCGACGTGCAGCAGCACATTCTTCAAATATTCCACCTTCAGAAGCGGCTTAAAGAAGTCAATGGACGATACAGGTGGGCTGGCCTCGGAAATCTACTCGGTGATTTTGGAGAGTTTATAGCTATACGCCACTACGGTTTGAAGAAGGCGGGGTCCGGGTCACGGGACTACGACGCTACGTGGCGTGATCAAACGGTTCAGATCAAAGTAGCTCGACACTCGAAACGAGGTAAGCATCCGGCGAAGGCCGCAGGCTGAAGGCTTTTGGATTTTTCGGCGTGATTTGCGGTCCGCGTTGCGGCCGGATGGCCGGCATCTTCAGGCCGCGTGCATGTGCGCCGCTGGCGACGCGCTCTTCCAATTCCAAGGCAAGAACTCATCGATGCGATGCGCGGGATAACCGGCGATGCGGTGAAGTACGTCGGCGAGCCAGGCTTGCGGATCGACGCCGTTCATCTTGGCCGAGACAATCAAGCTGTACATGGCGGCGGCGCGCTGGCCACCGCGGTCCGATCCGGCGAATAACCACGATTTCCTGCCCAAAGCTATGCCGCGCAGGGCGCGTTCGGCGGCATTGTTCGAGAGGCAAACACGCCCGTCATCGAGGAAGAGGGTGAAGGCCGGCCAGCGGTTCAGCAGGTAATCGAAGGCCTTGGCGAGATCATGATCGCGCGACAGCTTGGCACGCTGAGCCTTCATCCACGCTTCCAGCTCCAGGACCAAGGGTTTGCTGCGCTCCTGACGAACCGACTTTCGGAACTCCGCGCTCTGACCGTTGATGTCGCGCTCGATGTCGAACAGGGCATCGATTCGCTGCACCATCTCCAGGGCGATCGGCGAGATGACAGCCGGCGTCTTGCCCTGCGCTCGTCGGCGCGCATTCGCCTCGACGTCGGCCATCGCGTAGAAGGGCCGCCTCGCATGGACCCAGCAGGCTGCTTCCGTTATCGGGCCGGGCCGTCGATCCGGAAGATAGAGCTTGGTGTATCCGCCATAGGCGTCCGCCTGCAGAATGCTGCTATAGCCGGCGAGATGCGCCTGCGGGTGCTCGCCCGCGCGGTCACGGGAATAGTAGAACATCGCCGATGGTGCAGCCGTGCCGCCGAACGGGCGATCGTCGCGGACATAGACCCAACTTCGGGCAATATCGGTCTTTCCTGCCGCCAGGACCGGAACCGTCGTGTCGTCACCGTGCAATCGCTCCGCCGCAAACGTATGGGCTTCGATCCGTTTGAGGAGCGGAGTGAGTGCGGCACAGCAAGCTCCGATGCTGTCGGCCACCGTCGACAGGCTGAGCGGAACGCCTTCGCGTTCGAAGCGCTCGACCTGACGGTTGAGCGGCAGGTGCTGGCCGAACTTGTCGAACAGGATCATCGCCAGGAGATTGGGGCCGGCCCATCCACGCGGGATGGCATAGAAAGGGGCCGGCGCCTGGCTGATCTTTTCGCAATCGCGGCAGGTGAACTTCTCGCGCACCGTCTGGATCACCTTCCATTGGCGCGGAACGACCTCGAGGGTCTCGGTGATGTCCTCGCCCAGCTTGCGCAGTCGGTCGCCACCACAGCACTGGCAGCTCACGGGACCGGGCACGACGACGCGTTCGTGCGGAAGATGCTCGGGCAAAGGCTTCTTCACCGGCCGGTTGCGGGTAAAGCCGGCGACATTGACGGTGGCCGCCACCGCCATTTCGGCCGCGAGTTCGTCCTCGGTCGCCGCCATCTCCAACTCCGCCAGTTGGAACTCCATCTGATCGATCAGCCGGGCGCGACGCTCTGCCTTCGGGCCGTAAAGCTGCCGCTCGAGTTTTTCGATGCGCAGCTTCTGCCGGGCAATGACAGCAAGATCGTCGGACGCTTTGGCTTTGGCAACGGCAAGTTCAGCCTCGATCTGGGCGCCCTTGGCGCGTGCCGCGATGAGCTCTGCTCGCAGGGCGGCAACATCGTCGGGAAGCAAATCGGGGCTGTTTTCCATGCCCGAAGTGAATCACAGAAGCCCTGATTTGCCTAGCATTTCAAAGAACTTGTTGCGGAGTAATCGCCCTTCAGACGGTCACCCGGCACTGGTCGGGCGCCAGGTCTGTTGCGGGTTTCGCCAATCAATCCCCTCCAGCAGATAGGACATCTGACCGGCGGTCAGCGCGATCGCACCATCCTCCGTCGCCGGCCAAATGAAGCGGCCGCGCTCGAGCCGCTTCGCGTACAGCGATAGGCCGATCCCATCATGCCAAAGGGCCTTTATCAGTCGGCCGCTGCGACCGCGAAAGACGAAGACGTCACCCTTAAACGGATCGCGGCCGAGGCCCTCCTGCACCAGCAGTGCCAGACCCTGCATGCCCTTGCGCATGTCGCAGTGACCGCTCGCGATCCACACCCGCACCCCGGAACTGATCGGGATCATTTGAGCGCTCGCATGACCGCGGCTGCCAGCTCGCATGGCGCTGCCGCGCCAATCCTCACCTTCACGCCACTCGGGAAGTCCACGCACACGGCCGGCTCGGCCGCATCACCATTGTTCGGAACGTCAACGAGCTTGGCCGGGACGAACGCCGGACCGGCTTCCGGCGCCAAAGCTTGCCGTCGCCAAGTATAGATCAGCCCAGTCGCAACATCGAAACGGCGTGCGACTTCGCAAACCACCGCGCCTGGCGCGAAAGCCTCGGCCAGTATCTGGGCGCGATCTTCCAACGACCATCGCCGACGCCGCTCCGGCCCCGTCAGCAAAACTGCATGTCCCATGCTCAATGCACTCTTAAGTCCACTCTTAAGAGTGCAGACTCACGGGAGACGCGGAACTTCGCAAGGCGGTTCACGCCGGAGGGATACGAAACGAGTGGGGTTCCGAGGAAAGGCAAAATTACTGTTGGTCCTCGAAGTCAACGAGATGGCCCAGCTTCAAGAAGTCTACGCAGGGCCACTATCGGCTGCCCGGAAGATTGCAAAAAAGTCTAAGCGAGACCGGAAATTTACTGTTTCGCTCGTGCAATTACGAGCGCTAAACAAACATGCACTACCAGCTGTACGTTGCGGATTCAGTGATGCCTACACTCCGTATGTTGCGGCACCCCTGAAAAATGCGGCATAGCCTTGCTGTCGCTTGTGCTGACACCTCGTTCGGGGT
This sequence comes from Ensifer adhaerens, assembly GCF_028993555.1. Lineage (NCBI taxonomy): Bacteria > Pseudomonadati > Pseudomonadota > Alphaproteobacteria > Hyphomicrobiales > Rhizobiaceae > Ensifer > Ensifer adhaerens. Next base: position 4,181,432 of record NZ_CP118610.1, on the reverse strand, counting down.
GGCGGGTCAAGTTCACGCTAACTCCACAGTTCCTCCAAATCGACATCTCGGCTGTCCGGCTTCTTGTTGTCCGGAAGCCTGTCGACTTGCACCAGCATCGGGATGTCAAACGTTGTTCCCGTTATCACGCAGGCTCCTTGAGGCAGGTTTGGGATTTGACTGCGCGAAACACTATCCAGCGTGGAGATCGTATTCTCAAGGAGAGCTAAGTCTCGGTCATTGACCAAGCGATGGATAAAGAAATTGTGTAACTGAGATATGATTGTCGGAGAAATATCTGCGGGCCGTTGGCTAGCAAGGGTTATAAACATACCGAATTTTCGCCCTTCTTTGATAATCTCCTCGAACAACTCCAGGCGATAGTCTTTCCAACTTTCAGCCTCACGAACTGATTGCTGTGAAAGGATATTATGCGCTTCGTCGATTATAACATGCATGGTTGAATCGGGGGGCGACGAAACAGTCGCCTTATGTCTTTCGTAGAAATGTTTTGCAATTAGTAGCGGCAGTATTTTCTTTACATCCTGCTTGCAATCTCGAAGGGAGATCACGGTTATAGTCTCTGAATCGGTAGGCTCGGAGGAGACGGAAACGACCTTCGCGAAATCATCCTTCATCGCATCAATACGACGCAAAAGCGGATGAATATGCTCATACTGAACGGACCCGTACAGCACGTCCCGAATGATCTGGAGGTCGGAGCGAATTTGTAGCTCTTGAAAGCCGCCTATTCCGGTAGCGTCAATTTGCTTCGCTGCCTTTTCGAATCTTTCTCCATAAAAATCATTGTTCGAGCTGAGGTACTTCCAACTTCCGTCGCCATCGATAAAGTGAAATGAATCGTTTCCCTTCTTGAACCCTACCTTGTTCAAGGCTCCCAAAAGACTGTCATCAACCCCTAAGTCCCTAGCTAGCGCTTTCAAAAGCTCCAACGCTTCAGGTTTAGGTTCCTTGGAGCAGAGAACCTTCTGGAAGCTAGAAACGATATATCGTGATAGGCTGTCGGATAATGATATGAATTTTGCCCGACCTGCGATCAAGCGGCGAAGAAATGGTCTTTGCGTGTTTGCAGTGGCCTGGAATAGTATTCCGAGCGTTTCTGCGTCCCAAAACTCATTATCCGGTAGATGAAACTTGTCCCCGGAGCTTGTACGCGTTGACAATCGAATGACTTTCTTTCGATTGGCATTGGCCAGCTGATCGGCGGTATATTCACCATTGAAATCTAGAAATATAAACTTGCTTTTTTTAGATATTTTATCGAACTTGTTGTCAAACAAAACTGTGAAAAGTTTCGTGAGAGTATTCGATTTTCCGCTGCCCGTATTACCGAATATTCCGAAATGAGTGTTAAATATCCTTTGCCATGGCAGGGAAATTTCGATCCCTTCTTTCAACAGCGTTCCGATGGCAAAATTTTTACTCTCCTGTCTTTCGAAAATGCGACTGATTTCCGCCTCTGACAGCAAGCGTGCTGAATCACTGATCTTGGGCAGAAACTTGATGCCGTCTTTAAATTTTTCAGCTTCAAAGTAGCCAATCGGGCGTACTTTGAGCTTTCGAATGTAGCGTTGCTGCGCTCCCTCATATTCAATGTTTCGTTCGTCCAGATATTCGCCTTCGACAATGCAAACGACATCCCGGAATCCATGCTCAATCGCGATGAACTCCCTAATTGAGACGCCCTTATAGCGTTGGCCTTTGTAGAAATGCGTCTCTAAATTGGAACTGTCAAACGCGCGTAATGTCACCTCAATGCCAACGACCGCAATCACTTCGCCAATTGCTATCGTCATGGCTGAGCTTCAGCTGACGGCGGTTCAAGTGTAAGGACCTCTTCATTAAAGGCCTTGAAATTCAGGTCTCCTTCTACGCGGATAAGTTCTACGTTTTCAAAGCCTTCAAATTTCTTCAGAAGTGAGGCCTTCTCCTTATCACCGAAACAGCAAACGAACATTTTCAATGTCGGGTTTGAAAGAGACCTCTTGACCAAATTCAAGATATGCTCATCTGCAAACGAAAATCCAAATACGATAAAAACGGAATTCGGCTTTTCTAGTTCATAGCTGAGGAGGCGAAGTATCTGATAGTAGTGCTCGTCAAAAACGGTCTCGTGAAATTTCCATTTTGTTGGATTGACGATTGGCAGTTGTTCGTACTTCTTCCAAAACGCTTCAATTTGATCGACCGCAATGTTGATATCAAGCGAACTTATATCATCATCGCTCCTACTTTCATCATTCACAAGAGCATTGAAAGATTCAGACTCTATGCACGGCACTTCCGATACTCGCGTCTTTGCGCGAGCGAGGTCGTATGAGACTTCAATGTTCTCGCTATCGTCTTTGTACCAATACACTGAGCCATGCAACTGGAGCAGATTTAACTGTGGCACACTTTTGCTGTGTCGATCAAACACGCCTTGGTCACGGTAGAATCTGTTGAAATTCCTGGTGTACATGGTCCGCTTTATGAAACCAGAGCCTCCGTCATTTAGAACGAAGTCCGCGTGGCCCTGCCGCAACATCTGTTCTGATACATGCGCGATCAAACCATCGTAGTTCGTCGTGAAAATGTTGGCCCTATTCTGTTCTCCTTTCTTAGCGGTCAACGCCAACACGGTCTTGAGAAAGCGCTCGTAATTGTCCAGAACTTCCTTTTGAGTTGCGTCGAGCGATGAACCCGCACCGATCTGGAAATCTGAGGCTGGCTTGATAACCTCTTTCACGTACCAAGAAAAAATGAGCGTTTTTAACGCCTGGCTACTCTCAAACTGGGTAGCCAGGGTTTCAAGAGTATGAGATTCTTCGGCATCTTTTTTCTTGAGCCGAACAGCTAAGGTCGGCAACAAACCGTAGGATGCACCCGACCCGATAAGAAAATTTAGATTTTTATCAAATATATCGCTGCGGTTTATCTTGGACAAAGCTGCATCTCGTGCATTACGTGCGTTGAGCCGCAAACTACCACCTTCATCTTCCAGAAAGCAACGGCGACCCTACGGCCGCCTGACCTTGCCCCTAGTGGTCGTCGCGTCCAAATGCGAGCCGGACACTACTGTAGTCACTAATCACCGATATGTTCACCGCCCCGTAATTTTCGAATACAGCCTGCTCTATACGGAAGTAGTCACTGATAAATGTCGCCACGTCGTCGCCCCGACTAATGCAAGCAGAGATTACAGTGGGGCTGCAGTTTCTCAACTGCTTAATTCGATACGCGTGAAGGCATTGAACCGAGAGAGGCGAGCAATCTGTCGGTGCGATTTCCTGTCATCCCTTCAATGCACAATGGAGCAAAGTTAAGCCTAGAGCTATCGTGGATTGTTAGCGATTTCCCATTACGCTCGATCAGCCAAGCGGCTATTTAAGCGCCGCCGAATGCACATGGGATGGAATACGTGTCTAAAATCGTCGACGATCTTAAATCCTTTCAGGCATATGCCGCTTTACTCGACGGGGACGAAAAGGGCGAGGCCCAAGTCTTCTGTGACAGACTATTCAAAGCGTTTGGGCATGAAGGATATAAAGAGGCAGGCGCTACCCTAGAGTTTCGGATTAAGAAAAAATCGAGCAAAGGTACAAGTTTTGCTGATTTGATCTGGAAGCCTCGGCTTCTCCTAGAAATGAAGAAGCGAGGAGAGAAGCTTCAACTTCATTATTATCAAGCGTTCAATTATTGGCTAAACGCCGTTCCGAACAGGCCGCGCTACGTGGTCCTTTGCAACTTTGATGAATTCTGGATTTATGACTTCGACCGTCAGCTCGACGAGCCAGTTGACCGAATTACGATCTCCGAACTTGCCGTCCGCTACACTGCCCTAAATTTCTTTTTCCCAGAAGACCGACAACCGATCTTCAACAACGACCGGGAGGCGGTATCTCGCCGGGCGGCTGACCAGACAGCGGAACTTTTCCGCAGCTTGGTAGCAAGACCTCAAAAGGCTATTCCCCGGCAAGAGGCGCAACGCTTCGTGCTGCAGCTCGTGGTTGCTATGTTCGCCGAAGACATTGACATGCTCCCGGCTGGGACAGTTACGTCGATCATTCGCGATTGCCTTGAGCACGGCATGTCCTCTTATGACCTGCTTGGCGGGCTTTTCCGCCAGATGAACGACCCCAAACCGGCGAAGGGTGGCCGGTTCGTTGGCGTTCCCTACTTCAACGGCGGGCTGTTCGCAGAAGTCGAGGCAATCGACCTTACGCCGGGCGAAATGGCGCTTATAGGCGGCGAGGGAGGCGTGGCAACAAAAGACTGGTCAAAGGTCAACCCCGCGATCTTCGGCACGCTCTTTCAGCAAAGCATGGACGAAAAGCACCGGCATCAGCATGGTCGCCACTTCACATCCGAGGCCGATATTTTGCGCGTCATTGGACCCTGCATCGTTCGCCCTTGGCAAGCAAAGATTGACGCCGCGAAAAACCGCCAAGAACTTTTGGCGCTGCGGCGGGAACTATCAGAGTATCGCGTTCTGGACCCGGCGTGCGGAAGCGGAAACTTTCTCTATGTGGCATTCCGCGAACTAGCACGCCTCGATACTCGGCTCATGATGCGCCTGAAGTTGATGGTCAATAGCAAAGATTTTCTGAACCAGGCGAAGTTGCTGAGTGCAGTCAGCCCACGTCAGTTCTTCGGAATGGACAATGACCCCTTTGGCGTCGAGCTTGCAAAAGTGACCCTCATGCTTGCCAAAAAGCTTGCGTTGGACGAGGCAGTGGAGACTTTCGCTGAAGGAGAAGGCGAGTTTCAGCGGGGAACTAAGGAATTCGCGTTCCACAACGAGGAGGCGCTGCCCCTCGACAATCTCGACAACAACCTCCTTCTCGGCGACGCGCTGTTCATGGAGTGGCCGGACGCCGAAGTGATCGTTGGAAACCCACCTTATCAGAGCAAGAACAAGCTCCAAGAGGAGCTTGGCCCTGCATACCTGCACAAGCTCAGAGAGCGCCACCCGGAGGTGGATGGTCGCGCGGACTATTGCGTCTACTGGTATCGTCTGGCGCACGATCACCTGAAGGACGGACAACACGCAGGACTGGTCGGGACGAACACCGTACGACAGAACTACAGCCGCCATAGCGGTCTCGATTATATCGTTGGGAACGGCGGAACGATCACCGAAGCTGTCTCAAGTATGATTTGGCCCGGCAAGGCAGTCGTTCATGTGTCCATCGCCAACTGGGTGAAAGGGGACGCTCCGGGGCTGAAACGGCTCTATATCCAAGAGGGGAACATCATTAGCTCCGGCTGGCGCTTTGCTGACCTCGACCGAATTCCCTCCTCGCTTTCATTCGCGCTCGATGTCACGAAGGCCAAACCGCTTCTCACCAACGCACGCGGCGGCTGCCACCAGGGCCAGACGCACGGCCACGAAGGTTTTTTGGTCGCCAAGGAAGCGGCAGAGGCGCTGCTGAAAAAGAAGCCTGCTTACTCGGCGGTCCTAAAGCCATTTATGATCTCCGACGACCTGATGGGCGAAGAAGGCGGAAAGCCATCCAGATATGTGATTGACTTCACGGGTCTTGAGCTACTGGAGGCGAAGGAGTTTTCAGAGCTATTTTCTCAGGTCGAGAAGAGCGTTCTTCCTGATCGCATCAAGGCTGCTAAGAAGGAGGCCGAGCGGAACAAAGAACTTCTGGACGTTAACCCCAATGCAAAGGTGAACCGCCACCACGAAGGCTTTCTAAAACGTTGGTGGCAAATGTCCTATGCCCGCGCCAGCATGATTTCAGAGATAACCGAACTTCCACGGTATATCGCCTGCGGGCGGGTCACGAAGCGCCCGATCTTCGAATTCGTCTCACCGAGCATTCGACCCAACGACGCTCTAACGGTATTTTCTCACGCGGACGACTACACGTTCGGAATTCTCCAATCGTCAATCCATTGGCTTTGGTTTGTGGAGCGATGCTCTACGATCAAAAGCGATCCCAGGTATACGTCCAACACGGTCTTCGATAGCTTTCCGTGGCCTCAAGCACCGACCGCCCGCGCAATCGCGGACGTGGCGGCGGCGAGCTTGCATCTGCGTAATGAACGTCGCCGCCTGCTCGCGAAGCATAACATCACGCTTCGCGAACTCTACAGGTCCATAGAACTGCCGGGCGATCACCCGCTAAAAGTTGCGACGGCAGCGTTGGACGACGCGGTGCGTAAGGCATACGGGATGGCGAGGAAGCAAGACCCGTTGCAGTTCCTACTCGATCTCAATCTCGGCTTGGCAAAGCATGAAGCTGGCGGCAACGCGATCACCGCCCCCGGTTTGCCGCCCTTCGTGAAGAAGCCCGCCCAATTTGTTACAGCAGACTGCATCCAACCTTAGATGCCTAATCCTCGACCGTCTCGGGCATGGCAGGCAGAAGGCATCCGCGTTAATTAATGTAGCACAACGTTAGAAGATTGTGGTTGCCGGCAGCCGCCACCTCCAGCGCCCGCTTGGCGCTTTCCTGACCCTTGATGTCACCGAGGTCGGGCAGGTTGGCGGCACCCGAGCGGATCGCAGCCTCAGGCCGCGAGAGCACCTGTGTGCCGCGGAAATGATTGGCGATCGCAATCAGGCTGCGTGGAGCGAGGATGTCGATCTCGGCACCGGCCCAGGCCGCTTCCGCCCCGCTTTCGGCCGGGCAGATCAGCCCTTTGCCGAGCGCGTTGGCGCCGATCGCCGCCGGCAGCGCGCCGGCAACGGCGGCAATGGTGCCGTCGAGATTGAGTTCGCCGATGACGACATAGGGTGCAAGCGCATCGCCGGGGATGGCGCCGAGGGCCGCCATCAGGCCGAGCGCGATCGCCAGATCGAAATGGCTGCCTTCCTTCGGCAGATCGGCAGGGGCCAGATTGACGGTGACGCGTTTGGCAGGCAGAGCGAGGCCGGAGGCATGAAGGGCCGCCTGCACGCGCTCGCGACTTTCGGCCACCGCTTTGTCCGGCAAGCCGACGATCTGCATGCCGACCTTGCCGGGCGCGACCATGACCTGCACGTCGACCGGCAGTCCCTCGATACCCTGAAATGCGACCGTGCTGACACGCGCGACCATGTTTGCTCCCTCGCCCAGGCAGCCCATACTTGCGGGCGCCGCAACCGCCCTGGGTTGCAGGATGGAGCCTTGCACGGTTCACGCACAAAAACAAGAACAATTACAGAACATCGAGGGCAACTGTACGATCAGCACGCGTTTGCGAAGGGCTTGTCTGTTGCTTCGCCCGGCACCGCCTCGTAGCGCGGGACGTCCACGACGATCTTGCCGCGTGCGCTGCGGTCCTCGATCGCACTGTGGGCCGCCGCCACGCCACCCAGGGAAAAAGAACGGGGGTCGAGCGCAGGCACAAGCTTGCCTCCCTCGATCAAGCGCGTTGCCTCCGCCAGGATGGCACCGTGGTGTTCCCGTCCGACGCCAGTCAGAAGGGGCAGCAGCGAGAAGACGCCGGAATAGCTACCACCGCGGAACGACAAGGACGCCAGCGCGTGGTTTCCCCAGCCAAGGCAACTGACCACATGGCCGAAGCGACGGACCGCCTTGAAGGAGGCATCGAGAATGGCTCCGCCGCCGGTATCGTAGACGATGTCGAAGCCCTCGCCGCCGGCATGGGCGGAGACGTAGTCCTCGACCGTCTCGGCACGATAGTCGACCGCAGTCGCCCCGAGGGCTTCGACCATGTCCTTCTTCTCCGCACTTGCAGTGGCATAGACCTCGGCTCCAAAGGCCTTGGCGATCTGCACGGCGACGTGACCGACGCCGCCGGCGCCACCCTGGATCAGCACCTTTTGCTCGGCGCGAACGCCGGCGCGATCGACAAGCCCTTCCCAGGCGGTGATGAAAACGAGAGGGAGCGCCGCCGCCTCGCGGAAGCCGAAATTGGCCGGCTTGCGGGCCAGCAGACGTGCATCGACTGAGGCGTATTCGGCAAGCGATCCCTGGATGCCGCCGACGCCTCCGGTCATGCCGTAGACTTCGTCGCCGCAGCGGAATGCCGTTACATCCGGGCCGACGGACTCGATCACGCCGGCGAGATCTATCCCCAGAATGGCCGGCAGGGGATGCCTGGCGTGCGCGGCCGCGCCAGCGCGGATCTTGATATCCAGCGGGTTGACGCCGCTTGCGTGGACCCGCACCAGGACTTCGCCGGGGCCGGGCTGCGGCCGCGCGATCTCAGCCAGCCTGAACGGGCCGCCATGGGTTTCGAGCAAGGCTGCCCGCATCGTCTTTTGCTTCTCAGACATCCGTCTATCTCCGTCGCGCTGTTGACGAGGCGAAGATGGGCGCAGATGTTTCCGTTTGAAACTTACAACTTTGATTGAAATTCATTCAAAATTGCATGGGCAACGAGATGGACTGGAGCGACATCAAGATCTTCCTGGCAATCGCGCGAAACGGCACGCTGGGTGCGGCGGCGCGTGCGCTGGGACAAAGCCAGCCGACCATGGGTCGCCGGCTGAAGGCGCTGGAGGAAGCGGTTGGCCACGCGCTGTTCCAACGCACGAGCGAAGGCTTTGTCCTGACCGACGAAGGTTCGGCGGTGCTGGCGCATGCCGAGCGCATGGAAGAGGACGCACTTTCGTTCGAGCGGGAGCTGGATGGCCAGAGCAAGCAGCTTGAAGGCACGGTGCGGATCGCCAGCTCGGAGTGGTTCGGAACCCATGTGCTGACGCCGATCCTCGCAAAGCTCGTGGCCGATCATCCGCGGCTGACGGTCGAGCTTTTGACCGACGCCCGCATCTACAGCCTTGCGCGGCGGGAGGCGGATCTGGCGTTCCGGATCACACCTTTCAAGGAGAGCGGCATCATCCAGCGCAAGCTGACCCGGCTCGACTACGGGCTCTATGGCGCGCGCGGCACCGAGCAACCAAAGCCCGGCTCAGGCCTAGGCTTCAGGCTCGTGACGATGGACCATGCATTCGAGACATTGCCCGACGCGACCTGGCTTCGCGAGACATTCCCTCAGGCGAGTATCGGCTTTCGCAGCAACAATCGCGAGGTTCAGGCGAAAGCCGTCCTCTCCGGCGCCGGCATCGCGGTGCTGCCAAACCTTTTGGCGGGGCAGATCGCCGGTCTGGCTCGTATCAACATAGACCTGTCACCGCCGGCGCGAGACGTCTGGGTGGGGTATCACGGCGACCTCAAGCGCCTGCGGCGGCTACGGGTCGTGTTGGACGCAGTGGTCGACGGGCTCTGATCCGGGGGCCGAACACAGTCTCGCCAGGCCAATACGAGTGCGGGGTCGGCGGGCGCTTATGCCCGCCTTCTTTCAGTCAGCGATTGCTTCCGCCTCAGGCGCGCTTGCGCTCGATCGCATCCCAGAGAAGACTTGCGACGTCCGCACCGCCGAACTTCTTCACTTCGCGGATACCGGTCGGAGACGTGACGTTGATCTCCGTCATGTAGTCGCCGATGACGTCGATGCCGACGAAAAGGAAGCCGCGGGCTTTGAGCGCAGGCGCAATGCGGGCGCAGATTTCCTTTTCGCGCGCCGTCAGCTCCGTCGGCTCGGGGCGGCCGCCGGCATGCATGTTGGAGCGGGCGTCGTGTTCGGCCGGAACTCGGTTGATGGCGCCGACCGGCTCGCCGTCGACGAGCAGGATGCGCTTGTCGCCCTTGCGCACCGCCGGCAGGTATTCCTGGGCGATGAAGGGCTCGCGGAACATCTGGCCGAACATCTCGAGCAGCGATGACAGGTTGCGGTCGTCACGGGTCGAATGGAACACACCAGCGCCGCCATTGCCGTAGAGCGGTTTCAGGATGATGTCGCCCATCTCCTGGCGGAAGCTGGCAATCTCGGCGGGGTCGCGTGTGATCAGCGTCTTCGGCATCAGGTCGGCAAATTCGGTGACGAAAATCTTCTCCGGCGAGTTGCGCACCCAGGCCGGATCGTTGACGACCAGCGTCTTCGGATGCAGGCGCTCCAGAAGATGGGTCGAGGTGATGTAGGCCATGTCGAAGGGCGGGTCCTGGCGCAGCAGGATGACGTCCATGGTCGAAAGATCGACGCGCTCGGCTTCGCCAAGCGAGAAATGGTCACCCTTGACGTCGCGCAGCGTCATCTGCTGCACGCTTGCATAGACCTTGCCGTCGCGCAGCGACAGTTTTTCGGGCGTGTAGTGGAAGAGGCGGTAGCCGCGCGACTGTGCTTCAAGGCTCATCGCGAAGGTGGAATCACCTGCAATGTTGATGCCCGACACATGGTCCATCTGGACCCCGACATTGACGATTTTCGCCATCTTCCCGTCCCCATTGGATCACGGACACCCGTGATCGATTTCAAACCGCCAAAGCGGAACGGCAGCAGAAACCGCTTGCCGCTCTGCTCTGCAAAAGCCCTCGACATGTAGAATGCGGGCGGGCCTTAGGCAAGGAGAGGTGCGGCTATTCGAAGCCTTCGACGACACAGGTGATGAGATCGTGATCCGAGAGCGGCCGACCGGACGGATCGAGCGAGGGAATGATCCTGGTCTCGCCGATCTTCAGACCGCGGGCAAGGAACCAGTCGAGCTTCATCGCGCGCTCCGGCCAGCGGGTGATCAGGCTCGGCCGGGTGGTCATCACCTCGAGCGGGCCGCCGTGACGGGTAAAGCCGCGGGCAGCGCTCATGGCAAAGAGCCCCTCGGCCTCGAAGTCGCCGCCGGCATGGTTGCCGGTGTTGAGATCGCCGCCGATCAGCACGGGGATGCCGGGGAACGCTTCGTCGAGCGCATCGATCAATTCCTTGACCTGGCGCTCGCGATAGACGGCGGTCGTCGCACTTTCGAGATGGGTGGAGACGGCGACCAACGGACCGGCCTCGGTCTCGATGACGGCGCCGATCGCGAAGCGTTCGCCAAGGCGCGGCTGTTCGCCGTCGGTGAACCAGAGCCGCTCGCCCCAGAGGCGCAGCATGAAGGGCCGGCCAAGCGGCACTGAGGCCATCAACGCGTTGCCGTGGAAGCCCTTGGCGTTGAAATCGTCCTCGCAGAATTCGCGCTCGGTGTCAGAGCCGAGACCCAACTCGATGAACTCGATGCCATAGGCGTATTGCATGCCGAGTGCGGCAGCCACTTCGGCGGTCGGATGGCGCTGGCCGGTGCGGGCCATGCCGTTGTCCATCTCCGAAAGCAGGACGACCGGAGCGCCCGTTGCGACCAGATGTGCTGCACTTTCCGCCGGGAACAGACAGCGCTCCAGGTTCCAGGCAGCGACAGTGAACGGAAAGGCGAGCGGCGTATCCGACGAAGGCGCACCGCCGACCTCGACGCTGTTCATCTCCGGGCGTGCAGCCATGGCTGCGTCATGGGCTGCGATGGTGCGCACGATCTCGGCAACCCCAGCACGGATTTCAGCTGACGGGACTGAAAGTTGGTCTACGATCTCACGGATCACGATGCGGTCTCCAGACGGGGGCTCTGCACCGACAGATCATCGCCTGCGAAGGACGTGCCGCGCTCCAGCCGCTTGCCGTTCTCGGGCGAGAAGAAATGCAGACGGTCAACCGCGATCGTCACGGCGAGATCGCCGGAAAGCGGCGTTTCGGGAGAGAGCGCGATGGTGAGCGCCTGCCCCTCGATGGTGCCGTGCACGAGCCGCTGGGCGCCGAGCTCCTCAACGTAATCGACCTGGAACAGCATCGCGTCCTCACCGGCGCTCGCGAGCTTCAAATCTTCAGCGCGCAGGCCGACTGTAACCGGACCTTCAACCGGGGCGTGACCGCCAAGTTCGATCCTGTAGAGGCCGATCTGCAGGTTGCCGCCTTCGATCTGGCCCTTGATCAAATTCATGGCCGGGGAGCCGATGAAGCTCGCGACGAAGGTCGATGCCGGGCGGTGATAGACGTCGAGCGGACGGCCGATCTGTTCGATGCGACCGCCGTTCAGCACCACCAGCCGGTCGGCGAGCGTCATCGCCTCGAGCTGGTCGTGGGTGACGTAGAGCGAGGTCGTGCCGAGCCGCTTCTGCAGGCGCTTGATCTCGCCGCGCATGGAGACGCGCAGCTTGGCGTCGAGGTTGGAGAGCGGTTCGTCGAAGAGGAAGGCCGCCGGCTTGCGCACGATGGCGCGGCCCATGGCGACGCGCTGGCGCTGGCCGCCGGAGAGCGCACGGGGTTTGCGGGAAAGATAGGGCTCAATCTCCAGCATGCGCGCGGCTTCCGCCACACGAGCATCGATCTCGGCCTTCGGCGTCTTGCGGTTTTTGAGGCCGTAGGCGAGGTTGTCGTAGACGGTCATGTGCGGATAGAGCGCATAGTTCTGGAAGACCATGGCGATATCACGCTCGGCGGGATCGACGTCGTTGATGACGCGCGCGCCGATGGTGACCGTGCCCTTCGAAATCGTTTCCAGCCCCGCGACCATGCGCAGAAGGGTGGACTTGCCGCAGCCCGAGGGACCGACGAGCACGATGAATTCGCCGTCCTCGATGTCGATCGAGACGGATTTCACCGCCTCGACATTGCCGTGATAGATCTTCGAGACCTCGGCGATGGTAATGGCCGCCATGGCTGCCTCCGTAAATTTGGTGTCGTTTCAGGAGCGGGCGAAACTTTGTCCCGCCTCAGCTCCGCTTACTTGTCGCTTTCCGTCAGACCCTTGATGAACCAGCGCTGGAAGATCACGACGATCATCACCGGCGGCAGCATGGCGAGGATCGCCAGCGCAAAGGCCTCGTTATAGTCAGGGATGTTCGAGCCGACCCAGACGAGCAGAATCTGCTTGATGCCGCGCACCAGCGTGAAGAAGCCCTCGTCGGTCGTCATCAAGGTAGGCCAGAGATACTGGTTCCAGCCGTAGACGAACATGATGATGAAGATCGCAGCCATCATGGTGCGCGACAGCGGCACCAGCACATCGATGAAGAACTTGAACGGCCCCGCACCATCGATGCGTGCCGCCTCCAAGAGTTCGTCCGGCACCGACTTGAAGAACTGGCGGAAGTAGAAGGTGCCGGTGGCCGAGGCCAGCAGAGGCACGATCAGGCCGGTATAGGTGTTCGTCAGCTTCAGCGTGTTCATCACCTCGTAGGAGGGAAGGATGCGCACTTCGAGCGGCAGAAGCAGCGTCGTGAAGATCACCCAGAAGAAGAAGGTGGCGAGCGGAAAACGGAAATAGACCAGCGCATAGGCGGCCAGCATCGACAGCACGATCTTGCCGACGGCAAAGCCCAAGCCGAGGATCATCGAATTCAGCATCATGTTGAAGCCGGTGATCTTGCCGGTGAATCCGCCCTGACGCGTCAGCACCGTCTTGTACGTCTCGACGAAATGGCCGCCCCAGCTGAGGCTGAGGCCGTTGCGGTGAATGTCGGCTGCCTCATGCGTCGAGGTCATGAAGGCGACGACAACTGGCGCCACCATGATGAAGACGCCGAAGAGCAGGATGACGTGGTCGAAAATCTTGGTGCGATACATCGGTCCCACCTCAGTTGTAGTGCACGCGCCGCTCGATGAAGCGGAACTGGAAGATGGTGAGCACGAAGACGATCAGCATCAGGATCACCGACTGGGCCGAAGAGCCGCCGAGATCGTTGCCGCGGAAACCGTCCATGTAGACCTTGTAGACAAGGGTGATCGGGTTGTTGGCGGCCTTGTCCTTCACCATCACGTCGATGACGCCGAAGGTGTCGAACAGCGCATAGGTGACGTTGATGATCAGGAGGAAGAAAGCGGTCGGCGCCAAGAGCGGCAGGATCACCGTCCAGAAGCGGCGGAAGCCGGAGCGGCAGTCGATCGCCGCCGCCTCGCGCACCGAGACTGGAATGCCCTGCAGCCCTGAAAGGAAGAAGATGAAATTGTAGGGGATCTGTTTCCAGACCGAGACGACCACCATGGAAAAGGCAGTGTCGAAATAGTTCAGGCCAACCTTGATGTCCCAGCCGAACCAGCGGGCAAGCTCGACGATCGGGCCGATATGCTGGTCGAAGAACATCATGCCGATCAGGCCCGCAACCGGCGGCGCAATGGCATAGACCCAGATCAGCAGCGTCTTATAGGCCGCGTTGCCGCGGATGACGCCATCGGCCTTGACGGCGAGCAGCAAGCCGATCGACAGCGCGAAGAAGGTGACGAGGGCCGTGAACACCGCGGTGAAGCGGGCAATGCCGAGATACTCGCCGGATTTCAGCACGTCCGTATAGTTGGTCATGCCGACGAAGGTCGAGCCGAAGCCGAAGGGGTCTTCGAGATAGAAGGACGACTGGATCGCCTGAACCGACGGCCAGTAGAAGAAGATGAAGATGATCGCGAGCTGTGGCGCGAGAAAAAGGTAGGGCAGGAACGGCGAGGCGAACTGCACGCGCTTGGCGGTACTTTCACCTCCGCTATTCGACTGGCCACCGAAAAGCCGGAAGGCGCCGAAGCGACGCCCCCGGGTTTCAGTTCCGGTCCCTCCCCGCGCTGCGGGGAGGAGATCTGTCGCGGTCGTCATGGAGATCAGCCGGCTGTCTTGGCGAAGCGGGCGAGAAGTTCGTTGCCTTCCTTCTCGATCGTGTCGAAGGCGTCCTTGACGGTCGTTTCGCCCGAGAAGATGCGGCCGTATTCGCGTTCCATGATTTCGCGGATCTGCGGGTAGAAGCCGAGGCGGTAGCCCTTCGACCAGTCACCGGCCGGCAGCAGCAGCTGCTTGATGCCGACTTCGGCAACCGGCTTTTCCTTGTAGTAGCCGTCCTTTTGGGCAAGCTCGTAGGCTGCCTTGGTGATCGCCACATAGCCGGTGGCCTTGTGGTAGAAGTACTGGATCTCAGGCGAGGTCAGGAACTGGAAGAAGTCGGCAACGCACTTGTTTTCTTCATCCGACTTGCCGGACATGGCAAACAGGGCAGCGCCGCCGATGAAGGAGTTGGTGCCGGCGCCCTTGATCGAGCCCCAGTAGGGCAGGAAGGTTGCCGAGAACGGCATCTGTGCCGTCTTCTGCAGGCCGCCGAAGGAGCCCGACGAACCGATCCAGAACGCAGCCTTGCCTTCTTCGAAGACCTTCTGGTTGTCGTTCCAGCCGGCGCCGTAGAAAGCGAAGTAGCCTTCGTCCTTCCAGGCCTTGAGCTTGTCGAACATCATGATGAGGTTCGGGTCGGTGACCTTCAGCTGCGTGTCGACGACGGCGTCATAACCGTTGTTGTTGGTGGCGAACTGGATGTTGTTGCGCGAGAAGAAGTTCTCGGTGAACTGCCAGGTGAGCTGCGACTGGACGAGCGGGATGTAGCCGGCTTCCTTCAGCTTCGGGGCAACGGCCTCGAACTCTTCCCAGGTCTTCGGCGCTTCGACGCCGGCCTTCTTGAGCGCCTCGTCGTTGATGTACATGATCGGCGCCGACGAGTTGAACGGCATGCCGACGAACTTGCCTTCGCTGTCGGCGTAGAAATAGCGCACGCCGTCGATGAAAGCGTTGCGGTCGAAATTGTGGCCGGCCTTGATGATCAGGTCCTCGGCCGGGATGACCGCGCCCTTGGCGTTGATGATGGTGGCGGCGCCGGCGTCAAACACCTGCAGGATGTTCGGCTGTTCGCCCGAGCGGAAAGCGGCGATGCCGGATGCGAGCGCCTCTTCATAGGTGCCCTTCGAAACCGGGGTCAGCGCGCAGGCGCTCTGGGCTTCGTTGAACTTCTTGGAAACTTCGTTGATGACTTCGCCGTTGCGGCCGGCCATGCCGTGCCACCAGGTGATGTTGGTGGCGGCAAACGATGAGGTTGCGGAAAAAGCAATAGTAAGGGCTGCGAGCGAAAACTTCTTGAACATGACTGTCCTCTCCACCGGATTAGGGATGGCAGTGGACTAGTGACCTTCAATGACAGGCCTGTAACGCTTTTATGTCGGAACGATTACAAATTCGCGATTTTGTTCCAAGACGAGGCAAGACGGAACATCGCAATCATTTCTCCTCATCTCACCGCGGTTCAAAAGGCATCCGGCAGATGCCGCGGCCATCCCCAGGGCGTCACTGTGACGATGTCGTAGCGTATGGAAAGCCGGCTGAAATCCGGTTGCCTGGCCAGCCAGAGATCGCTCGCCGCGCGAATGCGTCTTTGCGCCGTGGCCGTCACAGCGAAGACGCCATCCTCGGCCGAGCGGCGGGCCTTGACCTCAACGCAGGCGATCAGATCGCCGCGCCTTGCGATGATGTCGATTTCACCGAGCTTGGTGCGATGGCGCATGGCGACGATGCGGTAGCCTTTCAGCAAAAGACAAAGTGCGGCGCGATACTCCGCCAGCCGCCCCCGCTGGAGTGCCTTCAGCCGTCGCCTATCGCCACCGTTACTCGCCATGGCGCTCCTTCAGCTGCAGCAGCCGATCGTAGAGCTCCTTGCGCGGCAAGCCCGTCTGGCGGGCGGCTTCGGTTGCCGCTTTGCCTGCCGGCATGTCGGCAACGAGCCTTGTCAACAGCGCGTCGACATCGGCGGCCTCCGGCTCCGGCGCCGCATCTGGCGGTCCGATGACAAGCACGATCTCGCCTTTGACCGCGCCTGCCTCTTCATAGTGGGCGGCAAGCTCGCCGAGCGTGCCACGGCGGAACTCCTCGAAGGTCTTGGTGAGCTCGCGGCAGACGGCGGCCCTCCTCCCCTCGCCCAGCACCTCGGCCGCGGCGGCCACGGTCGCGGCGATGCGGTGCGGCGATTCAAAGAACATGATCGTCGCCGGCACGGTCGCGAACTCCCTGAGGCGATCGCGTTTCGCCTTGTCCTTGGTCGGCAGGAAACCGGCAAAGAGGAAGGCATCATTCGGCAGGCCGGAGCCGACGAGAGCCGCAAGCGGCGCCGATGCGCCCGGGATCGGCACGACGCGATACCCGGCCTCGATCGCAAGCTGCCCCAGCCGATATCCCGGGTCGGAAACCAGCGGCGTGCCGGCGTCGGAGACGAGCGCCACCGATCGCCCTTCCGCGAGTGCTGCCAGCAGCCGGGGTCCGGCCTCGTCGGCATTGTGCTCGTGGTAGGCGTAGGGCCGGTTCACAATGCCATAGCGGTCGAGCAGCACGCGCGTGACCCGTGTGTCTTCGCACGCGAGAACATCGGCGCCGGCCAGCGTCTCCAGCGCGCGCAGGGTGATATCGCCGAGATTGCCGATCGGGGTCGCCACCAGATACAGCGCGGCATCGAGCGGGCGAGCTGGAACGCTGACATTGTGCAGGCGATAGCTGCGTTCTCTCTGCCCGCCTGATGGTTCCGATGTCTTCTGCTTTTCCACCTGTAACGTCCTGATTGTGCTTATCGACGCGCCTATCCGGTCTTTATGAGTGAGCCGGCATGGCAGGGCAAGGGCACGGCAACGGCCCAGCGCGCTGCATCTGGGGACAGACCCCCTCAAACCCCTTGCTTTCCGGGCGCTGTTTCTGCCATTTTGCCGGTCCACAATCTTTCCGGTCGGTCGGCCGGGACACTCGCAGTTGACGCTCAGGCGGGCGCCTCGTCCGCCGGGCAATGGTTGAAAGCGGCATCCCATGCGCATTACTCTCGAGCGGTCCAACCTCCTGAAATCGCTGAACCACGTGCACCGCGTGGTCGAGCGGCGAAACACGATCCCGATCCTCTCGAACGTGCTCTTGCGTTCCGACGGTGCGAGCCTCGAGATGAAGGCGACCGACCTCGACCTCGAAATCACCGAGGCGACGCCGGCGCAGGTGGAACAGGCGGGCGCGACCACCGTGCCGGCGCATCTGCTTTACGACATCGTGCGCAAGCTGCCCGACGGTTCGGAAGTGCTGCTCGCCACCAATGCCGAAGGCACGGCAATGACCGTTGCCTCAGGCCGCTCGAAGTTCTCGCTGCAGTGCCTGCCACAGTCGGACTTCCCGGACCTGACCGCCGGCAGCTTCTCGCACTCCTTCCGCCTCAAGGCGACGGACCTCAAGATGCTGATCGATCGCACCCAGTTTGCGATCTCGACCGAGGAAACCCGCTACTATCTCAACGGCATTTTCGTACACACCGTCGAGAGCAAGGGCGAACTGAAGCTGCGCGCCGTCGCAACCGACGGCCACCGCCTTGCCCGGGCCGACGTCGAAGCGCCGTCAGGTTCCGAAGGCATGCCGGGCATCATCATCCCGCGCAAGACCGTCAGCGAACTGCAGAAGCTGCTCGACAATCCGGACCTCGTCGTCACCGTCGAGGTGTCCGATGCCAAGATCCGCCTCACCATCGGCTCCATCGTCATGACGTCGAAGCTGATCGACGGCACCTTCCCGGACTATCAGCGCGTCATCCCGGCCAATAACGACAAGGAACTGCGTGTCGATTGCCAGTCCTTCGCCCAGGCCGTCGACCGCGTTTCGACCATCTCGTCCGAGCGCGGTCGTGCCGTCAAGCTGGCGCTGAACGAAGGCCAGATGACGCTCACGGTCAACAATCCGGATTCGGGCAGTGCTACCGAAGAACTGCCCGTCGGCTACGAACACGATCCGCTCGAGATCGGCTTCAACGCCAAGTACCTGCTCGACATCACCTCGCAGCTGACCGGCACCGACGCGATCTTCATGTTGGCCGATCCGGGCTCGCCGACGCTGGTTCGGGATCTTGCTGCCGAAGACGCACTCTACGTGCTGATGCCGATGCGCGTGTAACCGGGCCTGACGCGGCGCGAAATGCCAACCCGTCACGCCCGCGCGTGGCGGGTTTTTTGTTGATCGATCCATCCGGCGGCTGTTGATAAGGCGATGCTTTCAGGCGCAGACAGACTTGTTTTTGCCGCAGATGGGGACACATTATGATTGGCGCCGTTCGGATCAGCTCGAATCAGCGAGCGGAGATCACAGCGGGCGGCCCGCATGAGGAGAGGACGACGGTTTTGAGGGGTTCAATGAATTTGCGCGTGAAGGTGAAGGAACGGCTCGGACGGAAGTTCGATGAGGAAATTCGCTTCTTCAAGGGATGGATGAGCAATGCCAAGGCTGTCGGCGCAATCCTGCCGACCTCTTCCATAACCGCGCGCCGGATGGCGAGCGTCATCAATCCCGCTTCGGGCCTGCCGGTTCTTGAGCTGGGCCCGGGCACGGGTGTCATTACCAAGGCAATTCTGGATCGCGGTCTGCCCGCATCGAGCCTGGTCTCGGTCGAGTATTCCACCGACTTCTACAACCAGCTCAGGGCCAACTTCGCCGGCGTCAATTTCGTCAATGGTGATGCTTTCGATCTGGAACACACGCTCGGCGAACTGAAGGGTCAGACCTTCGACAGCGTCGTCTCGGCGGTGCCGCTCTTGAACTTCCCGATGCACCGGCGCGTTGAATTGATCGACGACCTGCTCTCGCGCATTCCGGTCGGCCGGCCGGTGGTGCAGATTTCGTACGGGCCGTTGTCGCCGGTCGTTGCCATGCCGGATCGCTACAGCATCCAGCATCTCGACTTCGTCGTGCGCAACATTCCCCCGGCACAACTCTGGGTCTATCGTCGGGCACACTGACAGGATGTTCGGCGTCTACGTCACCCATCCGCAGGTGCAGATCGATCCGGACGTGCCCGTTCCGCAATGGGGACTTTCCGCTGTTGGCCGCGAACGCGCGGTCATCACCGTTGCATCGCGTTGGGTGCGTTCGCTCGGACGGATCATCTCGAGCGACGAGACCAAGGCGATCGAGACGGCGCAATTGCTCGCCGACGCAGCCGGCGTGACGATCGAGACCCACCATGACATGGGCGAGAACGATCGCTCCGCCACCGGCTTCCTGCCGCCTCCGGAATTCGAGAAGGCGGCAGACTGGTTCTTTGCCAATCCCACCGAAAGCTTCAAGGGCTGGGAACGGGCGGTCGACGCCCAGACCCGCATCTCGGAGGTAGTTTTCCGCGTGCTCGAGGGCCATGATCCAAAGATCCCGATCGCTTTCGTCGGCCATGGCGGCGTCGGCACGCTACTGAAATGCCGACTGCTGGGCGCGCCGATTTCTCGCACTGCCGACCAGAAGGGCGGCGGCGGCGGCAATGTCTTTGCTTTCCGCCTTGCGGATCGATCCGTTGCGTGCGACTGGACCCCGATGGAACACTGGCAGGGGATCTAGACGATGACCGAAACCGCGCGCGACAGACTGATCGTAGGCCTCGACCTTCCGACGATCGCCGATGCCGAGAAGATCGTCTCGACGCTCGGCAACGACGTCTCCTTCTACAAGATCGGCTATCAGCTGGTCTTTGCCGGCGGACTCGAATTCGCGCGCGATCTTGCTGCAAGCGGCAAGAAGGTCTTCCTCGACATGAAGCTGCTCGACATCGACAACACGGTTGCCAAGGGTGTCGAGAACATCGTCAAGATGGGCATGTCGATGCTGACCCTGCACGCCTACCCCAAGGCGATGAAGGCGGCCGTCGAGGCGGCGAAGGGTTCCGATCTCTGCCTGCTCGGCGTCACCGTGCTCACCTCGATGGACGAGCAGGACGTGATCGATGCCGGCTACGAATACGACCCGCACACGCTGGTGCTGCGCCGGGCCGAACAGGCGCGCGCCGCCGGCATGGGCGGCATCGTCTGCTCGGCGGAGGAATCGGCAGCGGTCCGCAAGATCATCGGGCCGAACATGGCGCTGGTCACCCCGGGCATCCGGCCTGCAGGCGCCGATAAGGGCGACCAGAAGCGGGTGATGACGCCTGCCGACGCGCTGAAGGCCGGTTCGAGCCATCTCGTCATCGCGCGCCCAATCGTCGCAGTCGCCGAGCCACTTGCGGCCGCGCGCGCGATTCTTGCGGAAATGGATGGGGCCCTTTCGCGTTGACGCGGGCAGCATTCCGGACACGGAGGCGATCCGTGTCGATCCGCTTGACCTCAACCAAAATTTGCCGGAAGTAACTCCCGTCGGCCCCGGAGCCGAAAGACGAGGAGCTTAGCATGGCCAAGGGATACTGGATCGCACGGGTCGATGTCCGCGACCCCGAGCGCTACAAGGATTATGTGGCGGCAGCAAAGCCGGCCTTCGAGAAATATGGCGCGAACTTTCTCGCGCGCGGCGGCGAACACCACCGCCTTGAGGGCGGCGTTCGCGCGCGCAACGTCGTCATCGAATTTCCGTCGCTGCAGGCAGCGGTCGACTGCTACAACTCGCCCGAATACCAGATTGCCGCGGCGATCCGCCAGGAAGTCGCCGACGCGGAGATGGTCGTCGTCGAAGGCGTCTGACGGCCTGGCACCCCCATCTTCCGACAGGTCCGACAAGCCGCGTGGATTGGCCTTCACCTCGCGCGGCTGTTGGGTTATGTAGCAATCAATTCTTTCCTCTGCGATCAGGAGTGCGTTTCCCATGACCTTGTCCAACCTTCCGCCGCTGGTGACGATTTTCGGCGGATCCGGGTTCGTCGGCCGTCATGTCGTGCGCGCGCTCGCCAAGCGCGGCTACCGCATTCGCGTTGCCGTTCGCCGACCGGACCTTGCCGGCCACCTGCAGCCGCTCGGCAATGTCGGCCAGATCTCCTTCGTCCAGGCGAACCTGCGCTACCGTAAATCGGTCGATCGCGCCGTCGAAGGCTCCGACCACGTCATCAACTGCGTCGGCGTGCTGTTTGAAAGCGGCCGCAACACCTTTGACGCCGTCCAGGATTTCGGCGCGCGCGCCGTGGCGGAAGCGGCGCGCGGCGTCGGCGCGACGCTGACGCACATCTCGGCGATCGGCGCAGACGCTTCCTCGCCGTCGAACTATGCCCGCAGCAAGGGGCGCGCCGAGGCGGCAATCCTTGAAACGAAGCCCGACGCGATCATTCTGCGCCCCTCGATCGTCTTCGGCCCCGAGGACGGCTTCTTCAACAAGTTCGCCGACATGGCGCGTTTCTCGCCGGTCCTGCCGCTGATCGGCGGCGGACACACCAAGTTCCAGCCCGTCTACGTGACCGATGTCGCCGAAGCCGTGGCCCGCGCCGTGGACGGCAAGATCACCAAGGGCAAGATCTACGAACTCGGCGGCCCGGATGTCTTAAGCTTCCGCGACTGTCTCGAGATCATGCTCAACACGATCGATCGCAAGCGCACGCTCGTCTCGCTGCCCTTCGGCATCGCTTCCTTCATCGGCAGCGTCGCGTCGATGGTGCCGTTCGTCACGCCACCGCTCACCGCCGACCAGGTGGTGTTGCTGAAATCCGACAATGTCGTCTCGGCAAAGGCGGTTTCCGAGGGACGTACGCTCGCCGGCATCGGCATCGATGCGACGATGCTGGAGCCGATCCTGCCGACCTACCTGGTGCGCTATCGCCCGCAGGGCCAGTACACCCGCAGCGGCCGCGCCGCCTGATCGCTGCAAAGACCTACCCTTTTTCGAACGGCCGCCGGCATCCACCGGCGGCCGTTTGCTGTTGTATCCAGGCAACAGCGTTGCAGTTCTGCCGCAGTTAACAAAGCGAATGGCATTTACCGCAAATTCAACATGTCCTGATATTGATCATGTCATATCCAGCGACTAAACACCGCCTCGCGCCCCGATCGCAAGGCATGACGGCGGGCGGCAGCAGCAATCTCGAAAGGCATAGCGTCCATGGGCAAGTCGATCGCAATCTTTTTTGCGTGTGCGGCACTGATCATTCTGGCTGGCTCATTCATCGCGCCGAACACAGTCGCGAGCAGCGGCAAGGATTGTGCGCCGGCCTATGGCGTGGATCCGTGCACGACGGCATCGATCGATCTTTCCGGCAACTAAGGCCGGCGCCCTTCAAATCACGCAAGTCCCGACGGAAAACGGCTTCGCATTTTCCTGGAATTGCTTTGGAAGGGCATAATTAGAGTTATTGGCGGGGGCCAGTAGCCGCGTGCGTTTCACCTTGAGACGCACGCGGCTTTGTTTTTAGGGCCTAGTCCGAAGTCGAAGAAAACTGGGATCAAAGAAAAAGGCGCGTGAAGAACGCGCCTTTTTTCGTTTGTAACAGTTGATCCCGGCTCAGTCGAACAGCCAGAGGCCGATCAGGCCGGCCGTGCCGACAAGGATGCGCCAGATGGCAAATGGCGTGAAGCCGCGGCGCGAGACGAAATCGAGCAACGAGCGCACGACGAAGATACCTGCGACGAACGCCGCCATGAAGCCGACGGCAATCAGCGTGAAGTCGTCGAAGGAGAGCGCGTCGCGGTTCTTGTAGAGGTCGAGCGTGAAGGCGCCGAGCATGGTCGGCATCGCCAGGAAGAACGAGAACTCGGCGGCCGAACGCTTGTCGGTCCCCATCAGCAGGGCGCCGGCGATCGTCGCGCCGGACCGAGAGGTACCGGGGATCATCGCCAGGCACTGGAACAGGCCGATTTTCAGTGCCAGCGACGGCGGATAGTCCATGACGTTGGTGTAGCGTGGCTTCAGCGGCAGATGGTCGATCGCGTAGAGGATGAAGCCGCCGACAATCAGCACGACGCAGATGAGCATCGGCGTTTCGAACAGCACCGTCTTGATGAAATCATGCGCGATTGCGCCGATGACGGCCGCCGGCAGGAAGGCGATCAGAACGGACAGGACGAAGCGACGCGCCTTGATGCTGGTCGGCAGCGCCAGCGCGATCGACAGAAGCTTCTGGAAATAGACGAGCAGGATCGCCAGAATGGCGCCGAGCTGGATGAGGACGGCGAAGGTGTTGCCCGGCGACTTGAAGCCGAGGAAGTGGCCGGCGAGGAGGACGTGCGCCGTCGACGAAACAGGGATAAACTCCGTCAAGCCTTCGATGAGCCCGAGGACGAGCGCGCTGATGATCGATTGATCCGCCATATATGAGATTTTCCTGACAAGTTTTGGAGTGGGAGGAAAAGGCTGATTCGCTTGTGTTTGCCACCACAAATTTCTATAGCTCTATCACAGGAGCCGTGGCCAGACGCTTGCGCCGCCACGCTGACGCCCCCAGCAAAAAGACTCTGAGAAGCCAGATCATCGATGCCGACACTGTATCATCACCCCATGTCCTCCGCTTCACGGTTCGTTCGCCTTATCCTTTCGGAATATGGCTATCAGACGGAATTGTCCGAGGAACAGCCCTGGGAGAACCGGCGCGACTTCCTGGCGCTGAACCCGGCCGGGACGCTACCGGTTTATGTTGACGACAGTATGAGAGCGCTCTGTGGCGCCACGATCATCTCGGAATATCTCGACGAGACGAACGGCATCATGAAGCGGGATCGCCGGCTTCTGGCGGAAGACCCGTTCCAGCGCGCGGAAATCCGCCGCCTGGTCGAGTGGTTCCTGCACAAGATGGAAGCCGATGTGACCCGGCCGCTGGTGCGCGAGCGGATCTTCAAGCTGCAGATGACACCGGACCAGGGCGGCGGCGCACCCGACAGCAAGATCCTGCGCACCTCGCGCGCCAATATCCGCCAGCACATGAAGTATCTCTCCTGGCTCGCGGGTTCGCGCACCTGGCTTGCCGGCGACCGCATCTCCTATGCGGACCTCGCCGCGGCCGCGACGGTATCCGTGCTCGACTATCTCGGCGAGATCGACTGGTCGGATGCTCCGACCGCCAAGGAGTGGTACCAGCGGCTGAAGTCCCGCCCCTCCTTCCGCCCGCTGCTTGCCGAACGCGTGCGTGGCGTGACCCCGGTTCCGCACTACGCGGACCTCGACTTCTGAGGCTGAAACCGTGCCCGGCATCGCTGCCAAGGCTGACAATGGAGATCGACGGCGGCAAAAGCTGACGGCGTTTCTGAAGGCCGAGGCGGCGGACAAGGGCTTCGATCTCTGTCGCATCACCCGGCCGGACGCCATTCCCGAGGCGCCGGCCCGGCTCCAGAACTTCCTGGACGACGGTTTTCACGGCACGATGGACTGGCTCGCCGAGACTGCCGAGCGCCGCTCCGACCCGCGTACGCTCTGGAGCGAGGTGCGCTCGGTGGTGATGTTCGCGATGAATTACGGGCCGGAAGACGATCCGCGCGGCATTCTCGAAAAGGCCGATCGCGGCGCGATCTCGGTCTATGCCCAGAACCGTGACTACCACGACATCGTCAAGGGCAAGCTCAAGGAAGTCGCGACGCGTTTTGCCGCGCGCGCCGGCGAGGACGTCAAGGTCTTCGTCGACACGGCCCCGGTGATGGAAAAACCCCTCTCGGAAAAGGCCGGCCTCGGCTGGCAGGGCAAGCACACCAATCTCGTCAGTCGCGAGTATGGCTCCTGGCTGTTTCTCGGCAGCCTGTTCACCACCGCAGACCTCGTCATCGACGAGCCGGAGCGTGACCACTGCGGCTCCTGCCGTGCCTGCCTCGATGCGTGCCCGACCGGCGCCTTCCCGGCGCCCTACCAGATCGACGCGCGGCGCTGCATTTCCTATCTGACCATCGAGCATAAGGGTTCGATTGACCCGGACCTCCGCCCGCTGATGGGCAACCGCATCTATGGCTGCGACGATTGTCTTGCCGCCTGTCCCTGGAACAAGTTCGCCCAGGCGGCCTCCGAAATGAAGCTGAAGGCGCGCGAGGATCTGAAGGCGCCGTCGCTCGAAACGCTGCTCGGCCTCGACGACCCAGCCTTCCGCAGCCTGTTCTCGGGCTCTCCGGTCAAGCGCATTGGCCGCGACCGGTTCGTGCGCAACGCGCTGATCGCGGCGGGCAACTCCGGCGACCGAGCACTTATGCCCGCCGTAAAGGCGCGCATCGACGACGTCTCGCCCGTGGTGCGGGCGATGGCGGTCTGGGCGCTGTCACGATTGGTCGCGCCGGCAGCGCTTGCGGAATTTGCCGAACAATGCGAGCCAGAGACGGACGAAGACGTCCTCAACGAATGGCAGATGGCGGGAGTGAGCCGATGCATGTCCTGATCCTTGGCGCCGGTTACTCCGGCATGGCAATCGCACGGGCCATGGCTCCGACAGCGACAAGCGTTGTCGGCACCACCCGCACCGAGGAGAAGGCGGCGAAGCTCGGAAGGGCCGGCATCCGCCCGATCCTCTTCGACGGTGAAACCATATCCGCCGAGCTCGCTGCCGCGCTTGGGCAGGCGACCCACCTGATCCAGTCGATCGCGCCCGGCCGCGACGGCGATCCGATGTTTCGCGCCTCCAGCCCGGATCTGGCGCACCTCGCGCCCAACCTCAAATGGATCGGTTATCTCTCGACCGTCGGCGTCTATGGCGACCATGGCGGCGAATGGGTCACCGAAGACATGTTGCGCAAACCGGTCTCGGCCCGCTCGGTCGAGCGGGTGGAGGCGGAGGACGCCTGGATCGCCTTCGGCGCCAGGCAGGCCATTCCGGTGGCCGTCCTCCGGCTTGCCGGCATCTACGGCCCGGGACGCAACGCCTTCTGCAATCTCGCAAACGGCACGGCCCGACGCCTGATCAAGCCGGGGCAGGTGTTTAACCGCATCCGCGTCGAAGACATCGGCGCGGCTACCCTGTTCCTCTCCAACAACGGAACGGCTGGCGTCTTCAACATCACCGACAACGAGCCGGCGCCGCCGCAGGACGTTGTCGCCGAAGCTGCGCGGCTGATGGGTGTCGAGCCACCGCCGGAGACGCCTTTCGAGCAGGCGGAACTGTCGCCGATGGCTCGCTCGTTCTATGGCGAGAACAAGCGTGTTTCGAACGCGCGCATGCGCGCCACCGGTTTCGAATTCGCGTATCCCGATTATCGCGTCTCGCTTGCGCAGCTCTGGCAATCGGGTGCTTGGCGCAACGCCTGAAACGCAACGTGGCATTCAATCAATAACATAACCCGAAATGCTTATAGAAAGCCGATAGTCTGTTTATCAGTAATGGCGGCGTGAAGGTCGCCAGAATTGTGACATTCTCGGGATATTCGTTCGATACTTGACGAATTAAATACAACCTGTGCGCTAGTATCGAATTTTCGACCATCCGGATTCCGGAAATTTCGTCCAATTCGAAATTTTTAATGAAATTTTTCGTTTACCACTGAGTTGGGCCTGCGTGCGGAAGGCCGCCAACGTTCAACCGCTGATTCCAAAGAACTTCCGGGCTCTCTTTAAACTATTTCAAACAATCTTCGTTTTTGAATTTTCGTCCTTTTTTAATATATCCTAATAGATCGTAAACGGTTGAAGCACGCTTTTGCCATTTTTCGCCCTAATTAGCGGTTCTCAGAAGATTTTTAGACAACCATTTGACCGAGGGGATCGCCAGTTTGACGCCAGCGAAGATCAAGACGGCTGCCGCTGCAGCGCTGTTCACGACCGCTATCGGTCTCGTTTCCGTTTCCGATAGCCATGCAGCCGGCGCCGGCTGCGGCGGCGCATCCTGGTATGCGCTGAGCTCCAAGACCGCCTCCGGGGAGCGCATGAATGCCGCTCACCTGACGGCCGCCCACCGCAGCCTGAAATTCGGAACCAAGGTCCAGGTGACCAACAAGCGCAACGGCAAGAGCGTGATCGTTCGCATCAACGATCGCGGGCCGTTCATCCGCGGACGCGTCATGGATCTTTCCAAGGCCGCGGCTTCGCAGATCGGCATGGTACGCTCCGGCACCGCCAGCGTCTGTTATCGCGTCATCAATTCCTGATCTTGAAATACTGCCGTCCGGCCAATCGCCGGGTGGGTTTACTTGAGAAAGACCGTTCTTCGCGGTTAATCTTCTCCGCCGTCTTGCTCTTCGATGCCATCGCCGCTACCACGGCGAAAAAGGAGTTGATCGAAGATGCGTTTGGGCGGCAGGCTCGCTGGAGCCATTGAAGTTCTTGAGGATATCGAAAAGCGGAAGCGCCCGGTCGCCGACGCGCTCAAGGATTGGGGCCTCTCCCACCGCTTCGCCGGATCCGGCGACCGCTCCGCGATCGGCAACATCGTCTACGACGCCCTTCGCATGAAACTCTCGCACGCCTACCTGATGGACAGCGACAGCGCTGCAGCACTCGGCCATGCCGTGATGTACCGGCAATGGGGCTTCACCCCGGAAGCGCTCGCTGCCGAACTCGACGGCGACAAGTTCGCGCCGGAAGCCCCCTCCACCGAGCACATGCAGGCCTTCACGACGCGACGGCTCGGAGACGCGCCGGCCCATGTCCAGGGCGACATCCCCGAATGGGTGCAAGCCTCCTTCGAGGAAAACTTCTCCGACGACTGGCTCGATGAAGCCAAGGCGCTCGCCGGCCGACCGACGCTCGACCTGCGCGCCAATACGCTGAAGGCTTCGCGCGCCAAGGTGCTGAAGGCGCTGGAGCGAAGCGGCGCCGAACCCGCAACCATCGCCCGCAACGGCATCCGCATCCCGGCCGGCGAAGGCGCCTCGCGCCTGCCGAACGTGACGGCCGAGCTTTCCTTCCAGAAGGGCTGGTTCGAGGTCCAGGACGAAGGCTCGCAGATCGTTGCCGATCTTGCCTTCCCGCAGGAAGGCGAACAGGTACTCGACTATTGTGCCGGCGGCGGCGGCAAGACGCTCGCCATGTCGGCGGCAATGAACAACAAGGGCCAGGTGCACGCCTACGACACCGACCGCAAGCGCCTCGCCCCAATCATCGAGCGGCTGAAGCGCGCTGGCACCCGCAATGTCCAGGTGCATGAATCCACCGACAGCCTTGCTCCGCTTGCCGGCCGATTCGACCGCGTACTCGTCGATGCGCCGTGCACCGGCACCGGCACCTGGCGCCGCCGCCCGGACACGAAATGGCGGCTCAACCAGAAGAACCTCGAAGAGCGCATCTCGCAACAGGAGGAAGCGCTGGCGAGTGCCGCCCAGTTCGTCCGACCGGGTGGTCACCTCATCTACGTCACCTGCTCGGTGCTCCCCGAGGAGAACGAAGCCCAGGTCTACGGCTTCTGCGAAGACAATCCGGAATTCGAGATCCTGTCGGCGGCCGACATCTGGGCGACACTCTTCGGCACCGACAAGCCGCAACCCTGGTCGGCCGACATGAAGACGGTAACGCTGACGCCCGCGTCAACCGGCACCGACGGCTTCTTCTTCTGCCTGATGCAACGCAAGGGTTGACGCCTTTTGACAATGGTCAAAACACGCGCATCAGATTGAAAACGTTCTAAACTATACACTTTGACACAAGTTTGCTTTTGGTTCATGAGAGGCAGGCCCGGCCGGGGCCTTTTCTCATGGCCCGACGCCTGAACGATGCCGCGTTTGCCGGCTCGCTCGGCTGCGCCGAAGGAAGCAACAGGAGAGGGTCATGACCAAGAAATTCATCCGCGGCGCCGCGCTGGCGTTCATGACGGCAACGTCGGTGCTGGCCCTGCAGCCGGCCCACGCCGCAACCGACGCCGCCGCCGTGGTAAAGCATTACACCGCTGTCGCCCATGCCAAGTTCGAAGATGCGCTGACGACCGCCGAAGCCCTGAACAAGGCTGTCGACGCGCTGATCGCGACGCCGAGCGAAGAAACGCTGAAGGCAGCGCGCGACGCCTGGAAGAAGGCCCGCAACCCCTACCAGGAAACCGAAGTCTACCGCTTCGGCAACGCGATCGTTGACGAATGGGAAGGCAAGGTCAACGCCTGGCCGCTCGACGAGGGCCTGATCGACTATGTCGACCCGAGCTATGGCACCGAGAGCGACGAAAACGCCCTCTTCACCGCCAACGTGATTGCCAACAAGACGATCAAGATCGACGGCAAGGATGTCGACGCCAGCAACATCACGCCGGAATTCCTGGCCGGCACGCTGCAGGAAGCGGGTGGCATCGAGGCGAACGTCGCCACCGGCTACCACGCGATCGAATTCCTGCTCTGGGGCCAGGACCTGAACGGCACCAAGGCGGGTGCTGGCAACCGCCCCTACACCGATTACGACACCAAGGCCTGCACCGGCGGCAATTGCGATCGTCGCGCCGCCTATCTGAAGGCCGCGACCGAGCTGCTCGTTTCCGACCTCAAGGAAATGGTCGCCAACTGGACGCCGGATGGTGCCGCCACCAAGGCGGTCGAGGCTGACCCCAAGGCCGGCCTCGTTGCCATCCTCACCGGCATGGGCTCGCTCTCCTACGGCGAACTTGCCGGCGAGCGCATGAAGCTCGGCCTGCTCTTGCACGATCCGGAAGAAGAGCACGATTGCTTCTCCGACAACACGCACAACTCGCATCTGCATGACGCGATCGGTATTCAGTCGGCCTATACCGGCGAATACACCCGCGTCGACGGCACGAAGATGACCGGCCCGTCGCTCTCCGAACTCGTCGCTGCCAAGGATGCGGCACTCGACAAGGAAATGGCCGGCAACCTTTCGACCACGGTCGAGAAGATGCAGGCGATGGCCAAGCGCGCGGAGACCACCGAGGCCTACGACCAGATGATCGGCGAAGGCAATGCCGAGGGCAACGCCACCGTTCAGGCGGCGATCGACGGCCTGATCGCCCAGGCAAAGACCGTTCAGCGCGTCATTGCGTCGCTGGATCTCGGCACGATCGAGCTTGAAGGTTCGGACAGCCTGGACAATCCTAACGCCGTCTTCCAATAAGCTGAAAAGGCGGGCCGCATCGCACCCGGTGCGGCTCGATCCTCCCCTGATGAAATCTGGCGCATCTCGCCTTTTCGCGCTCCTTCTCGCCCAGGCGCTGCTAACGGCCCTGCCCGCCGCTGCCGGCGACTATTTCCCGACCAAACGCACCGATCTGAGCAACGCCGACCGCGATCGCGTCGCAACGGTGACGCGACCGACGACGGATTTCTCCAAGGCGGAAACCTTCGAGGCGATGTCCGGAGGTGCTGCGACCTCGATCGCGCCCGTCAATGCCGACAGCTTCTCCCAGTTCTCAGCCAACCTTACCTTCCAGGAGGAGGAAGGCTTCAAGCTCGGCAATGCCCTCTTCCGCAAGCTCTGGGTTTCCTCGCCCTCCTCCACGCAGGCCTCCGACGGGCTTGGCCCGCTCTACAACGCGCGCGCTTGCCAGAGCTGTCACCTGAAGGACGGTCGCGGCCGGCCGCCCGAAGGCGCCGTCGACACGACCTCGATGTTCTTCCGCCTGGCGCGCCCGCCACGCGACGAGGAGGAACGCCGGTTGGTCGAGGCACATCAGGTCGTGAATTTCCCGGATCCGGTCTATGGCGCCCAGCTTCAGGACAGCGCTGTGCCGGGCCTTGATGCCGAAGGACATCTGGAAGTCAGTTATACAGAGGAGCCGTTCACCTTCCCCGACGGCGAAAAAGCTTCGCTGCGCCGGCCGCGCTATTCGGTGACCGACCTTGCCTACGGACCTCTCGATCCGGCAACGACGCTCTCGCCGCGCGTGGCCCAGCCGATGATCGGGCTCGGCCTCGTCGAGGCGATCCATGAGGCGGATGTTCTCGCCCTTGCCGACCCTGACGACACCGACGGCGACGGCATCAGCGGCCGCCCGGCACTGACGCGCGACGCCAGGACCGGCAAGCTGATGCTCGGGCGGTTCGGCTGGAAGGCGCAGAACGCCACCGTGCGACAGCAAAGCGCCGACGCCTTTGCCACAGATATCGGCATCTCCTCCCCCAACGCCGACCGACCCCATGGCGACTGCACGGCCGCTCAGGTGAAATGCCTCACCATGGCGACCGGTGTGCAGGAACGGCTTGGTTCGACCGAGGCGCCCGATCCGGTGCTCGACCTCGTGACCTTCTATTCGGAAAACCTTGCCGTGCCGGCGCGGCGCAAGGCGAGCTTTGCCGAGACGCTTCGCGGCAAGAAGGCCTTCTACGACCTCGGCTGCACCAGCTGCCACACGCCGAAATTCGTCACCCGCCGGGATGCAGCAAACAAGGCGCAGTCGTTCCAGCTGATCTGGCCCTATTCCGATTTCCTGCTGCACGACATGGGCGAAGGCCTTGAGGACGGACAGCAGGTAGGTGTCGCCACCGGCCGAGAGTGGCGCACGCCGCCACTCTGGGGCATCGGCTTGACGAAGACCGTCAGCGGGCACACTTTCCTGCTGCACGACGGACGCGCCCGCAATTTCACCGAAGCGATCCTCTGGCACGGCGGCGAAGGGCAGAAGGCCCGCGATGCCTTTGCCGCCCTTGCCGCAAGCGATCGCCGCGATCTCCTTGCCTTCCTGGAGTCACTCTGATGCCCCGCACGCATACACTCACCCTCGCATTCGCCCTGACATTGGCGACCGCGTTCCCGACGATGGCTCAGGAAGGCAGCGCGCTCTCGCCGCGCGTCGTCAACGAGGCCGCCGTGCCGACGGTGATGGCCAAGGCCGTCGACGACTTCGTCATCCCCGGCTATCGCAAACTGACGGAGAAAGCCGCGGCCGCAAACGTCGCAACGGCCAAGCTCTGCGCGGCACCGTCGAAGCCGGCGCTTAAGAGCGCTCAAGGCGCCTTTTCCGATCTGGTCGGTGCCTGGTCGGCGATCGAGATCGTCAGGCTCGGCCCGGCGCTCGAACAGAACCGCTTCGAACGCTTTCTCTTCTATCCCGACCGCAAGAGCACGGGACTGAAGCAGGTGCAGGCAATCCTTTCCAAGCAGGATGAAAGCGCGGCCGACGTAGCCAAGCTCAAGGGCAAGAGCGTGGCCGCGCAAGGGCTGGGTGCGCTCGAATACGTGCTCTACGGTACCGGCTCCGAAGCGCT
The DNA here is from genome assembly GCF_028993555.1 of Ensifer adhaerens. Lineage (NCBI taxonomy): Bacteria > Pseudomonadati > Pseudomonadota > Alphaproteobacteria > Hyphomicrobiales > Rhizobiaceae > Ensifer > Ensifer adhaerens. The sequence continues at coordinate 4,149,116 of NZ_CP118610.1, read as the reverse complement.
GTCGGGCAAGGAGGGCGACTTCCGCTGCCGCTACGGCCTGGCGATCACAAAGAACCTCGATGATATCGCCAACGAATTCCTCGCCGCCTGGCAGAAGCCCGACGGCATCCAGGCCGCCTGGAAACATCCGGGCCCTGACAATCCCGATTTCCGCGACAACCGCGAGGCGGCCACCGAACTGCTCGGCATTCTCGTCCATGGCGTCGAGACAGTGAAGGACCAGCGCCTGAAGCCGTTCTACGAAGGCAAGGACGACAAGGGACATCCGAAGCTCGCGATCTACTGGCGCTCCGGCAACACCATGGCCTCGATCGCCGGCAACGTCCGGGGCCTGAAGACGCTGTTCGATGTCGCCGACATGCAAAGCCTGCTGCCGGAAGACAGCCGCTCGGTGGCGGGTTCGGCCGATTTCGTCTTCAAGTCGGTGATCGGCATGGCCGGCAACATCGATGGACCAATCGACGCCGCCCTCACCGATGAGGACAAGCGCGCCAAACTCGCCTTTCTGTCGCTCAATACCAACGACCTCCTCAACCGCCTGAACAACGATTTCGGCGGCGCGATCGGGCTTGGCGCAGGCTTCTCGTTTGCCGACGGCGACTGACAAAACAGCCGCGCTGGCAGGGTGTTGACAATCAAGGCTTTTAGGCGCAAAGCGCTTTCCGTGCCCGCTCTCACGGGCACGTTTCACCACAAGGACCAACCTACAATGAACCCCGACAGTCGAAGTCGAGCCTTCACGCTCACGACCGTCCGGTCCTGATTTGATCAGGGCTTCACGGCGGTCGGATGACTCGCCCTATGGAGCCCAATATGCTGCGCATCTTCAAAAGCCAGAACAGCCACCTCGTGCTCGTCGACATGCTGGATGGCATCGCCTTGCCGACCCCTGCCATCTGGTACGATCTTCTCAATCCGTCGACCGAGGAAACGCGCCTCGTCGAAGGGCAGCTCGGCATCGAGATTCCCACCCGTGACGAGATGCAGGAGATCGAGCTTTCCGACCGCCTCTACCAGGAGGACGGCGCCGAATTCATGACGATGACGGCGGCCGCCAAGCTCGACAGCGACTATCCGGTCAAGGTGCCGGTGACCTTCATCCTCAAGGGCGCGACGCTGGTCACGGTCCGCCATGCCGACCCGAAGCCGTTCCAGACGTTTTCCCACCGCATCCAGAAGGCCAACGGCCAGATTTGCGAGAGCGGCGAACTGGTGATGCTCGGCCTCTTGGAAGCGATTATCGACCGTACGGCGGATGCGCTGGAACGTGCCGGCAGCGAGGTCGACGCGATTTCGCGCGAGGTGTTCCGCAAGACCAATGCCAGCGCCACCAAGAAGACGCGCGACCTGCAGTCGCTGATCGAGCAGATCGGCCAGAAGGGCGACCTCCTGACGGTCATCCGGGAAAGCCTCGTCAGCATCGGTCGGCTCGTCGCCTATCACGTGGCGCTCGAAGGCATGGGGCCGCGCAAGGCTGGAAAGGAAAGCCGGCAGCGGATCAAGCTGATCCAACGGGACGCAACGTCGCTCGGCGACCACGCGCTGTTCCTGTCGAACAAGATCAACTTCCTGCTCGATGCGACGCTGGGTCTCATCAACCTCGAGCAGAACCAGATCATCAAGATCTTCTCGGTTGCCGCCGTCGTCTTCCTGCCGCCGACACTGGTCGCCTCGATCTACGGCATGAACTTCGGCGTGATGCCGGAGCTGCAGTGGGAGTTCGGCTACCCTGCGGCACTGATGCTGATGGTGATCTCCGCGATCGTGCCCTATTTCTACTTCAAGCGGCGCGGCTGGCTCTGACCGCATCGTCCGCTTACGCAAGCGGCGGCGCCAGGCGCCGCCGTTTCACCGAAAATGCCTTGGTGGAGACGACAGCATGATGGCGGCCACGGGTCTGATCGACCGACGCAGTTTCCTGAAAATGGCGGGCGCCGCCTGGGTCGCGAGCCTCGCGCCCGATCGGACCTTCGCGCTTGGCAGAGCCGATGCCGTCTTTGCCTCAGCCTTCATGGCGCCGGATGGAAGCTATGGCGTGGCGACGCTGACGGAAACGGGCGAAATCATCGATCGCACGGCGCTGCCGGCGCGTGCGCATGGCATGGCCTATTCTCCGGCCACGCACCGAGCCGTCGCCTTTGCACGCCGTCCCGGCACCTATGCGATGATCCTTGCGACCGACGGGACCGCCGAGCCGATCGTGATTGCTGCGGCCGAGGGCCGGCATTTCTACGGCCATGGCTGCTTCTCGGCCGATGGCAAGCTGCTCTATGCCACGGAGAACGACTTCGCCGCCAATCGCGGCATGGTCGGCATCTATGACGGCACCGACGACTTCACCCGCATCGGCGAATTCCCAACCTACGGCATCGGCCCGCACGACATGACGCTGACAGCCGACGGTCACCTGCTCGCCATTGCCAATGGCGGCATCGAGACCCACCCGGATTTCGGCCGCACCAAGCTCAATCTCGACCATATGGAGCCGAGCCTGACGCTGGTGGACACGAAAACCGGTGCGCTCGTGCAGAAGCATGGGTTACCTGCCGAGCTCAGCCGTCTTTCGACACGCCACGTCGATATCGGCCCGAAGGGGGAGATCTGGTTTGCCTGCCAGTACGAGGGCGCCCGCAACGATCTGCCGCCGCTCGTCGGATCCTTCTCCAGGGGCGAGGACCTGAAGTTCCTGTCGTTGCCGGAGCGCACGACGGAAGCGCTGGCGAATTATGTCGGCGCGATCGCGGTCAACCGGCGCGAAGGGCTCGTTGGCCTGACCTCGCCGAAGGGCGGCGTGGCCGTGTCGCTCGATGCACGAACCGGCGCCGTCTTGAAGGAAGAGCGCGTCGCCGATGCGGCAGGGGTCGCCAGCGCCGAGCACGGCTTTGCCGTTTCCTCTTATGATGGGCACTTCAAGGCGAGCCAGAGCCGCGTTGCCTGGGATCAGCACATCGTCCGGCTCGGCCGCAGCTAAAGCGGTTCGATGGCAAGCGCGCAGCGATATTGCGTCCGGAACTGCCTCACGCCGAAAAGCGGCCCGCGCCGGAGAGCTTTACCAGGTCGTCCCAGCGATAGGCCGTCTGGTCGTGGTTTTCACCACCGAGGCTCACCTGGCCCTGGCCGACGGCAACGGCACCCAGATGTTCATAGAACGCCCTGTTCGGATTGCTGGAAAGCACCCAGGCAAACAGGGATTTGCCGCCCAGCTCCCGGCAATGGCCGGCAACGCTGCGCACCAGTGCCGAGCCGATGCCGGCGCCTTGGAATTCCTTGAGGATATAGAGCGCGTAGAGCTCGCGATCGAAACGCGGCGGCATCGATCGGGCTTTTCCATAATTGGCAAAGCCGATCACCTTGTTCGTGCTCATGTCGACCGCGACCAGATGGAAGACATCGGCGACACGCATGCGCCTTGCATGGCGCAGTGCCTGCTCCTCGACGCTCATGCCATCGAGGAAATCGTCGGAAATCAGCCCGCGGAACGTCGATCGCCAGCTTTCGACGATGACGGAGGCGATCATCATGATGTCATCCGGGGCGGCCGGCCGGATATCGATGCGTCTGAAACTCTTCATGGCACATGATATAGGTGGCAGATCGCGGCTTCAAAACGGCAGCCCCCATGGAAAGCCCGAAAGTCTGTTCTATCTGTCGAGGCCATGAACAGAACCATCGTGTATGCAGTCTTCATCGCCGCCGTTCTCGGTCTCGGTCTCCTCATCGGCTACAACAACATCCCCGGACAATGGTACCAGTCACTGGCAAAACCGGCGTTCAATCCGCCCGATTGGATCTTCGCTCCGGTGTGGTCGATCCTCTACGTGATGATCGGGATTGCCGGGGCCCGGATGTTTCTTGACCATCGCCGCGCCGCCGCCATGCGCTTGTGGCTGGCGCAGATGATGCTCAACCTCCTCTGGTCGCCGCTGTTCTTCGGGATCAAGGACATCTCTTCGGCCCTGATCGTCATCATCGCGCTCTTGATTGCGATCGCTGGTTTCGTTGTCGCAAGCTGGCAGCGGGATCGCGTTTCGGCCCTGTTGTTCCTTCCCTATCTCGCCTGGGTTGCGTTTGCGACGGCGCTCAACAGCTCGATTTTGCTCATGAATTGAACTTGTCGGACCTTCACGAGCGTGCCACTGTCCCGCTGGCATAGTGATGCCGCCCGACTAAAAAGGCCATGTGGACTGATGGACGACCGTGATCCCCCCGATTTCCGAAAGCGCATCCGCAACAGTTTTGCGCGGCAAGCGGCGATGCGCACCATCGGCGCGGAACTGACGCTCGTCGAACAGGGCACTGTCGAGATCGAACTGCCCTTCGACGAGAAGCTGACGCAGCAGCATGGGTTCCTGCATGCGGGTGTCATTTCGGCTGCGTTGGATTCGGCCGGCACCTACGCCGCCTATTCTGTGATCGATCCCGATGCCTCGATCCTGACGATCGAGTTCAAGGTCAATCTGCTTTCGCCGGGGCGCGGGGAGCGCTTCCTGTTCCGCGGGGAAGTGACGAAGCCCGGCTCGACGATCATCGTCTCCGACGGGCGCGGTTATGCGATCCGTGCGGACGGACCGGCAAAGCTGATCGCATCGATGACGGGAACGATGATGGTGGTGCGCGGACGCGAGGGGATCGAAGGATGAGTTTTGCCATCAAGGACGTCGCCGGACGCAGGGTCCTCTACGTCATGGCCGTGGATGCCGAATACGGGCCGCACCTCAAGGACCGGATCAAGCCGCTGATGACTGGCGTCGGCCCGGTCGAGGCTGCCGTGGTGCTGACGCGCACGCTTGCCGAGCTCGCAGCGGAGCGGGCCCTGCCCGATCTCGTCGTTTCGCTCGGCTCGGCCGGCGCTGCCACGCTTGAACAGACCGAAGTCTACCAGGCCGTCTCCGTCGGCTATCGCGACATGGATGCCTCGCCGCTCGGCTTCGAGAAGGGCGCGACTCCGTTCCTCGACCTGCCGGCCGTGGTGCCGCTGCCGCTCCGGATTCCCGGCGTGCCCGAAGCCCGGCTTTCGACCGGCGCCAATATCGTTTCGGGCGCGGCCTATGAAACGATCGACGCCGACATGGTGGAGATGGAGACCTTTGCGGTTCTGCGCGCCTGCCAGTCCTTTGGGATTCCGCTGATTGCCCTGCGCGGCATCTCCGACGGCAAGGCGGAGCTCAAGCATGTCAGCGACTGGACCGAATACCTTCACGTCATCGACGAGAAGCTTGCTGATGTGATCGACCGGTTGGAGAATGCGGTTTTAAGCGGCGCCATCCCGCTCTGAAACCCCGGAATTGTCGGGGTGCAATTGAATCGTTGCGCTGATGGCGGGCTTTCATTAAAGGCTCGCCATGATCAAGCTTGTTTGAAGGCTTCCAATGACCCAGACAGCCCATCCCGACACCGTCCTCATCGTCGATTTCGGCAGCCAGGTGACGCAGCTCATCGCCCGGCGCGTGCGCGAAACCGGTGTCTATTGCGAAATCGTGCCGTTCCAGTCGGCTGAAGAAGGCTTCCAGCGACTGAAGCCGAAGGCCGTGATCCTGTCCGGCAGCCCGGCGTCCACGCTCGACATCGGCTCGCCGCGTGCACCGTCCGTGATCTTCGATTCCGGCCTGCCGGTCTTCGGCATCTGCTATGGCCAGCAGACCATCTGCGCCCAGCTCGGCGGCAAGGTCGAGAGCGGCCATCACCGCGAATTCGGCCGCGCCTTCCTGGAAGTCGAGAAGGACTGCCCGCTGTTTGAAGGCCTCTGGTCCGTCGGCTCGCGCCACCAGGTGTGGATGTCGCATGGCGACCGCGTCACCGCCATCCCCGAAGGCTTCGAGGTCGTGGCGACCTCCGCCAACGCGCCCTTCGCCTTCATCGCCGACGAGAAGCGCAAGTACTACGCGGTGCAGTTCCATCCGGAAGTGGTGCACACGCCCGACGGCGCCAAGCTGATTTCCAACTTCGTGCACAAGATCGCCGGCATCAAGGGCGACTGGTCTATGTCGGCCTACCGCGCCAAGGCCGTCGAGGCAATCCGCAAGCAGGTCGGCGACAAGAAGGTGATCTGCGCGCTTTCTGGCGGCGTCGACAGCTCGGTCGCGGCACTGCTCATCCACGAAGCCGTCGGCGACCAGCTCACCTGCATCCTCGTCGACCACGGCCTGATGCGCAAGGACGAGGCGAAGAACGTCGTTGCGATGTTCGAGGAGCACTACAACCTGCACCTCCTGCACGTCGACGCGTCCGACCGCTTCATCGGCGAACTCGAAGGCCAGAGCGATCCGGAAACCAAACGCAAGATCATCGGCCGCCTGTTCATCGAGGTATTCGAGGAAGAGGCAAAGAAGCTCAGCGGCGCGGATTTCCTCGCCCAGGGCACGCTTTACCCGGATGTCATCGAAAGCGTCTCCTTTACCGGCGGCCCGTCGGTCACGATCAAGTCGCACCACAATGTCGGTGGCCTGCCGGAACGCATGAACATGCAACTCGTCGAGCCGCTGCGCGAACTGTTCAAGGATGAGGTCCGCGTGCTTGGCCGCGAGCTCGGCTTGCCCGACAGCTTCATCGGCCGTCACCCCTTCCCGGGTCCGGGCCTTGCGATCCGCTGCCCGGGCGGCATCAGCCGCGAGAAGCTTGAGATCCTGCGCGAAGCCGATGCGATCTACCTCGACGAAATCCGCAAGGCTGGCCTCTACGATGCCATCTGGCAGGCGTTCGCCGTACTGCTGCCGGTACAGACCGTCGGCGTCATGGGCGACGGACGCACCTATGAATTCGTCTGTGCGCTTCGTGCCGTCACCTCGGTCGACGGCATGACCGCCGACTTCTACCACTACGACATGGAATTCCTCGGACGCGCGGCAACGCGCATCATCAACGAGGTCCGCGGCATCAACCGCGTCGTCTACGACGTGACCTCGAAGCCGCCGGGCACGATCGAGTGGGAATAAGCAGTCACCTCGATGCCGTCGGACAAGCTCTATAACGATCCAAGCCTTGTAGAGTTCTACGACATCGAGAACGGCTGGACCGCCGATTCCGCATATCTGAAGACCATGGCCGAAGGCCGCACCTCGATCCTTGATCTGGGGTGCGGCACCGGCATGCTGACCGCTGCTCTTGCTGAGAGTGGAAAGCGGGTCGTCGGCGTCGATCCGGCAGCCGCGATGCTGGACGTCGCCAGGTCAAGACCTGGCGGTAACCGCGTCCGTTGGGTCGAGGGTGACGGGCGGACCATCCGCCTCGACGAGACGTTCGACATGGTGCTGCTCAGCGGCCATGCCTTTCAGGTATTCCTGACAAAAGACGATCAGCTTGCGGCGCTGAAGACCATCGCCGCGCATCTTTCGCCCGAAGGGCACTTCATTTTCGACAGCCGCAATCCGGTGGTCGAGGAATGGAAGGAATGGACACCGGACGAATCCGAGCGGGACACCGAACATCCCGTCTTTGGCAAGGTTCTCGCCTGGAACGATGTCCGGCACGACCCTGCAACCGGGGTGGTGGAGTACGATACGTTCTACCGGATCGCAGCGGACGAACGCACCTACGCGGCCCAGTCGAAAATCGCCTTCCCTTCCCACGAAGACCTCACCGCGATGATGGACGAGTCCGGACTCGTCGTGGAGCAGTGGCTCGGCGGCTGGGACGGCAGACCGTTCGAAACCTCCGCGTCCGAGATCATCCCGATCGGCCGGCTGAGATAAGCGCGGCTCAGGTTCGCCACGACTTTTCGCGCTCAAAATCCAGACACGCCGGCCCTTCGGTCCGCGCGGCGCCGCTACTTCACCGCGTCACGCATTCCATCGCGCAGCTTCCGAACTCGCTCGTTGAGATCGATCATTTCCGGCACGGTGAAGCCTGAATTTTTCAGCAGAGCATCGGTCAGGCAACCGGTTTTCACATGCAGACCGCGTCCCTTTGCTGAAAGGTGCACTTCCACCTGTCGCTCGTCGGTGACGCTGCGGTGGCGGCCGAGGAAACCGGCGGCTTCAAGCCGCTTGACGGCCGGCGTAATCGTGCTCGACTCAAGGCCCAACCGATCGGCGATCGCCGAGATCGTCAGGCCGTCCTTCTCCCAGAGCGTGCTCAAGACAAGATACTGAGTGTAGGTTACGCCGAGCGCGTCGAGCATTGGCTTGTAGACGCGGTTGATGGCGATCGATGCCGAATAGATCGAAAAACAAAGCTGGCTATCCAGCGGCACGGTCGTGGGATCATTGGACATCTGGGGCTCCTAAGGATGCGCAGCGCGTTTTCTGCCTCGAAAATCGATATCGCGATAATTAATATCTTTACAAGAAAACCGAGTCGGCGTACACGATGATTATCGCGATAATAATTTTCGCGAAAACAACCAAATCAAAGGAGACCCGAAATGCTTAAGTCCCTCATCGCTGCCGCCGCTTTCGCCCTCTCCGCAAGCGCGCTCACGTCGGCCCAGGCCGCCCCTGCCGCCAAGAATGTCGTGCTGGTTCATGGCGCCTTTGCTGACGGTTCGGGCTGGCAGGGCGTCTACAACATCCTCAAGAAGGACGGTTACAACGTCACCATCGTCCAGAACCCAACCCTTTCGCTTGCCGGCGACGTCGCCATCACCAAGCGCGCGATCGCCGCGCAGGACGGCCCGGTCGTGCTCGTCGGCCACTCCTATGGCGGCGTGGTCATTTCGGAAGCCGGCACCGACGAAAAGGTGAAGTCCGTCGTCTATATCGCCGCCTTCGCGCCGGATAAGGGCGAGTCCGTTTCCTCGCTCATCGCCAACCCGCCTGCCGGCGCTCCGGTTCCGCCGATCCTGCCGCCCGTCGATGGTTTCCTCGCACTCGACAAGGCGAAATTCGCCGCTGCATTCGCGGCCGACGTCGACCCTGAGATTGCAGCCTTCATGGCCGACTCGCAGGTCCCGTGGGCCGTGGAAGCGGCAGCCGGCACCGTCACCGCTCCGGCCTGGAAGGAGAAGCCGAGCTTCTATCTCGTTGCGACCGACGACCGCATGATCCCGCCGGCCGCCCAGCGCCAGATGGCAAAACGCGCCGGTTCCACGGTGGTCGAGACCGCCGGCAGCCACGCCGTCTACGTCTCGAAGCCGGATGCCGTCGCAGCGCTCATCGAAAAGGCGGCACAGGCGAGCGAATAAGCATAATCCCGGCACCGCACATCGCGGTCGCGAAACGGACAGGAAGGGCGGACCAAACGGTTCGCCCTTTTCCGCTATCATTATCAATAGTATTGACTAATCAATTAGTGAATGCTATTTGTTTCTCATGATGATCGAAACCACCCCCGTCACCGCCGTCATGCGCGCCCTTGCCGACCCGACAAGGCGCGCCGTGTTCGAGCGCATCGCCAATGCCGACGAGATCACCGTGGTCGAGCTCACCCGCGGCAGCGGCGTGACGCAGGGTGCGATTTCGCAGCACCTCAAGTCGCTGAAGCAGGCGGGCCTGGTCGCCGAGCGTCCGGAAGGCCGCAACGTCTATTACCGCGCCGAGCCTGAAGGCCTGGCGCCGCTCGTCGACTGGATGAGCCACTATGGCAGCTTCTGGCGCGAGCGCTTTGCAGATCTACGCACTCTTCTCAAGGAGATCGATCCATGACCGACGCAGCAGCCTTGAAAATCGAGACACAGGACATCGTCATAGACGAGGTGTTTCCGCATGCACCCGAGACGATCTGGAAGACCCTGACCAATGGCGACCTGATGGGGCGCTGGATCATGCCGCCGACCGGCTTCAGGCCCGTCGAGGGCACGCATTTCACCTTCCAGACGACACCGGCCGGAGCCTGGGACGGGACGATCCGTTGCCAGGTGCTGGAGGTCCGCCCGCATGAGCGCTTCGTCTATTCGTGGAAGAGCGGTGATGAAGACAATGTCGGTTACGGCTCCCGTCTCGACACGGTCGTGACCTGGACGCTGACGAAGGTCGACAACGGCACCCGTCTTCGCCTCGTGCATTCCGGCTTCGTCACGCCGAAGAACGACTCGGCGTTCAGCAATATGAGCAATGGCTGGCCGAAGGTGCTCTCGCGCCTCGGTGAGGTCACCGACGAACAGCCCTAAAACCGAAGCCGGATCGTCACGGCGAGCCGGCACCTTACAAACCGAAACGAGCAAGGAGAATGGTCGGCGCGGCGCTCGCGGCCGCGCGCCAGGCCTTGCCATGCCCGAAACAGGAGGAATGCATGAGCAGGTCCTATATCGGCGGATGCGCCTGCGGCGCGATCCGCTACGAGATTTCCGGAGAACCGGTATTTTCGAACGACTGCCAGTGCCGCGACTGCCAGCACGAAAGCGGGACCGGACACGGATCGCATATGACGTTCCGCCGCGACGGCGTGAAGCTCGAAGGCGAAGCGACGCACTGGGATATGGTTGCCGACAGCGGCCATGTGAAGACGCGCGGCTTCTGTCCCACCTGTGGCTCGCCCGTCTACATGACCTTTGCGGCCATGCCCGAATTCTTCAGTGTGCGCGCGGCGAGCCTTGATGATCCGAGCCGCTACAAGCCCGATGCAGTGACCTATGCCGTGCGCGGATACGACTGGGACCATCTCGATCCGGCTCTGACGAAATTCGAGACGATGCCGCCGACGTAGCGTCGTCAGCGATGGCAGCGCAAATTCCGAAAGGCGCGTCCTCGGCACGCCCAACCGCTTTCCCGCGCACATCCGGTGCAGGACGGCGTGATCCGCTATTCGAAGTGATCGAAATCACTTGCCAACCGTCCACCTGGTCTCTCAATCTCAGGTCGCCGCCGAGGCCTATTTGTTGCCATCCGGCGATAGATGAACAAGGCTTTAGCGTTCGGCAATAGCGAACAATAGCTTCGCTTTCCCGCCACTAGTTCGAACGTCGGCCCAATGTCATCTTCTGTTTATTATCGAAACGCCATTCGGCACACGCCTCAACAGGAGAGACAGAATGCTTCGTTCCCTCATCGCCAGCGCAGCCATCGCCATTGCTGCCCCGGCGCTCGCTGACGTTCAGCCCTATTCGGCGGCCTTTACGATGCAGGACATCGCAACCAACGGCACAACCCTTCATGTCCGTGTCGGAGGGTCCGGGCCAACCGTCGTGCTGCTGCACGGCTATGGCGAGACCGGCGACATGTGGGCGCCGCTCGCCGCCGAACTCGTGCGCGGTCACCGCGTCATCGTACCCGATCTCAGGGGCATGGGACGCTCACAGAAGCCTGAAACCGGCTACGACAAGAAAAATGAAGCCAAGGATATCGCCGGCGTGCTGGACGCCTTGAAGGCGGACAAGGTCGACGTCGTCGCGCACGATATCGGCAACATGGTCGGCTACTCGTTCGCCGCGCAATATCCGGCACGGACGACCAAACTCGTGCTCATGGACGCGCCTCTGCCCGGCATCGGCCCCTGGGAGGAGATCCTCAAGAACCCGCTGCTCTGGCACTTCCGCTTTGGCGGGCCCGACATGGAACGGTTGGTCGCTGGCCGCGAACGCATCTATCTCGACCGCTTCTGGAACGAGTTCTCCGCTGACCCGAAGAAGTGGGACGAAGCATCGCGCCAGCACTACGCCACGCTTTACGCCCAGCCCGGAGCGATGCACGCCGGCTTCGCGCAGTTTGCGGCCTTCGATCAGGACGCGATCGATGACCAGGCCCTTCTGAAGCAGGGCAAGCTGAAGATGCCGGTACTCGCCGTTGGCGGCGAAAAATCCTTCGGGCCGACGATGGCCGTCGTTGCCAGAGCAGCCGCCGACAACGTCACGGAAGTGGTGATTCCGGCATCCGGCCACTGGCTGATGGAAGAGCAACCGGAAGCAACGGTGAAAGCGATCCGCAGCTTTCTCGATACGGAATAGCCGCAGCAACTGAGACGGCCGCGATTTGAACTGAAGCTCCCGCGCGCCCAAAAAGGACGCGCGGGTTTGCAGCTGGGTGCCGGTCGCGTGGATTCAGGAATGCTTCAGTTGCGAATTGCAGATGCTGTAGTAGCCACCGCCCTTCTTGATCCAGTTGAGGTCACCCAAGGTGTTGTTCGCCTTGTCGGCCTTGTATTGGTCGAGGCAGGTATGCATACGCGCCTTTCCGGCGGCTTCATTCGATTATCTCGGGTCGACCTTCTTCGGGAAAACCACGCCCTTCGGCGCCTTTGCCGTCGTTGCCGCTGGCTCCGGCGCGTTGTCCGTGTTGGCGGCCTTCGGCTCTTCATTTGTCATGACTGCCGGTTTGGCAGCGGTGTCGGTTCCGCATTGCGCCTTCAGGAAGTCATTCCATTTCATGCCATTGAGCGAGCCGGCGGCTTGCGCGGCCTTATATTTCGCACTGCATTCGGTCCCACAAAACGCCCCGGAGGCTCTTGAACGCCAGCCTCGCCAAATCCTCCGCGTTTGTGACCGGATAATGGAGTTGCGAGTGACCGGCCGCCGCGAAACCATCACGCCTCGGTGAAGTATCGGCCACGCTCACTCAAGATCGGCAGAAGCCTCAGGCCGGCGGAATGAAGGGCTGGCTGATCGTCTGGAACGCGGGGAGCGCCTCCAGCTTCTCCGCGTGGGCGCGCAAGTGGGGATAATGCGAGATGGCGACGAGATCGGAATGCACGTCCTTGAGGAATCGCAGGACCGCCGCGACTGCGATGTCAGCGTGGCCGATGCGCTCCGAGAACCAGTATTCGCTCCGGCTTTCAGTGCGGCTCGCCTCGAGGACGCCAAGCGTCTCCTCGATCTGGCGGCGGCAGCGATCGACCCAGAGCGCCGAGACTTCGCCATGCAGGCGCTTCTCGTAAAACAGACTGACCGCCTTGTCGCCAAGGCCGGTCGCGAGCGTGGCAATCCGCAGTGCCCGATGCCGCGCCGGCTCGGCTCGTGGGAACATGACCTGATCATCGGATACGAGGCTATCGAGATAGTCGAGAATGATGTGGCTGTCGGTAAGCGCCAGCCCATCACCCAGCACAAGGGTCGGTACGCGCGTCAGCGGATTGTGGGCGCGAAGCTCGTCCGCGTTGCCGAAGGACGACCAGGGGCGGTGTTCGAAGGGGATACCGTACAGCGTGAGCGCTATGCCCACGCGACGAACGAACGAATCGTATTGGCCGATCAGGATCATTTTGCCGTCTCCTGCCTGTGCTGGCGTTGTCCAGGAACAATAGGCCTTCCCCGGATCTCAAGGCCAGAGCGACTTCGACGCAACCCCATCCGTACCCCAGTTCTTAGCGACTTGCGGAGCGCCGTCGGAATGCCGATAAGCGCCACCAACAAACGATACGGGAGGAGCCCATGGACATTTCCGAAATCATCATCGCCGGCGATACGTCCGGCATCGAATGGCGCCTGCCCGTCTTCCGCTTCAAGGGCAGGAACGCTGCGGCACCGAAGACCTATATCCAGGCGGCGCTGCACGCCAACGAGTTGCCGGGCACGGCGCTGGCGCATTTCCTTCTGCAAGGATTGCAGCAGGCAGAAAAAGACGGCGCCATCCTCGGCGACATCACCGTCGTGCCGCAGGCAAACCCGATCGGCACGGCGCAGTCGCATTTCGGCGAGCTGCAGGGCCGGTTCGATCTGGGATCGCGCACCAACTTCAACCGCGACTTCCCGCTGATCTCGCTTGCCGACCGCGACAGCCTCATCGACGATCTCGACCGTTACTCGGCGACCGACCGCCTGAAGCGCCAGCTGCTGCACATGGCGCTCGGCGCCGACCTGATGCTCGACCTCCACTGCGACGACGAGGCGCTGCAATACGCTTATATCGACGACGCCTTCTGGCCGGAGGCGGGCGACCTCGCTTCTGCGCTCGGCATGGAAGCGGTTTTCCTCTCGGACGGCGAGAGCTCTGCCTTCGAGGAGGCGGTCGCCTATGCCTGGAAATATGAGACCGGGCAGAAGAAGACGCGGCTCCCCGGACGCCTGTCGGTTACCGTGGAGCTTCGCGGCACCCGCGACGTCTATCCGGAGCTTGCCCGCAAGGACGCAGATGGCGTCTTCCGCTTCCTCGTCGCCCGTGGCGTGATCACCGGTGACGACGCGATCGCGCCGTTCGCCGGCATCGTTTCGCCGCTCGACAATATCGAGATGATCCGCGCGCCGGAGGCGGGCGCCATCCTGTTTCATCGCGACATCGGCGAAAGCGTGAAGGCCGGCGACCTGCTCGCCACCATTCTCGCGCGGCCGGGCCAGGCCGGCGGAACCGTCGAAGTGCGGGCGCCGCAGGATGGGCTGATCGTCACCCGCGTCTCGACCCGCCTTGCACGCCGACGTTCGGACCTGATGAAGATCGCCTGCGCTCAGCCCTCCAACGCCGCGCGCAAGCCGGGACCACTCGAAGCCTGAGAGCCCCCCCAATCGCCCACATTCAGCGGCCGTCACCCAAGGTGGCGGCCGTCATCTTTGGGCTGTCGAGAAGGATGGTCGAACGCAGCGTCTTGATCTCCGCGATCTGCTCGAACTCGCTCCAGAGCAGACGCTTGTAGTCGGCGACGTCGCGCACGGCGATCTTCAGGAGAAAATCGAAGTCGCCGGCGACCGTGTGGCATTCCACCACCTCCGGCATGCGTGAAACCAGCTCGATGAAACGGTGGCCGACCTTGCTTGCAGTGCGCTCCAGCGTCACCTCGACAAAGGCCTGGAAGCCGATGCCTGCGGCCTTCGGATCGACCACCACCGTCTGGCGGATAACGCCCGTCGCATAGAGCCGGGCGAGGCGGCGCGACAGCGGCGCCGGTGAGAGACCGACCCGGGCCGCAAGCTCGTTGTTGCTCAACGACGCATCCTCGACCAGCAGACGGATGATGCGTCGGTCGACCTGATCCAGTTCCATCACCGCCTTTTCAACCATCACCAAGCTCCAACACGCAAATCAGCAAATCAATTGCAGAATTTCGCGCAAATAGCACGCTGTCGATATTGTCTCCGCAGCAAAAATCGCATCGATTTTGCGCTTGCGCTGACTTAAGAAGGAAGCCGCAGGGCAGCCGGAGGAACGGCGGCCGGCAGGCATTCTCGACCGACAACGCACCGCTGCCACTCAAGGGGGATTTTCCGGCATGTTCGACGCACTGACCCGCCAACCCGACGACCCGTTGCTGGCCCTGATCGGGCTCTACCGCAAGGACGAGCGCCCCGGAAAGGTCGATCTCGGCGTCGGCGTCTACCGCGACGAAACCGGCCACACGCCGATCTTCCGCGCCGTCAAGGCTGCGGAAAAGCGCCTGCTCGAAACCCAGGACAGCAAGGCCTATGTCGGCCCCGAAGGCGACCTGGTCTTCATCGATCATCTCTGGACGCTGGTCGGCGGCGACACCGTCGATCGCAGCCACATTGCCGGCGTGCAGACGCCGGGCGGTTCCGGCGCGCTCAGGCTTGCGGCCGACCTCATTCACCAAATGGGCGGCAAGCGCATCTGGATCGGTCTGCCGAGCTGGCCGAACCACGCGAGCATCTTCAAGACGGCCGGCCTCGAAACCGCCGGTTACCCGTTCTTCGACGTGCCATCGCAGACCGTGCTCTTCGACAACATGATGACGGCGCTGCAGGGCGCTGCTGCCGGCGACGCCGTTCTCCTGCATGCGAGCTGCCACAACCCGACGGGCGGCGTTATCACGCAAGCGCAATGGATGGAGCTTGCGGCCGTCATCGCCGAGCGCGGCCTGCTGCCGCTCGTCGATCTCGCCTATCAGGGTTTCGGCCGCGGCCTCGACGAGGACGTCGCCGGCCTTCGCCACCTGATCGGCGTCGTGCCGGAGGCGCTGGTCGCGGTTTCCTGCTCCAAGTCCTTCGGCCTCTACCGCGAGCGCGCCGGCGCGATCTTCGCGGTGACGACTTCGTCGTCCTCGGCCGATACCGTCCGCTCCAACCTCGCGGGCCTCGCGCGCACCAGCTATTCGATGCCGCCGGATCATGGTGCAGCCATCGTTCGTATTATTCTTTCCGACACGGATCTTAAGCGCGACTGGATGGAAGAGCTCGAAACCATGCGGCTGCGCATCGCCAACATCCGCCGGGCGCTTGCCGAAGGCTTGCGCGACCGCTGGCAGGCGCTCGGTGCCGTCGCCAGCCAGGAAGGCATGTTCTCGCTGCTGCCGCTCGCCGAGGCCGACGTGATGCGGCTCAGGAACGAGCATGGCATTTACATGCCCGGCTCCGGCCGCATCAACATCGCCGGCCTGAAGACGGCGGAAGTCGACGGCGTCATCGCCAAGTTCAAGAACCTCTGAGGCTAAGATGGCCGAGCGCAGCATCGACGTGTCCGAAGTCCCTCTCGAACGCCACCGCCTCTACGAGGATGCGCTGGCGATCCTGACGGGCACGCTGATCATGTCGCTCGGCGTCATCATCTACAGCAAGGCGATGCTCTTGACGGGCAGCACCTCCGGGCTGGCGCTGCTTCTGCAATATGCGACTGGCGCCGAGTTCTGGCTGGTCTTCTCCCTCGTCAACCTGCCCTTCTACGTCCTGGCGATCAAACGGCTCGGCTGGATGTTTGCGCTGCGCACCTTCATCGCCGTCAGCCTCGTCTCGCTGTTTTCGCGGCTGACGGCCGGTTGGGTGGAGATCGCCCGGCTCGATCCCATCTATGCGGCCGTCGTCGGCGGCGGACTGATGGGCACGGGCCTGCTGATCCTCTTCCGGCATCGCACCGGGCTTGGCGGCATCAACATCGTGGCGATCTATCTCCAGGAAAAGTTCGGCGTCCGCGCCGGTTACTTCCAGCTCGCGGTCGATCTCGCCATCCTCGCCGCCGCCTATTTCGTGCTGCCGCCTGCAAACCTCGTGCTTTCGGTCGTGGGTGCAGCCGTCGTCAACATGACGCTGGCGATCAACCACAGGCCCGGCCGCTATGCCGGCGTGACCTGAGGCACGGTCAACGTCTTCCCTCGGGCTCGCCGGGACGCTATCACTCCTGCCACGCTTTGAAATTGTGCGATTCCGGTTTGTTCGCGGAGTTGCTCACGACGATGTTGGGGCATGGAATGACGGTTACGATCTACGGCATCAAGAACTGCGACACGATGAAGAAGGCGCGCACCTGGCTCGACGGCCGGGGAATCGCCTATCGCTTCCACGACTACAAGGCCGAAGGCATCGACCGCCCGCACCTGGAACGCTGGTGCAAGGAAGCCGGGTGGGAAACCGTGCTGAACCGCGCCGGCACCACCTTCCGCAAGCTCGACGACGCCGACAAGCTGGGCCTAGATGAGCAGAAGGCGATAGCACTCATGCTGGCGCAGCCCTCGATGATCAAGCGCCCGGTGCTCGAAGCCGACGGCAATCTGCTGATCGGCTTCAAACCTGACCTCTACGAGGCGGCGCTATAGCGTCTGAGCCGGAGGCAGGCGATGTCCAAGACCACGCGCGCGACGCAGACGCTTTCGAAGGCCGGTGTAGCCTTCAGCGTGCATACCTATGACTACGATCCCAATGCCGAACGCGTCGGCCTGCAGGCGGCGGAGGCGCTCGGCGAGGATCCGGGCCGGGTGTTGAAAACGCTGATGGCCGAAGTGGACGGCAAGCCGGTCTGCTGCGTCGTGCCCTCCGATCGCGAAGTGAGCATGAAGAAACTGGCCGCTGCTTTCGGCGGCAAGTCGGCCGCCATGATGAAGCCCGCCGATGCCGAGCGGCTGACCGGCTACCATGTCGGCGGTATCAGCCCGTTTGGCCAGAAGAAGCTGGTGCCAACAGCGATCGAGGAAGCCGCCCTTGCCGAGGCTGAAGTCTATATCAATGGCGGCCAGCGCGGGCTGCAGGTGCGGCTCGCGCCGCGCGACGCACAGGCCGCATTGAAGGCGATCGCCGCACCACTCATCGCCTGATCCTTGCCATCAAAATATCACGGATGGCCTATAGGAGCAGCCAAGGCGGGATGAGGAAAACGTCCACTGTTTTTCGCCCGCATCCCGCTCATGGCCAGGAGCGAGGGGTCGCTTCGGAGTTGTTTCATGGCATCTGCAAGGTTTCCGCGCGCGAAGCGTCTTCTGAAACGCCTCGCCGTCGGCACGGTTGCGCTCGTCGCAGCCCTGGTTCTCTACCTCGTCGGTCTGCAATGGACCGGCAACTTCCACACGCTCGTCGCCGGTGAGGTCTACCGTTCGGCCCAGCCGACACCGGAGGCGATCGCCACCTATTCCAAGGCCTACGGCATCCGCACCATTCTCAATCTGCGCGGCGAGAAACCCGACGAGCGCTGGTATCGCGACGAGGTCGCTGCTGCCGAGCGTAACGGTATCCGGCTCATCAACTTCCCGATGTCTGCCTCGGCCGAAATCGACCGCAAGGAAACCGATGTCTTGATGGCAATCCTGAAGGACGCGCCGAAACCGTTGCTGATCCATTGCAAGGCCGGCGCCGATCGCACCGGCCTCGTCTCGACGATCTACCTGCAGCAGATCGCGGGCGTCGACGAGGAGACGGCCGAATGGCAGCTTTCGCCGCTCTACGGCCACGTGGCGCTCCCCTACCTCTCCGGTACCTTTGCCATGGACGAGACCTGGGAAGCCCTGGAGAAATCCTTCGGCCTCAACAGCTAGGCGGCGACGCTTTCTCGACGAAGCGCAACGTCGAGCCCCCTCATCCGCCTGCCGGCAGCTTCTCCCAGCCTGCGGGGAGAAGGAACAACATTGCACCGCCTCGCGATCCCTGGCCGTGATCGCCGAGTTGCTCCGCAGCACGCGTCGCCTCTCCCCTTTAGGGTGAGGGTTTATTCCCGCGCTGTAGCAGCAGTCGTCTTGGCCGCCTGCCGCACTTAGGCCTACCGGCTACTTTCGATAGCACCTACCGCAGCTTCGCCAGCAGCGCCGCCAATTGCCGCGCCTCCCCCTCGCTCAATCTGGCGCCAACATGGGCCTCGATCGACGGGCCATAGGTCTGCCACATGCGTGCGCGCATCGCCCGACCGGCCTCGGTAATCACCACCCACTGGCCGCGACCATCGGCGTCGAAGGTCTCGCGGCGGACCAGGCCTTCTTTTGCCAGCCGATCGATCAGGCGCGAGAGATTGTACTGCGCAAGCAGCGTGCGCGCCTCGATCTCGAAGGGGCGCAGCCGGCCAGCTTCCGCCTGAACCAGTTCCCACAACACGTCGTACCAGCCAAGCGGCGGCAAGCCTGAAGCCTTGAAATCGGCTTCGATCCGCGCAAGCACGCGCTCGCGCGCGCGCATCAGCCCAGTCCAGGCCTCCGTGGTTTCCGGTCCGGGGAGCTTTTCGTCGTGCTTCGTCTCATCGCTCATAGATGCAATTACATCCATCTTGAAAGTCGAAGCAAGCCTACATACATGCAATTGCATCTACTTACATCAACCGGGAGACTGCCATGCTCACCCTCGTCAGCCACCACCTCTGCCCCTATGTGCAACGTGCTTCGATTGCGCTTGATGAAAAAGGCGTTCGTTTCGAGCGGACCTATATCGACCTCGAGGCCAAGCCTGACTGGTTCCTGAAGATCTCGCCACTCGGCAAGGTGCCGCTGCTGCAGGTGCCGCAGCGAGGCGGCGAAGCCGTGCTGTTCGAAAGCTCGGTCATCGCCGAATATGTCGAGGAATCCCAGGATGGCCCCAAACTTCACCCCGAAGACGCGTTGGAGCGCGCGCGCCATCGCGGCTGGATGGAGTTCGGTTCGTCGATCCTTTCGGATCTCTGGGGCTTCGAAACCGCCAAGGATACAGAAACCTATGAGCAGAAACGCAAGGCAATCGCCGGCAAGTTTGCGACCGTCGAAGCGGCCCTTTCCGCGGGGCCTTATTTCGCCGGTACCGCGTTCTCGCTGGTCGACGCGGTGTTCGCACCGATCTTCCGCTATTTCGATCTCTTCGACACGCTCGCCGATCATGGCATCTTCGACGGGCTCGATCGGGTCAGCGCCTGGCGCAGGGCGCTCGCTGAACGGCCGAGCGTCAAGGCGGCTGTAACGCCGGACTACGGCGAGCGGCTGATGACCTTCCTCAGGGATCACGACGCCTATCTGCTCAACGCCCGCCGAGCGTGACCCAGCCAAACGAGGTCATGTCGGTCCTTCATTTTCGCTCGTCGCTGGCCTAAGACGGTCACAGAGCCATGTTGGGAGGAATGCAGCGTGACGGACATGACCTCTACCCTGACGATCCTGGAGCCCTGCCCGGGTGTCTACGTCTATTATGACGGGCGCGTTGCCGGGGTGCGGCTTCACTCGCAACGGCCGAACTGGCTCGATGACGGCGCTTACCAGCTCGGTGTCGCCTCCTATGCCATCGTCGACGGCGAGCAGGCGCTGGTCTATGACACGCATATTTCGCTCGACCACGCCCAGGCAATCCGCAGACATCTCGAAAGCCTCGGCGTTACCTCGATCCGTGTCGTACTCAGCCACTGGCACAAGGACCACGTGGCCGGAAACGCCGTCTTCGCCGATTGCGAGATCATTGCCCTCAGGCTGACAGCCGAGAAGCTGTCGGAAAACCGCGAAAAGATCGAAACGGCAACGCCGCCGATCCGGCCGCTTGTCATGCCCAACCGGCTGTTCGAGCAGACGCTCACGTTTGCCATCGGAAAGCGGCAGGTCGAGTTGCATCACTTCGCCATCCATAGCGCCGATGGCAACGTCATCTGGCTGCCTGAAGAGCGGTTGCTGCTTGCCGGCGACACGCTCGAGGATACCGTGACTTACGTCAGCGAGGCCGATCAGACGGCAACCCATGTGGCCGAGCTCACGCGCCTGCGACAATGGCCGATCGCCAGGATCCTGCCTGCTCATGGCGACCGGGACCGCATCGCTGCCGGTGGCTACGGCCCGGAACTGATCGACGCCAATCGCCGCTACATCGAGCGACTGACGAGCGCCATCGCGGCCGACGCTCCGATCGGCACACTCAAGGATTTCATCGCCGACGAGCTCGCCACCGGCGCGATCCTCTATTTCGAGCCCTACGAAACTGTTCACCAGAGCAATATCGAACGGGTGCGCGCTGCGCTTGGCACGCGTTGATTGCAGCGGCGCTCGGCCTTCATTTTCGCCGCAAAGCGCTCTAAGTCTTCTTCTTCCGATTCAAAAGACAGGCAGATCATGACCTATCCCGCCAATACGCCCAATCCGATTGATCCGGTGAAACTCGACAAGCTCGCGGAAGTCGCGATCCAGGTCGGCCTGCAGTTGCAGCGCGGCCAGGATCTGGTGATGACCGCGCCGGTAGCGGCAATGCCGCTCGTTCGCCTGATCACCAAGCACGCCTACAAGGCGGGCGCCGGGCTCGTGACGACGCTCTATTCCGACGAGGACACGACGCTGGCGCGCTATGCCTACGCCCCCGACGAAAGCTTCGATCGGGCGAGCGACTGGCTCTTCGACGGCATGGCCAAGGCCTTTGCCGGTGGCGCTGCGCGCCTTGCGGTCTCCGGCGACAACCCTATGATGCTTTCGGCGCAGGACCCGGCAAAGGTCGCGCGTGCCAACAAGGCGAATTCCATCGCCTACAAGCCGGCACTCGAAAAGATCTCCAACTTCGACATCAACTGGAACATCGTTTCCTATCCGAACCCGTCCTGGGCAAAGCTGGTCTTCCCGAACGACCCGGAAGACGTTGCCGTCGAGAAGCTCGCCAACGCGATCTTTGCCGCCTCGCGTGTCGACGTCGCCGATCCGGTCGCTGCCTGGAAGGAGCACAATGCCAACCTCGCCCGGCGCTCGGCCTGGCTGAACGGCGAGCGCTTCGCCGCACTCCACTTCACCGGTCCCGGCACCGACCTGACCGTGGGATTGGCCGATGGCCATCTGTGGTGCGGCGGCGCATCCGAAGCCAAGAACGGCGTGACCTGCAATCCGAACATCCCGACCGAAGAAGTGTTCACCACGCCGCATGCGCTGCGCGTCGAGGGGCATGTCTCCTCGACCAAGCCGCTGTCGCACCAGGGCACGCTGATCGACAACATCCAGGTGCGCTTCGAAGGTGGCCGGATCGTCGAGGCGAAGGCATCGCGCGGCGAGGAAGTGCTGAACAAGGTGCTCGACACCGACGAGGGCGCGCGCCGGCTTGGCGAAGTGGCGCTGGTGCCACATTCCTCGCCGATTTCGGCGAGCGGTATCCTGTTCTACAACACGCTGTTCGATGAAAACGCCTCGTGTCACATCGCGCTCGGCCAGTGCTATTCGGGCTGCTTCGTCGACGACACCAAGCTGACGCCGGAACAGATCCGCGCCCAGGGCGGCAATTCGAGCCTGATCCATATCGACTGGATGATCGGCTCGGGTGAGGTGGACATCGACGGCGTGCGTGCCGACAGCAGCCGCGCTCCGGTCATGCGCCGTGGCGAGTGGGCTTGATCACGGCGTCTCCCCGGCCTCGTGCATGCTGAAGACTCTGTGGCCGCCGCAAAAAGATGCGGCGGCCTTTTCTTTGACGAGCCTCGTGCCGTCAGCCGTTGGCGGCGCGCTTCAGACGTGGCACCTCCGCCGACTGATAGAGTGACAGGACATGTCCATCCGGATCGGCGAATTCCGCCGACCAGCCGCCCGGCGCGTGGCTTACAGGCGTGACGATCGTGGTCCCCTTCTCAGCGAGCCCACCGACCACGTCGTCGATGCCGCCCTCGGCGAGATCGAAGACGACGATCGGTGAATTGCCGGGCTTGCTCTCGGCAACGAAGAAGAGCAGTTCGACATTGTTTTCGATGGTGGCCATCAGCCAGTCGTCACCGGCGCCGTCATCGTCCATGCGTTGGACGCTGAGGCCCAGCACGTCGCGATAGAAGGCTTCGGTCCGGGCGATCTCCTGGATGTAGTAGCAGACGGCTCCGATACGTGGTTTCGACAGCATTGGTTGCTCCCTTTCTGTTGGTTACGCCGGCTTGTTGCCGCCAGCCTTCATTTCGTGAGGCCCACGTGCGGAAAAATTGATCGCGAAGAGGTGCCCATCGGGATCGTGGCTCGCCAAGATCGCTCGGCCGCCCGCGTGACCGGTAACAACGCCTGGCGGATGCGGCCGCTTTCCAACGGAAAGCGCAGTCCGATGAGTTCCAGATTGGTCTCGCCGTGGCCGGCGTCGCGCCAGGCGCGCCGCAGCATCAGAATGCGCTGGCGCAGCGCGTCGTCGGAAATACTGAGGAGGTGGCGGATCTCCAGCCGATTGTGCCCGGCAATGGCAAGCAACATCACGACCCTGAGGCTTAGCGCCAGTGTGGCGGCAAAGGTCAGGGGATCGTTCGAACGCGCGCCACCTTCTGCTTCAGGCGGAGCCGCCTGCTGCTCGCGCCGAAGACGGCGGGAAGCCGTGCGCGCCTGCATCGCGGCCAGTTTGCGGATAACGCCGCAGAACCAGGCGCGATCATCGCCTGTCGGGAAACGCCGGGCCCGGAGCGCGACGATCAGCGCCTCATGCAACAAATCCTCCGCTTCGGCCGCGCGGCGGGTCTGGCGCCTGGCGAAACGGAGGAGATCGGAATAATGCGCCGGCGTCAGGTGCTCGGTCATCGGGCATGCGCTTCTCGCCGATTGACGTTTCCGGCAATGTGAAGCGCTTGCCCTATGGTTGCAAGCCCGCGCTCAAGCGCGGACTGGTCGCACTCTCGGCATCAGTTGTGTGCGCTGACTGAGCCAGACGCTGACGAAGACGACGAGGATTCCGAGGGCCTGGACCGGCGTCAGTTGCTCGCCAAGCACCCCCCAGCCGAGCAAAGTCGCAACGACCGGGCTCAGGAAGCCAAGCGGCGACACGGCCGATGGTTCGAGACGCGAGAGGCCGCGGAACCAGAGCAGGTAGGTGAAGGCGGCGCCGATGAGGCCGAGATAGGTAAGCCCGAGAACGTTGGCCGTGGTCAGCGGCGGCAGCGACGGCTCGAAGAACAGGGCCGCCGGCACGAGAAGCAAGCCACCGGCTGTCAGCTGCCAGGCGGTGAAGGCGAGCGGCGGGACCGGTGGGGCCCAATGACGGCTCAGCACCGTGCCGAAGGCCATGGAGACGGCACCGGCGAGACCAGCCATAACGCCGAGCGGATCGAGCGTGGCGCCGGGTGTCAGCACCAGGAGGGCAACGCCGACAATGCCGGCAAGGCCGGCGACGACGCTGAGCGTGCGGATCGGTGAGCCGAGGAAGACGCGCGACAAAAGGATGACGATCAGCGGCTGGACGGCGCCGACCGTCGCAGCAACGCCGCCCGGCAGCCGGTAAGCGGAGACGAACAGCATGGCCCAGAAGAAGGAGAAGTTGAGTGCGCCCAGAATGAAGGTGCGCGGCCACCAGATGCCCTCCGGCAATCGGCGGACGATGAGCAGCAACAGAAGCCCTGCCGGCAGGGCGCGCAACATCGCAACGGTCAGGGGATAGCCTGTCGGCAGGAATTGCGTGGTGACCAGATAGGTACTGCCCCAAATGGCCGGCGCGAGTGCGGTCAAAACGAGATCGGCGGTGCGGTTCGTGCTCATATCTTTATCTCAAGAATCTCTACATCAAGATAAATGAAAGCTACCACAGTTTATCTCTACGTCAAGATACTCTATAGCTGACGAAGCAATGGAGGCTGCGGATGGATCGCGTTGACAGGATATTGGCCCAGTGGCACCGGGAGCGGCCGGACCTCGACGTGTCTGCCATGGGCCTGCTCGGCCGCCTCTCGCGGGTTTCGACCCACATCGCCCGGGAGATCGAAAGGACCTTCGCCGAACGCGGCCTCTCCGCCTCGAGCTTCGACGTGCTCGCAGCGCTTCGTCGTTCAGGCGCTCCCTATCGGCTTTCGCCGGGCGAACTGCTGGATACGACCATGGTCAGCTCCGGGACGATGACCAACCGCATCGACCAACTGGAGAAGGCGGGACTGGTCGAGCGAATTGCCAATCCCGAGGACCGGCGCAGCGTCATCATTGCGCTCACGGAAGAAGGGTTGCACCGTGTCGACGAGGCCGCGAGTGCCCATGTGGCGAACCAGCATCGGGTCGTTTCCGAACTCTCGCCCGAGGAGCGGGCGACCCTCGACGGGCTGCTGCGCAGGTATCTGGCAGCGTTCGAGTAACGCCCCTCTAGGACCCGATCAGATACGGGCGACGAGCTGACGGACACGCGCCAGATGCGCCTTGCGCTTGGCATCGGTTGCTCTGTCCATGTCGTGCAGCGCGAGCATGCGGAAATTCAGCCCCTTGGCACAGAAGGCGGCGATGCCGCGTTTCAGCAGCCGCTTGACCGGATTTCCCATGTAGAGATGCACCACCCACCAGGGCGAGCCCGTGGTGGTGAGGGCCCAGAACACCTTGATGTTGTGAAGGCGCGGGATGATGCGGCCGCCGGCCGGATCGTTGTCGAAGGCGACACCCGGGGCAAAGACGCGATCGAAGAAGCCTTTCAGGATCGCCGGGAAGTTGAACCACCATTGCGGAAAGACGAGCACGAGACCTTCGGCCGCCTGCAGGCGTGCGATCCAGCTGGCGGCAGCACCTCGATCGTAGGCGTCGGTGAAATAACTGCCGCGCTCCGCAACGCTCAGGCGCGGATCGAAATCCTCCCGATAAAGATCGAGCAGATCGACGGAATGACCGTTCGCTTCCAAGGCGGCGCGCGCCTCACGCGCCACGCTTGCGGCAAAACTGCCTTCGAGCGGATGAGCAAGCACGAGCAGAATATGCATCCGTTGTTCCTACAGCATGAGGCCCTGGGTCCAACAATCTCTCTCGTTCAAAGGGTACAAAAAATCAATCTGTTGCAGATCATTCGTTCGTCGGGAAGGCCCGGCGCTCCCGAGCCGAAAAGCTGACACGGACGCAGAAAGCGCGCTTCACTCAAAGGAGAATCAAGGAAGTCCTTGCTCAGCTAGCAACGACGTGCCCGTTGTCCCAGCGTGCTGGGCGAGCTCCTCAAAAACGGACGGCGACTGGCGCAAAGCCCAGGCAGAAATGAGCTTTGCTGCGTTGTCCTCGGCCGCCTGCTCCGAATGAAGATGGAGATCGTAGCGCTGTCCCTCGTGAATCCGATGGAAGTCGTCGGCCGCACTGCCAATCCGCCGATCACCGCGAAGCGTTTCTCTTCTGACGAGTTCCTCAAGTTCGCAGTGAAGCGCGACAAAGAAGACATCGAAGGGCTCGAGCATCACGGCGAGATCAGCCGCCCAACCGGGCTCCTCGAGAATATGCTCCAGCAAGAGATTGTTGCCGGCCGAAGCATAGGCAACCAGCGAGCGGTGGAACCCTTCGAAGAAACCGGTTCTGTACTGCCTCCACTGAAAGTCTCCGCGCCGGAACCTTTCCATCGGCAGCATGCCCGAGTCCCGGATATGATCGATCGAGACGTGCCAGAACGGCTCGCCGATCTGCGCCTGGACCGCGCGGGCCAGCGTGGATTTCCCGCTGCTGCTGGCGCCATGAATGAAGA
Source organism: Ensifer adhaerens (assembly GCF_028993555.1). Taxonomy (NCBI): domain Bacteria; kingdom Pseudomonadati; phylum Pseudomonadota; class Alphaproteobacteria; order Hyphomicrobiales; family Rhizobiaceae; genus Ensifer; species Ensifer adhaerens. The sequence continues at coordinate 4,122,841 of NZ_CP118610.1, read as the reverse complement.
TGATCTTGGCTCGTTCGACCATATCCGACGGAATCTCCCAGGACGCACGAATGCGGGCGTCGTGTCGCCCCCAGACGATGAGTTGAAACGTGCTAGAACAGGCTGCCCTGTTTCGGTGGGTCCCCTGCCGGCTCCGAGGGTTTCGCCTGTTTCTTGCGCGGCACCGGGGTCGAAGAAACCGGTTCCCCCTCGCTTTCGCCCGCAATTGCCGAAACGCGACCGTCAGCGAATTCCAGGCTGAGTGCCATACCAGTGGATACGGCCGCCGCCTGGCGCACAGGACCGCCATCGGCGTCCCGGACCAGCGCGAAACCGCGTTGCAGGACGTTGCGATAGGAGAGCGACTGCAGGATGCGGTCCTGGGCGACGATGACGCTACGCAGGCGACGGACGTCGGCGCGTACCGCTGCATCGGATCGGGCGGCAAGGCCTGCGACGCGATCCGACGCGCGATGGATCTGGCCGATGAGGCGTGACGGCAGCGCCCGCAGCGCCGCGTCGGCCGCCTGGACGCGCGCCTCGCCGCGATGCACCTGCCGCTCGACGATGCGGTCGGCCTTGTTCATGGCATCGGCAAGGCGCTGGCGGCGCTCGGACAGCTTGCCCTTGAGAAGATCGGCGCGCAGCTCGGCCGAGACGCGCTCGAACTGGCGACGCTTGTTGGCGGTGTTCATCTGCAGGCCACGCCCGAGGCCAAGGGCCGCCTCATCGAAGCGGCGGCGCGGTAGCGCCAGCAACTGATCGAGTGACGGAAGCGCCCGCGCCAGTGAGCGCACCGCCTGGCGGCGATTGTCCATCTGTCGCCCGACTGCCGCCTTGAGACGCGCAGAAAGGCCGGAAACCGCCGCTTCGAGATCGGCCCTGACCGGCACCGCCATTTCGGCCGCCCCCGTCGGCGTCGGCGCCCGCTGGTCGGCGGCATAGTCGATCAATGTCCAGTCGGTCTCGTGGCCAACGGCGGAAATCAGCGGGATTTCGGAGGCGGCCGCGGCGCGAACGACGGCCTCGTCGTTGAAACCCCAGAGGTCTTCGAGGCTGCCGCCGCCACGGGCGACGATCAGGACGTCCGGCCGGGCGATCGGCCCACCGGGCTCAATCGCATTGAAGCCGCGGATCGCTGCCGCTACCTCATCACCCGAACCATCGCCCTGTACCCGAACCGGCCAGACGACGACATGAACCGGAAACCGGTCGGCAATGCGGTGCAGGATATCGCGGATGACAGCCCCCGTCGGCGAGGTCACGACGCCGATCACCTTGGGCATATAGGGCAGCGGCCGCTTGCGGTTGGCATCAAACAGCCCTTCCGCACCCAGCTTGCGCTTGCGTTCTTCGAGGAGCGCCATCAACGCGCCGGCGCCGGCCGGCTCCATCGATTCGATAACGATCTGGTATTTCGACGAGCCCGGGAAAGTCGTGACCTTGCCGGTCGCGATCACTTCCATGCCCTCTTCCGGGCGGAAACGCAGGCGCGAGAACGTGCCTTTCCAGATCACCGCATCGATACGCGCGCGGTCGTCCTTGAGCGCGAAATAGGCGTGGCCCGACGAATGCGGGCCACGATAGCCGGAAATCTCGCCGCGCACCCGCACCTGATCGAAGGCCTGTTCGACCGTTCGCTTGATCGAGCCCGAAAGCTCGGACACCGAATATTCGGTGAGGTTGCTCGGAGAATCGCTGTCGAAAAAGGAAGCCATGGCCTCTTTTACCGCACCCTTCGCCGAAGGCCAGCACATCCGTTGTGCTTTCCATCCGCCAAGGGCGGGCGCAGCTTACGGTTTCAGCGCGTAGAGCCGAATGGGCGAGCCCTCGGAAACCGGCAAGGGCGAAAGGAAGGCCGGTACGCGCCCTTCGGCAAGTTCTGCATAGAAGCCTTGCGGCGCCCGCGCGGCGATCATTCGCGCCTGCACGTCTGCGGCGCAGAAGGCCAGCACCGGATGCCCGAGCTGGCGCAACATGGCCTCCGCGTCTGCGGCCGATGCCAGACCGATCTTCAGTTCCATGAGCATGCCGGCGGCGTTGCGATGATAGGGCGCGCTCAGCACGCGGTGCTGGGTGCGGCGAAGGAGCGGTGCACCGATATCCGACGGCCCGACAATGAACGATGGCGGCAAGCCTTCCAGATCGGTCAGCGATGCCGTCGTCAGGCACGCCTCACCATTCGAGGTCGGGGCTTCGGCCGCCACAACTCCTCCAACTCCCTTGTCGACAAGAACCCCGCCAATGGCCCAAACCGCAGGAACCGAAATGAGAAGCGTGCCGACATAGAGCAGAGACGCGCCAGTGCCTGCCGTTCCGCCGTTTGAGCGGGCACGCAGATCCGAAAGCAGCAACGCGATCGGTACGATCGCCAGGAGATTGGAAAAGGCCATCCCGCGCACCTGGACGAGCGCGATCGCCAGGCTCGAAAACACAAGCGCGAGGAGGATGAGATTGAGACCGACCCTATCGCGGCGCCAGATGCGCCAGGCACAGAGAAGCGTAGCAAAAGCACCGGTGAAGTAGTAGGCGCCGATGCTCGTCGGTTCCCCCGTTGCAACGACCGCGAAGGAACGCGCTTCGGTGACGTTGTCGAGCCACAGCTCGCGGAGCAGCGGGTCAAGCGCTGCCAGGGGATTGCCCAGGCACTGCGGCGCCACCAACAGGGCCACGACAATGACCCCGAGACCGCAGGCACCCAAGGCAAAACACCGCATGACGGTTGACCGATGGCTTAGCGTGGCGGCGGCAAGCGCCAGCAGGCCGCCCCCGGCAAGCGCCAATGAGTAGAAGGCGATCGAGAGGTTGTCGCAGGTTGCGGCCAGGTAGAGGCGCGGCGGCACCGTCACGAAGAAGAAGAGGCTCAGACCCGCAGCGAGCGAAAGGCCGAAGGCAACCGTGGCCCGCGCAGCCTCCCGACCGACCCAAGCCCACTGGCAGGCGACGATGGCGCAGACCACAGCCACAAGCGGCGTCGTTTCCGCCCCAATGGCGATCGCCAGCGCCGCCGCCAACCCTGCGATGACGTAGCTGGATGCGCGATACTGCCGATCGACCAGCATCGCCGCCATTGTAGCGACAAGAACCAACTGCACGTTGTGGTGATCGATCGAACCGCCCAGGAAGCGATTGGTCGTGACGATGAAGATCGTGGTCAGTCCCAGGCAGAAATGCATCGCCGCCACACCACCGGCACGACGGCCAGCCAGGCCCATTGCCGCCAGCAACGGGATCGCAAGCGAAATCGGCCAGAACCCCAAGGCCAAGGTCTCAGCCTGCACTGTTCCGACGAACGGCCTGAAGGCGGACATGAGTGCGGCGATCGGCAGGTCGATGAGGCGCGACCAGTGCATCAGCGTGCCGCCGTCCAGGCCGAGGCGCGCCTGCGTCAGGTCGAACCAGCTCTGGCCAGCGAGGAGATCGCGTACCTGAACCAGACGCATGACATCATCGTTGTCGCGGCCAACATAATCGGCCGCTGTCAGGAACCGGGCAACAAGGACGAGGATGGTAGGGACGCCGTAGACGAACACCATCACACGCAGGCTCGACCAGAACCGCCTCGGCGCGTTCTTCGAAATCGCCTCAGAAAGCGTCGCCGTCCCGTTTGCCATGGATCCTCGCTCGTCTCGATCACATCGCAACCTAACGACGCGCGCTCAAAAAAGCGTAAAGCCCGCGACAATTGGGGGGTACCTGCGCACACCGACGCGGCCCTTGGCGTCTTGTTAACACCCTGATGCCTATGCTGGCGCCGATCCAACATGAGCCGAGCCACCTGGATGTTCGACCGTTTCAACATCGCCGTTCTGCTGCCCTGCTACAACGAAGCGTCGACCATCGGACAAGTGGTTCGGGGCTTCCAGGCGGCGCTGCCGACGGCACAGATCTATGTCTACGACAACAATTCGACGGACGGCACGGCACTGAAGGCCATGCTTGCCGGTGCGACCGTCGTGCGCGAGCGCCGGCAGGGCAAGGGGCACGTGGTGCGCCGGATGCTCGCCGATATCGATGCCGACATCTACGTCATGGCCGACGGCGACAGCACCTATTGCCCGACGGATGCGGAAGATCTGATCCGCACCTTGATCACGGAGCGTGCCGACATGGTCGTCGGGACGCGGCGCGGCGTTCACGACGATGCCGGCAGGCAGGGTCACGCCTTCGGCAACAGGATCTTCAACCTTCTGTACCGGGAAATGTTCGGCACGGATTTCAACGACATCTTCTCCGGTTACCGCGTGCTCTCGCGACGGTTCGCCAAGAGTTTCCCTGCCATTTCCAACGGCTTCGAAATCGAAACGGAGATGTCCGTCCATGCTTCGCGTCTGAAGCTGCCGGTCGCAGAGCTTGAACTGGACTATGGCCGGCGCCCCGAAGGTTCCCATTCCAAGCTGTCGACATACAAGGACGGCGCCAAGATCCTCTGGACCTTCGCGATGCTCATGAAAGAAACGCGGCCTTTCACGTTCTTCGGACTGATCGGCATGGCTTTCTTCGTGACAAGTGTCGGCTTCATGATGCCGGTGCTCTTCGAATATTTCGCCACCGGGCTGGTACCGCGCATGCCGACCTGGGTCTTCGCGCTGGCCATGCTGATGATGGCGATCATCATGTTCACGGCAGGCCTGATCCTCGATTCGGTCTCGCGGGGCCGGACCGAGCAGCTTCGGCTGCACTATATTGCGACCGCCTCACGGGCAGCGCCCCTTGCGAGCCTGGATAGCGGCACCGCTCCGTCCCGGGGCGAAGACCAGGAAACCGGCCTGCAGCCGACGCCACGCATTGTTCGGGAACGTCACGGATGAATCGGGAAACGACCAACCGCATACGCTTCATCATCGAAGACGTGATACCGCCTGTTCTCAGGGATTCGCGCCTGTTCAAGGGTATGGCCAGCCTTGCCTGGGGCAAGCACATCGCGCATCTCGCGGAATTTCGCGCGCGGGCGCCGTTCCTGTCGGCCAGCGAATATGAAGACCTCTATAGGCACCATCCGAGGGTTCACGAGGGAACGGACAATTCCGAAGCCTGCGTGCGCAAGATCGCGGCAGGCGTCACCGGCGAGAGCGTCTGCGACGTCGGCTGCGGAACCGGCGTTCTGTTGAAGCGCATTCGGGAAGCCAACCCCGGCCTTCAGCGCCTCACCGGTGTCGACTTCGCCATCGATGATGCCGCCCGGATCGAGGGCGTGGAATATCATGCGGCGATGATCGAGGACCTGCCATTTGCGGATGGCGAATTCGACACCGTCGTCTGCACCCATGTCATCGAACATATCCTCGACTACCGCAAAGCGATCTCCGAGCTTCGCCGGATTGCCCGCCGGCGTCTGATCATCGTCGTGCCGCGCGAGCGCGAGTATCGCTACACTTTCAATCCGCACTTCAATTTCTTCCCCTATACCCACTCCTTCCTTCGCGCGGTGCATCCGGTGCCGACCGAGCACGAGTGCATCGATATCGGCCGCGACATCTTCTATCGCGAAGACAAAGCTCTGGCGGTGTGAGGCGTGGCAATGAACCTCAATCTGGCGCCCACCGTCTGGTTCGGGCTGTTCTTCACGCCCGTGCTGATTTCGGCCGGCCAGATCCTGTTCAAGCTGACAAGCGCCAAGACCGGCGACGCAAACGCTCAAGGGCTGCTGGCGCTGGCCCTTAACCCGACATTGCTCACCGCCTTGGCCGTCTACGGCATCGGCACGATCATCTGGATCTTCACGATCAAGTCCGTGCCGCTGACGATCGCCTATTCGTTCATGGCGCTCACCTTCTGCATTGTGCCGCTTCTTGCTGCCGTCTTCCTCGGCGAGGCCGTGACGCTGCGCTACGCCCTCGGTGCCGCGCTGATCATCAGCGGCATGCTCATCATCAACTCGTAAGGGTGCCCGGGACCATGATCGTTGCCGCTTCCTTCCTCCTCGGCATCATCACATGCGGTCTGCGCTCTCCGCGTGTCTGCCTGCTGGTGGGTGCGGTGTTACTGGCCTTGGCAGGTGCCAGCGGCAGCTGGGTCGAAGCGGCGGCGGCGATCGGCGCCTTCAATATGGGCGCCGCGCTGATACTTTGCGGCGCCATCGCTGTCGGGCTGCAGCGCGACAGCCACTAGAGCGCCGTGCGTTCGGACGAACGCACGAAAGACGCTCAAGCACTCATCCCTTCCGCTCGAAAAACGCCCTGGTCTCCTCGTCCGCGGGGAAAAAGGATTCGATCAGCACGCCCTCCACCAGGGCATCCTGGGTCGAGCCAAAGGTCTGAAGTGTCGTAATGAAATTCAGCCGTATGCCACCGACGTCGAGTTCGATCGGCAGCACCGGCAGCCGGTCAGTATCCGGATGATCCTCGACCGCGCGCGCCACGGCGGGGTTGGATACGGCCTTCTCGAGGCGTTTGCCGAGGCGGCTGCGCGGTCCTTGCAGCCAGGCCTCTGTGCGCACGCGCTGCACAAGGTCGGCGGCCGCCGGCTCCCAATTGACGACCAGCTTGCGAACATTGTCGTTGCCGAGGAAGGTATCCAGGAAATTTTCACCCGGCTGGAACGGAATGTCGGCGGCGACGGCCAGACTTGCCAGCGCCGGATTGACGACGAGCAGCGTGTATTCGTGGTCGAGCACCAGGCCGGGATAGGGATCGTGGCGGGCGAGAATCAGCCTGATGGCATTGGCGACGGCCGGCGGCATGGCATCGAGCCCTGCGGCCGGCCGCGTCGCCATCCGCGGCCGGTAGCCGGCTGCCGAAAACAGCGTCCCCTGATCGCGGGCAGGAATATCCAGCACCGACGCCAGCCGCAGGATCATGCCTTCCGACGGTTTTGAGCGGCCGGTTTCAAGAAATGACAGGTGGCGCGCCGAAATGCCCGCAGCGACGGCCAGGTCGAGCTGGCTCATACGGCGATGCCCGCGCCATTCCTTCAGATGTTCGCCAAACTGCATGTGTCGTGATTCTCCGTTTGCCCGGCAGAGTGGCGCGCGTGCCGCGTAAAATCCATTACCTCAGAGGTAATTGGCTTGATGACGTCATCAACGCAACATCCGGCCATCGACAAACAGATGGAGCCGAAGATGACCCTCTCGAACCGCAGCCTGCTCAACAAGACCTTCCTCGCCGACGGAGCCTTCTCGCTCGTCTGCGGCGCCGTGCTGATCCTCGCAGCAGTGCCGCTGGCCGCACTGGTCAACACCACCGCAACACCCTTCATCACGCCTGTCATGTTGAAGGCGCTGGGCGCCGGTCTGTTGATCTGGGGTCTGTTCCACCTCTCGGCGGCGCGCAATGGCGGCCCGGTGACGGCCTCGGCGCGCATCAGCATCGCCGGCGACATGCTCTGGCAGGTGGCCAGCCTGGCGCTCCTGATGGCGGCCTATGCCTCCCTGTCCGCCGCCGGTATCGCCATCGTCGTCATTGGCATGATCGGTGTCGCCGACTTCCTGTTCTTCAAGCTGCGGGGTCTGGCGCAGGAGCACACCGCGATCGCCTGACGATGGTCTCGAGAAATCGGGAAAGAGGTCCGCCGGCGGCCACGCCGGCGAGCCTTCTCGTATACTTCGATCGGCTCAAATCGTCTCCCAGCCGTCCTTGGCGCTGGCGCGATAGATCGCATCGATGAATTTCTGATTGAGACGCGAATTCTCGAGCGTCACGACTTCCTCATCCTCGCCCTTGGCGGCACGCGAGAAGGCTTCAGCCTGGAGCTTGTACTGGCGGGCATCCTGGAAACGGAAAAGCTGGGACTGGGCGTGGTTCTGGTTCGTCAGTTCCACTTCCTCGCGGCCGTAACGGTCGGCATTGAAGGGCGACTTCACTTCGATGAAGCCTTTGTCGCCATGAAAGACCATGACCTGGCGGGCGGCGAGCTGGGTGGAGATATAGAAGCTCAGCTCGAAATCGCCGAAATCGGCACGCACGCTCGAATAGATATCGGTGCCGAACTCCGGATCGCGGTCGGTGCTCGCCTGCACCCGCACCGGTTCCTTGGCCGTGACGAACCGCGTGGTGATCGTCGGATACACGCCGATATCCGGCAGGCCGCCGCCGCCGAGCGCCGGAATGTTGCGCATATTGTTGGGGTCACGGTTGAAATAGGTGAAGGCGCCCTGGACGTGTCGCAGCCGGCCGATCGCGCCTTCGGAGATCAGCGAGCGCACCTTGCGCCAGACAGGGCTGTAGGTGACCATGAAGGCTTCGGCGATCAGGACGCCGTTGCGGTCACGTGCCGCGATCAGCGTGTCGATCTCGGAAGCGCGAAGCGCGATCGGCTTTTCGCACAGCACATGTTTGCCGGCGTCGGCCGCCTTGATCGACCATTCGACGTGCTGCGCCGTCGGGAGCGGAATGTAGACCGCATCGATCACGTCGGACGCCAGCATCTCCTCGTAGGAGCCGAAGGCATGCGGTGCGGAGAAGCGATCGGCCATCGCCCGGGCTTTTGCGAAGTCGCGGCTGGCAACAGCCGAGACAACGCAGTTTTCCGCGTCCTGAATGGCGGGCACGACGAGGTCGCGGCCGATCCGGGCCGTGGACAGAATTCCGAAACGTAACATGGTGAAGCTCCCTGATGTGGTGGCCGAGACTAGCGTCGAGGTACGTACCTATCAAGCAGTTGCTTTCATTCGGCCAAGGATATGCGTTTCGCAGAAAAATGCCGGCGGGCGGGTGACAATGTCAGCTTTTCTGCCCTATCTTTCCCTTCGCAATCCTCCCGATCGCGATATGCTTTCATCCAGTCCAATGGAGCGAAACCATGGAAAAACTGAGACTTGGCCGCACCGACCTGACAATTGCGCCCCTTGTGTTCGGCGGCAATGTCTTCGGCTGGACCGCCGACGAAAAGACCTCCTTTGCCCTGCTCGACGCCTTTTTCGACGCCGGGTTCAACGCCATCGATACTGCAGACGTCTACTCTTCCTGGGCGCCGGGCAATCAGGGCGGCGAATCCGAAACGATCATCGGCAAATGGCTGAAACAGTCGGGCCGGTCGCGTGACAAGGCCGTTATCGTCACCAAGGTCGGCTCCGAACTCGGCCCCGACCGCAAGGGGCTTTCGCGCCGCTGGATCCTGCAGGCAGTCGAAGATTCGCTCAAACGGCTGCAGACCGACCACATCGATCTCTATCTCTCCCATTGGCCAGACCCGGAGACGCCCTACGAAGAGACGCTTGGCGCCTATGACCAGTTGCTGACCGAGGGCAAGGTCCGCGCCATCGGCGCCTCCAACCTGAACTCGCTGCAACTGCGCGAGGCGCTCGACGTATCGGCAAACCAGGGCCTGCCGCGCTATCAGGTGCTGCAGCCGGAATACAATCTCTACGACCGCGATGCGTTCGAAGGGCCGCTTCGCGAGCTCTGCATTGCCGAAGAGATCGGCGTCATCAGCTATTTCGGCCTGGCGCGCGGGTTCCTCTCTGGAAAGTACCGCACGCACAAGGACCTCGAAGGTTCGGCGCGCGGCAGCGGCGTCGAAAAATATCTCGACGGTCGCGGCATGCGCATCCTCGGCGTGCTCGACGACATTGCGGCCGATACCGGGGCGACCCAGGCGGAAATCGCGCTTGCCTGGATCCGGACGCGCAAGGGCGTCACAGCGCCGATCGCCAGCGCCACCAGCCTCGCGCAATTGCAGAGCCTCATTCGGTCCGCAGAACTCAAGCTGTCGGATGAAGCGATCCGAAAGCTCAACGACGTGAGCGAATGATGGGAGCAAACCCAACCCGATGGCACTGACGATACGCGCTGCGGCTGATGGCGACGAGGCGGACTGGCGCCGCCTCTGGGCCGGTTATGTCGCCTTTTCCGGCACCGATCTCGCCGAAGACATCATCGACCTCACCTGGAGCCACCTTATCGACCCGTCAGCACCGCTCTTCGCGTGGCTGGCGATCCTCGACGGAAAGACGGTCGGTTTCGCCATCTGCCAGGAACAGCTCGCCACCTTCTTCCGCCAGCCGGTCTGCTACATCGAGGATCTCTATGTCGATCCCACGGCGCGCGGCCGGGGCGTGGCGCGGGCGATGATCGACCATCTCATCGCGCATTGTCAGGACATGGGCTGGGACCGGCTCTACTGGTACACGGAAGCTGACAATGCCACGGCGCGGCGGCTCTACGATCGCTACTCCGGGACCGACGAGCACGTGCGCTACAAGGTCAATTTCGGCACGTTTCTCAAATCCGGAAATCCCGCATAGGCCTCCGCATGGCTGCCGGCCTGGTTGGCCATGCCGGCCTTGGTCAGCACGCCGCGCGGCTGGATGAAACTCGAGATCCGGCGCGCTGGCCGCTCGTGCCACTGGATGTTGAAGGCCCACAACTTCGGGAAGAAGCAGAGCGACGCATAGGGCAGATGGTCGTGGATCCACCAGGCGATCGACTGCCAGCCGCCGATATCACCGCGACGATCCCAGACCCAGGGGATGACGATGCAGGCGGTGGCGCCGATGCATCCGTCGGCGTCGCGCATGTCCCAGATATGATCGGCGGCGGAAGCGGCATTGGTCGAACAATTGAGCCCATTGGCGTTGCCGAAGCCGTTGACGGCGCGGTTGCGATAACCGGAGCGAATGACGAGACGTCCGAAGGTCGCCTCCAGCGGCTCCAATAACTCTTCGCAGAGACGTCGCCCTGCCTCGATCGCCAGATCTGGATCATCGGGGATGTTCGGAATGCGGTAGAAATCGGCGATCTCCGAGTGCAGGAAATCGCGAAAGAAGAAGTTTCGGGAGAGCCGAACCCGGCCGAGATCTTCAAGACCCTTCATCGATCCGGGCTTCTTCATCGCTTTCCTTTCTCATCTCAACCTACGGAGTGTATCAAACCACGTGCATTCCAGACCCGGCCGGACCGCGCCACTCGATTCCGCGCCGGCTGCTAGCCGCTGTGACGGAAGAAATCGATGAAGGCGCGCAGGGCCGGCCGCATCTGCCGGCGGCTCGGATAGTAGAGATAGGGACCGGCATAGGGCGCGCACCAGTCCTCCATGACGCGCTCCAGCCGCCCTTCGGCAAGTGAGGTTTCGACACGCGAGAGGAACAGATAGGCGAGGCCCGCGCCGCCGATTGCCGCCTTGATGATGGGCCGGTCTTCGCCGAGGATCAGCGGGCCCTCGACCGATACCGTCAGTTCCTCGCCGTCCCTCTCGAACTCCCAACGATAAAGCGCGCCATTGGAGAAACGCCGCCGGATGCAGCGATGCTCCGCCAGGTCGCGCGGGTGCTGCGGCCGGCCATGGCGCTCGAAGTAATCGGGCGATGCGACGACGGCGCTTTCCAGTTCAGGCCCGACCTTCACGGCAATCATATCGGCCTCCAGGCTTTCGCCGAGCCTGATGCCGGCGTCGTAACCTTCCTCGACGATATCGGTGAAGCCATCCTCGTTGGCGATCTCCAGGACGATCTCCGGGTAGAGGTTCAGGAAGCGCCCAAGCCTTGGTGCGAGGATCAGATCTGCAGCAAACCGCGGCGCAGTGATGCGCAGATTGCCCGCGGGACGCTCGCGCGCGTCGGCGGCCGCTTCCAGCGCATGGGCGATCTCTTCCAGCGCTGGCGCCAGCCTTTCGAGCAGCCGACGCCCCTCCTCCGTCGGCGCGACGCTGCGTGTGGTGCGCGCCAGCAGGCGAATGCCGAGGCTCGCCTCCAGACTGCCGACGGCGTGGCTGACGGCCGACGGCGCCACACCGAGTTCTCGGGCGGCCCCACGAAAACTGCCATGGGCGGCAACGGCGGCCAGCACCGCGAGTTGGGAGAGCTGTGTTCTGTTCATTGATCGAAATAATAGAACAGCCCGTGAGAATTGACAGTGATTTTCAGCCGCCCGTTACGGCTCTATTCTTCAATTCGTCGCCAACGCGTGAACGAAGCGAGGAGCTCGTCAGCGATGGCACAGAGGAACCCGTCGCTACGCCGTGCAAGGGCGCAGCGGTGGTGCCCAGCCACCAATTCATGCCTCGGACGACAGACGTGCGCTCCCAGCGCGTTCGTTCCGGCGCGTGGCAGCTAGACAAGGAAACGACATGAAGACCCGCAAACTCGGGAATGACCTCACCGTCTCCACCATTGGCCTTGGATGCATGGGCATGAGCTTCGCCTATGGCGCAGCCGACGAGGCGGAATCGATACGCACCCTTCACCGCGCCGTCGACCTCGGCATCACTTTCTTCGACACGGCCGAAGTCTATGGTCCCTTCGAGAACGAGAAGCTGCTCGGCAAGGCGCTCGGCCCCGTGCGCGACAAGGTGACGATCGCCACCAAGTTCGGCTTCCGCATCGAGCCCGGCGTGCCGGCGGCCCAGGCGATCAGGGGCGTCGACGGACGGCCGGAACATGCAAAGGCGGTGGCGGAAGCCTCGCTCAAGCGGCTCGGAACCGATGTCATCGACCTCTACTACCAGCACCGTGTCGACCCGCAGGTTCCGATCGAGGATACTGTCGGCGCCATGGCCGAGCTCGTGCGCGAAGGCAAGGTGCGGACCCTCGGCCTTTCCGAGGCGAGTGCCGCCACCATCCGTCGGGCCCACAAGGTTCATCCGATCGCCGCTGTCCAGAGCGAGTATTCGCTGTGGACGCGTGACCCGGAAGAGGACGTGCTTGCCACCTGCCGCGAACTCGGCATCGGCTTCGTGCCTTACAGTCCGCTCGGGCGCGGCATGCTGACCGGCGCGCTGAAAAAGGCCGAGGATCTGGAAGCCGATGATTTCCGCCGCTCGCTGCCGCGTTTCCAAGCCGAGAACTTCGATGCCAACGTCCAGCTCGTGGAAACGCTCCAGGCGCTGGCTGAGGAGAAGGGTGTGACCGCGGCCCAGCTTGCACTTGCCTGGGTCATCAACCAGGGTGATTTCATCGTGCCTATCCCGGGGGCCCGCAAGCTCGACCATCTGGAGCAGAATGCGGCCGCGGCAAGCATCACGCTGAGTGCCGAAGAATCCAGCCGCCTCGCCGAAGCGCTGTCGCCGGCCCTTGTCGCCGGCAATCGCTACACGGACGCTTCGCTGGCGCTCACCAACCGCTGACGGATTTCTCCCCGCCTTCCTTGAAGGGCGGGGAGATTTCCCATCGAAATTCAAGCCGGACGCACTACCTCTCAACCAACGGCAACAAATCCGGAGGAGTGGGAATGTCCGACGAGCAGGCGATCAGCGCGGTGGTGCACCTCTATGTGGACGGCATGGCCTTTGCCAACGAGGGTGCGCTGCGCAAGGCGTTTCATCCCGATGCGGCGATTATCGGCAACTACAAGGGCGCGCTCGAATGGACGACGCGCGAAGGCTTCATCAAGACGGTCGTGGAAACGGGCGCCGCACCCCCGGGAACCCAGCCCGAGATGGATGTGAAGCGGATCGACATTACCGGCGATGCCGCAACGGTGAAGGTGATCGACAGTTTTGCCGGTGAGCGCTACTCCGATCACCTCTCCCTGGTGAAGATCGACGGGCGCTGGGTGATCGTCAACAAGGTCTTCCATCAGCACGCGTCATGACCGGACCGCTGGGGAATCCCGAGCCGACGGGCAGGCTCATCGGCATCGACCATATCCAGCTCGCCATGCCTGCGGGTGCCGAACCGGCAGCGCGCGGCTTCTACGGCGGTCTCCTCGGCCTTTCGGAGGTCAGCAAGCCGGCCAATCTTCTTGGGCGCGGCGGCTGCTGGTTCGAGCAAGGCAGCATCCGGCTGCATCTCGGCATCGACCAAGACTTCAGGCCGGCGCGCAAGGCCCACCCGGCCTTTCTCGTCGACGATCTCGACCGCCTAGTGCTCCGGCTCGAAGCGGCCGGCGTGGCCACCGCCAAGGACGAGCCGCTGGCAGGCTGCCGCAGATGTTATGTCAACGATCCCTTCGGCAACCGTATCGAACTGATGCAACGCGCCGATTGAGCATCGGCAAATGGAAAGGGCCGCTGCGATGCAACGGCCCTTTTTCGTTTGCTCAGGCGCTTGTGCGCAGATCAGGCGCGCAGCACCCCGCCCGTCGATTTCGTCACATTGGCAACGATCTTGGCGGTGAGCGCCTCGAAGTCCTCGTCGGTCAGCGTGCGCTCGACCGGCTGGATGGTGACTTCGATGGCGATCGACTTCTTGCCTTCGCCGAGCGAAGCACCCTCGAAGACGTCGAAGACGCTGACGCCAGTCACCAGCTTGCGGTCGGCACCGGAGGCCGCACGCAGGATGGCGCCCGCCTCGACCGCTCTGTCGACGACGAAGGCGAAGTCGCGCTTCACCGCCTGGAACGGCGACAGATCGAGCGCCGGCTTGGTGCGGGTCGCCTTCTTCTTCGGCTCGGGCATGGCATCGACATAGATCTCGAAGCCGCAGAGCGCGCCCGAGACGTCAAGCGCCTCAAGCGTCTTCGGATGGAACTCGCCGAAAGTGCCGAGAACGATCTTCGGGCCGAGCTTGATCGTGCCGGAGCGGCCCGGGTGATACCAGGCGGGCCCGCCCGGCTCGAACTGGACGTTGCCCATCGGCACGCCGCAGGCTTCGAGCACCGCAATGGCGTCGGCCTTGGCGTCGAAGACGTCGACCGGCTTGCCGCCGCCCTTGGCGGCGTTCGACCAGAGGCGGCCGGCGCCGTTGAGGGATGCCGTGCCGCGGCGGATACCGCCGGCAACGCGGCGCTGGGCATCCGGCGTATCGCCCTCATAGGTGCCGGAGACCTCGAAGATCGCGACGTCGCCGAAACCCTTGTCGGCGTTGCGCTGGGCAGCCGTCAGCAGACCCGGCAGCAGCGACGGGCGCATGTCCGACATGTCCGAGGCGATCGGGTTGGCGAGCTTCAGCGCGGGTGCGCCGCCGCCGAAGAGCTTCGCCTGATCCTCGGAGATGAACGACCAGGTGACGGCTTCCAGCATGCCGCGGCTTGCAAGCGCGCGCTTGGCAAGGCGGGTGCGGATCTGCAGCGTCGTCAGGATCTTGCCGTTGACGGTGCCGTGGCTTGGCAGCGGGGCTGCGACGATATTGTCGACGCCGTGGATGCGCATGACCTCTTCGACGAGGTCAGCCTTGCCGTCGACATCCGGCCGCCAGGAGGGAACCGAGACCTTGAAGCGCTCGCCAGAGCCTTCAACGCCGAAGCCGAGCTTCTTCAGGATCGCGACGCTCTCTTCCGACGAAACCTCAAGGCCGGTCAGCCGCTTCACTTCGGAAACCGGGAAGTCGACGATCTTCGGCTGGTAGCCGGCGTAGCCGACAATCTCGGCCTTGGCCGCCGTACCGCCGCAGAGTTCGAGCACCAGTTCGGTCGTGCGCTCAAGACCGGGCACCATGTATTCCGGGTCGACGCCACGCTCGAAGCGGTAGCGCGCATCGGTGATGATGCCGAGCGTGCGGCCGGTCTTGGCGATGTTCATCGGATCCCAGAGCGCCGATTCGATCAGCACATCGCTGGTGTTTTCGTCGCAACCGGAGTGTTCGCCACCCATGACGCCGCCGATCGACTCGATCGCCTTCTCGTCAGCGATGACGACATTGTTGGGGCCGAGCTTGTATTCGCGCTGGTCGAGCGCCAGCACCGTCTCTCCGTCCCTGGCGCGGCGAACCGTAAGGTTGCCCTTGACCTTGGCGGCGTCAAAGACGTGCATCGGCCGACCCTGGTCGAAGGTCATGTAGTTGGTGATGTCGACAAGCGCGTTGATCGGGCGCAGGCCGATCGCGAGCAGACGCTGCTGCATCCACTTCGGCGACGGGCCGTTCTTGACGCCACGCACGAGGCGCAGCGAGAAGCCCGGGCACAGGTGCCTGTCTTCGCCGAGGTCGAGCGTCAGCTTCACCGGCGTATCGCCTTCAACCGCGAAGGACGGTGCATGCCGTGCCTTCAGCGTACCGAGGCCGGAGGCGGCGAGATCGCGGGCAATGCCGTAGACGCTGGTGCAGTCCGGCCGGTTCGGTGTCAGGTTGATCTCGATCATCGGGTCGTCGAGGCCGGCATAAGTGGCGTAGCTCGTACCGACAGGCGCATCGGCCGGAAGGTCGATGATGCCGTTGTGATCCTCGGAGATCTGCAGTTCCTTTTCCGAGCACATCATGCCGCGGCTTTCGACGCCACGGATGGTGCCAATGGCAAGCGTCACGTCGATGCCGGGCACATAGGTGCCGGGAGCGGCAAAGGCGCCGACGAGGCCCGCGCGGGCGTTCGGCGCACCGCAGACAACCTGGATCGGAGCACCGTTGCCGGTATCGACCATCAGGACGCGCAGCTTGTCTGCGTTCGGGTGCTGTTCGGCCGAGACGACCTTGGCGATGACGAAGGGCTTGAAGGCGGCCTTGTCGTCGACGTCCTCGACCTCGAGCCCGATCATCGTCAGGCGGGCGCAGATCTCTTCCAGCGAAGCGTCGGTATCAAGGTGGTCCTTGAGCCAGGAAAGCGTGAATTTCATGATTTCACCTGTGTCCTATAATTCTACGCGATCAGGCCGAGAGGCCGCCGAACAAGGTCGGCATGTCGAGCGGGCGGAAGCCATAATGGGTCATCCAGCGAACGTCGGCGTTGAAGAAGTCGCGCAGGTCCGGCATGCCGTATTTCAGCATGGCGATGCGGTCGAGGCCCATGCCCCAGGCAAAACCCTGGTACTCGTCCGGATCGAGCCCGCCGGAGCGCAGCACGTTCGGATGCACCATGCCGCAGCCGAGGATTTCCATCCAGTCGGTGCCTTCGCCGAACTTCACGATCGGGCCGGAGCGGTCGCACTGGATGTCGACTTCGAACGACGGCTCGGTGAAGGGGAAGAACGACGGGCGGAAACGCATCGTCACCTGGTCGACCTCGAAGAAGGCCTTGCAGAATTCTTCGAGCACCCAGCGCATGTTGGCGACGTTCGCCGCCTTGTCGATGACCAGGCCCTCGACCTGATGGAACATCGGCGAGTGCGTCGCGTCGGAATCCTGGCGATAGGTCTTGCCGGGGATGATGATGCGGATCGGCGGCTGCTCAGCTTCCATGGTGCGGATCTGCACCGGCGAGGTGTGCGTACGCAGGACCTTGCGGTCGCCCTTCTCATCCGGGTTGAAGAAGAAGGTGTCGTGCATCTCGCGGGCCGGATGACCTTCAGGGAAATTCAGCGCCGTGAAGTTGTAGTAGTCGGTCTCGATGTCCGGACCTTCGGCGATCGAGAAACCCATGTCGCCGAAGATCGCGCTGATTTCGTCGACGATCTGGCTGATCGGGTGAATACGGCCACGCTCGGCCGGCGACGAACGCACCGGCAAGCTGATGTCGACCGTCTCGCGAGCGAGGCGCTCGGCAATCGCCTGATCCTTCAGCGCCGACTTGCGGGCGGCGATCGCGTCGGCGACCGTGGTCTTCAGCGCGTTGATCTGCGCACCGCGGGTCTGACGCTCTTCCGGCGTCATGGTGCCCAGCGTCTTCAAGAGCTCGGAGATCGAGCCCTTCTTGCCGAGTGCATTGACGCGCACGGCCTCGATCGATCCCTCATCGCCCGCGGCATCGATGTCCGCCAGCAGTGTCCGTTCCAGTGTTTCCAGTTCGCTCATTCTATCCTGCCTCGATGCGGGAATGGGTTCGGTTCTATATCGGCTCAAGTCTTCAGGAATGTGATCGCGCCGCGGTCGCAAAGAATGCCGGTGCAAAGACGCAAGGACGACGAAGCCGGAGGCCCGGCCGAAGCGTCGTCGAAAGGCGGAACCGGGGCAGTTCCTTTTGGCCGTCTCGCACGTTCATCTCGCGAAAAAAGAAAAACCCGCGCTAGCCCTGCCAGCGCGGGTTTCCCAACGAATTTTAAGTACGGTTTTGGGAAAACGCTGGCTTAACGGACAGCGCTTTCAAACTCGTTCGTCGTGCCGGCTTCCTTGAGGTAGGCAAGCGCCTTCTTGGAAGCTTCGACGAGGGCGCCGAATGCTGCCGGCTCATGGATCGCCATGTCGGACAGAACCTTGCGGTCGACTTCGATGCCAGCCTTGTTCAGGCCGTCGATGAAGCGGCCGTAGGTCAGGCCGAATTCGCGGACGGCAGCGTTGATGCGCTGGATCCAGAGAGCGCGGAAGTTGCGCTTGTTGACCTTGCGGTCGCGGTAAGCGTACTGCTTCGAACGGTCAACCGCTGCCTTGGCGGCGCGGATGGTGTTCTTGCGACGGCCGTAGAAGCCCTTGGCTGCCTTGAGCGTCTTCTTGTGCTTGGCGTGGGCGGTAACGCCGCGTTTTACACGTGCCATGTCATGATCTCCTTAACGTGTCCAATATGCCTGAAAGTCTTAGAGACCGTTCGGCAGGTAGTTCTTGATGACCTTCTTGCCATCGGGCTCGGCGAGAACCATGGTTCCACGCGCGTCGCGGATGAACTTATTGGTACGCTTGATCATGCCGTGGCGCTTACCAGCAGCCGCTGCACGAACCTTGCCGGTCGCGGTGATCTTGAACCGCTTCTTGGCAGACGATTTCGTCTTCATCTTGGGCATTTTGCTACTCCATTGTTCTTAAGAATTCGAAACGGACAGACGAGGTCCATTTCCAGCGTTAAGAACGGCCACGGCATGCCCTGCCGGACCGTTCGGACGGGGGCTTATAACCGCACATCCCGAAAAGCGCAACTGGGGAATCGAAGATGGCGCCGCAAGCGCGCGGCCGGGCGCTTCGCTATCGTTGCCCAACGCATCTCTAGCACGTTGGCAGCACGTACCCTAGGCGGGATCGCGCGGTTTGAGACGGCCGCCACTCGCCTCGAAAGTCAACGCGGTCTCGAGGCCGCCCAACGGCGACTGCCCGAGCGACAGCACCGCACCATAGGCATCCGCGATATCGGCGCTGATCGCAAGTCCGAGACCGGTGTTTGCGGCGTGATTGCCCGCCGCGTTCTCGCCATGCGTCCCGCGGCGCAACGCCTGTTCCCGGTCGCCCTCGGCGACGCCCGGACCATCATCGCCAACGACAATGCGCACGCGCCCGCCGGCCGCCTCGGCCGAAAGGCGGATGCGGGTCCGCGCCCATTTGGCGGCGTTGTCGAGCAAGTTGCCGAGGCATTCGGCGAGGTCGGCCGGATCGACGTCGAGCGAGATTGACGGGTCGATATCCACCTCCCAGACGACGTCGCGCTCGCCCGTGATCGGGCGCAGCACGTTGACCAGCTTGCCACCAAGGCTGGCAATCGACGTGGTCGCCATGCGCTCCACGCCCATACGAGCTGCCTGAAGCTGGCGATCGGCGCGCTGGCGCACGAGATCGACCTGCTCGAGCGCGATCCGACGCTGGTCCTGCGGCAGGCTTTCGACCAGTTGTGCGAGCACGGTCAACGGCGTCTTCAGGCCGTGGGCAAGGTCGCTGGCACGGGCGCGCGCTTGCGTCAAGGCTGCCTCGCGCTCGGAAAGCAGTAGATTTATCTCGGCGACCAGCGGCCGCACTTCGCTTGGACCGGCCGAGCCGAAGTCCTTCTCTTCGCCGGAGCGAACACGGGCTGCCCTCTCGCGCAAGCGCACCAGCGGCAAAAGTCCGAGGGCACCTTGCAGGAACGCAGCGCCGGCGAGCACGAGGGCGGTTGCAACGAGCATAAGCCGGATCTGGCTGTGAAAGGCGGCCAGCGCATCGTCAAGCTCGCTGCGCGCAAAGCCGGCAGCAACAGAAAACCGTTGTGCCTCCGGCCCCTCACCGAGGGTCAGCGCCTGCTGGTAGACCAGCACGGGCGCTCCGTCCGGACCTTCCATCTCCAGGAACCCCAGATGGCGCGCCGCCGATGGGCGATCGCCGTCGATGACCGTATCCCACAAAGAGCGCGAACGGATGGGCGCACGGCCGTCGCTGGTGATCTGCCAGTAGCGTCCGCCGGCCGGCAGGCTCAGCCGCGGATCAGCCGGCTCTCGTGGCAGGACGAGTTCGCCGTTGCGCACCGCTACCTGGGCGGCAATCGTATCGACCAGCGTCGCCATCTCCGCGCGATAGCGATCGACGACGTAATCGGTAAATAGCCTGCTCAAGGAGAGCCAGACCACCAGCAGCACCAGGCCTATGGCGATCGAGGCGCCGATGGCGAGCCTCAGCCGCAGTGACCGGATCATGCCGGGCCGTCCGGTAGAACGTAGCCGAAGCCGCGACGGGTCTCGATCGCACCGCTTCCTGTCTTCTTGCGCAGACGGCCGATCATCGCTTCGACGGCATTCTTGGCCGCATCGTCATCGCGCCCCTGAACATGGCTTGCCAGTTCCAGCGGCGTGATGACCTGGCCCTTGCGATCCACGAAGAGCGCGATCATCCGATACTCGAGCGGGCTGAGTTCAAGCGGCTCTCCGTCGAAGGTCACACGTCGCGTCGCCTCGTCGAGGATGAAACGCCCGGCGGCGCGGACAGACGTGATGCGCGGACCGGCGCGCCGCAGCAGGGCCCGCAGCCGCGCCAGCAGTTCCTCCGCGCGAAAGGGTTTCGGCAGATAGTCGTCCGCACCGGCGTCGAACCCGTCGACGCGCTCCATCCAGGAGCCTCGCGCCGTCAGCACCAGCACCGGCGTCTCCAGCCCGGCCTGCCGCCAGCGCTTGAGGATCGACAGCCCGTCCATGCCCGGCAGGCCAAGGTCGAGAATGATCGCGGTATAGTTGCCGCTTTCGCCGCGCTCCCAGATGTCTGGACTCAAGGCGAGCCGATCAACGCCGTAGCCCGCCGCCTCGAGCCTGCTTGTCACGTGGGCTGCTATGTTGGGATCGTCCTCCGCCAGAAGAATGCGCATGCCGCCCCTCAGAAACCAAAGATGTTCATGAACTTTCCAGTGCGCGCATTGATGCGCAGGTTGCGGATCGTCCCCTGCCGGTCGCGCGTGCGCAGACGGTAAACCTCGCTGCTGCCGGAGCGCCTGAGATCAACGCCGATGACCCTGCCGTATCTGTCCTCGTCGACCAGTCGGAGAACGTCCTTCAACGGCAGGATATCGCCTTTCTCCACGGCATCGCGCGCGCGCTCCTGGTCGCTGCGGCGACCGCCGCCGCCAGTGCCACCATCACCGTCGTCGTCTTCATCGTCATCGTCATCATCGCCGTCGTTGCCGTCGCCCTTGTTTCCGCGATCGTCATCGTGGTCATCGTCTCCGCCACCGTGGCCACTGCTACCGCTATCGCCTCCATGCGAACCACCATCGCTGCCGGACTCGCCGTCCTTGGCAAGGGCTGCCAAGCGACCGGGTTGCGGCGCAAGCGAAAGCAGGAACGAACAGCAGAAGAGCGCAATCAGGTCTCGTCGTGTCATCGCCATGGCGTCATCCAGTCGCGGTCGCCGTTTCCGTTCAGAGTCGTTTTCCTTGGCGCGTTTGCGGGCTGGCGTCCCGAGCCGGCGCCCATGACGCGCCAGCCAACGCTATCGCCACAACGCCAGCAACGCGCATACCCCCAGCGCCACGTGGGCACGGGGGCATGCGCTTGGCAGGGTCGAACCGCCGGGCGAGCTGTGGCGGTCGACCCTTGCACCGGCGCAGGGTGCGGGGGTAATGCGCCGGGCAAGTTCCGAACAGATCAGCGTGCCGGCTTGATCGAGACGCTGGTAATCGGTCCCGGGTTACGGCGGAAATCGCCGCGGTGCGGCTCGACGGTCACAATGCGAACGCCATCTTCGAACTCCACTTCGACCTCGAGCACACGGCCGAGATCATCGACGGCGATCAGCGATCCGTCGCGCAGACCGCGAAGGCTTTCCTCGGACACGCGGAGTTCGATCTCGGGACGATCGCGGGCATCGCGCACGTCGTCGTTATCGTCGAAATCATCATCATCATCATCGTCGTCGCGTCGGCCCGGGCCGCGATGATGATCGTCGCCGTCATCATCCCGATCAACGCCATGCCGGTCGTTGTCGTCATCGTGACCGCGATCGTCCCGTCCGTCATGACCGCGGCCACCACGATCATTACCGCCGTGATCATCATCATCATCATCATCGGCAAGAGCTGCGGCCGAGAAAGGATGCGCCGGACCAGTTGCGATTACCGACAGGCCGATGGGTGCCGAAACGAGCCCGCACAGACCGAGCGTGGAAACAAGTAGGGCT
The DNA here is from genome assembly GCF_028993555.1 of Ensifer adhaerens. Taxonomy (NCBI): domain Bacteria; kingdom Pseudomonadati; phylum Pseudomonadota; class Alphaproteobacteria; order Hyphomicrobiales; family Rhizobiaceae; genus Ensifer; species Ensifer adhaerens. The sequence goes on along the minus strand of NZ_CP118610.1, from coordinate 4,100,907 downwards.
TTTCGCAGCGCTGAACTCATGATCTCCGGTCCTTCTCCTGTTGCCTATGCACGGAGAATGGCATCCGCCCGCTGACAGACCGCTGAGGGTGGTTGTCAGCATTCTGTCAGAAAGCGCCGGCATGGTTCCGGCAACGAAAAAAGCCGCCCGGAAGGCGGCTTTCATCACTTCTGCGATCGATGGCAGCGGCGGCTTAGCGCGGCGCCAGAACCATCATCATCTGGCGGCCTTCGAGCTTCGGCTCGGCCTCCACCTTGGCGATCGCCTGGGTATCATCCTTGACCTGAAGCAGAAGCTTCATGCCCAGTTCCTGGTGGGCCATTTCGCGGCCGCGGAACTTCAGCGTGACCTTGACCTTGTCGCCGTCCTCGAAGAACCGGTTCATCGCCTTCATCTTCACGTCATAGTCATGCGTGTCGATGTTCGGGCGCATCTTGATTTCTTTGATTTCGACGATCTTCTGCTTCTTGCGCGCTTCGGCCGCCTTCTTCTGGTTGGCGTATTTCAGCTTGCCAAGATCCAGAATCTTGCACACCGGCGGTTCAGAGTTCGGTGCGATTTCTACCAGATCGAGACCGGCCTCTTCCGCCATGCGGAGCGCCTGGTCGATCGGTACGACACCGATATTCTGGCCTTCGGCATCGATAAGCTGAACCCGGGGAACCCGGATTTCCTTGTTTGAGCGCGGCCCCTCCTTGACTGGGGCGTCCGCTTTGAACGGTCTGCGAATGGTCGTACTCTCCTCGAGCTATTTCCGAAATGTTGTTTAATTCGATCGTCGGCGCGATCACAAACGAAGCGCCTGAATCTGTCACCGACGGCAATGTGTGAATTGCGGCGCGAGAGTCAATAGCACGGCTTGCAAGGAAAATCACCACCTGTCGATACCAAGGCGAATCTGTTTTAGAAAGAAAATCGCCAGCGAAACCGGCCTTTGGAGAGAAATTGCATGCAGGATACGCCAGCCGAGACGGAAATCAGCTTCATCGACGTCGGCGCGCCTGCGGCTGAGCGCAGGATCGCAATGCGCGTGCGCCACCCGGAAAAGCCCTCAGGGCAGCCGACGCTCGTCTGGCTCGGCGGCTACCGCTCGGACATGACCGGCACCAAGGCGGTGGAGGTTGAGCGCTATGCCATGGAACGGGGGACCGCCTGTGTGCGCTTCGACTATTCCGGCCACGGCGCCTCCGGCGGCGCCTTCACCGATGGCACGATCTCGCGCTGGCTCGAGGAAAGCCTTGCGGTCATTGATCGGGCGGCGCCAGGCCGCGTCGTGCTGATCGGCTCTTCGATGGGCTGCTGGATTGCGTTGCGGGTTATCCAGGAACTCCAGCGGCGTGGCGACGGATCACGCGTTGCCGGCGTGGTGCTGATTGCGCCGGCGCCGGACTTCACCGCCGAACTGATCGAACCCAACCTGACGGAAGCGGAGAGAGCCTCGCTTGCCGAACGCGGCTATTTCGAGGAGCCTTCCGAATACAGCCCGGAGCCGAACATCTTCACCCGCGCCCTCATCGAAGACGGGCGCGCGAACCGGGTGCTCGAGGGCACGATCACGACCGGCTGCCCGGTGCACATTCTGCAAGGCATGTGCGACCCCGATGTGCCCTATACCCATGCGCTGCGGCTGATGGAGCATCTGCCCTGCGACGATGTCGTCATGACACTCATCCGCGATGGCGACCATCGCCTTTCGCGTGAAGAAGACATCGCTAAAATGAAGCAGGCCATCGGCACGATGCTCGCCTGAGCCCAGGCGGGAAAACGCCCGCCCCTTCCGCCGCACCTAGCCCGAAAAACCGCCCTGCGCCGTGGACCGCCCACGGCGCAAGGGTTTTCGCGCGCACGACAGCGCTTTTAACCATAAAATCCGATGCACCGAATCCGACGATTGACTCTGCAGCGTCGACACGATTAACTCTTTATTAACGATTAGAGCAGCAGCGGGGACGAACCTAAGGAAGCTGCCTTCAACTCAGGATTGCGCGAATACGTCCGGACAGGAAGAGCCCGGCATACCGCGTTGCAGGGGATTTGCATGGCGTCTTGGACTGGGGTTAAGGGAAGCATCGCGGCAGTCTGCGCGCTTTTCATTTCAGCAAACACGGCAATTCCTGCACAGGCAGGTTCTTCTCCATACATGCAGACTGGCGCCGCGACATCGCAGCCGATCGGCCACTATGAATTTTGCCAGAAGTACAAGAGCGAATGCAATGTGCGCTCCAAGGGAACGGTTGCGCCGCGCGTGACCGAACGCGGCTGGGCCGCCATCCGGCAGGTCAATGCTGCGGTCAATCGCGAGATCATGCCGGTCACCGACCTGGAACTGCACGGCAGGGACGAAGTCTGGTCCTATCCGGACAACGCCGGCGACTGCGAGGACTTCGTGCTTGAAAAGCGCAAGCGCCTGATGAACAAAGGCTTCTCGGCGAGCGATCTGCTGATCACCGTCGTTCGCAAGCCCGATGGCGAAGGCCATGCGGTGCTGACCGTCCGCACCTCGCAGGGCGACTTCATTCTCGACAATCTCGAAAACGGCGTAAAGCTCTGGACCAACACGCCCTACCGCTACCTGAAGCGCCAGGCAACGAACCACAGCGGCCGTTGGGTCACCATCCAGAACGGCGCCGAAGTCGTCGTCGGCTCGGTCGGCAACTGATCCAAGGCAAAGCAAAGAGTTTCAAAAGGGCCGGTCCGACCGGCCCTTTTTCGTATTTGCCGCTCAGCCGTCACGCGTTACCGATCAGGATGCCGGCAGCGAGCACCAGGCCGCCGCCAAGCACCACCTGGAATGCTGCCCGCAGGAACGGCGTCTCCATGTAGCGGTTCTGGATGAAGGCGATCGCCCAGAGCTCGAAGAAGACGATCACAGCCGCCGTGGCGGTCGCCGTCCAGAAATGCGGGATCAGGTAGGGCAGTGCGTGGCCGAGGCCGCCGAGCGCCGTCATGATGCCGGAGGCAAGACCACGCTTGATCGGTGACCCTCGCCCCGAAAGCTTGCCGTCATCGTGGGCCGCCTCGGTGAAGCCCATGGAGATGCCGGCACCGACCGAGGCCGAGAGGCCGACCAGGAAGGTCTGCCAGGTATCCTGGGTCGCAAACGCGGCGGCAAAGATCGGCGCCAGCGTCGAAACCGAGCCATCCATCAGGCCGGCAAGGCCCGGCTGCACGTAAGTGAGGATGAACTGGCGGCGCGACGTCTGGTCTTCTTCAGCACGCACGTCCGCGGGCGTGTGCTCTTCGCCAAGCCGCCGGGCGAGCGATTCATGCGATTTTTCCGCGATCGCGAGATCGCCGAGCAGCTTGCGGGTAGCGGCATCCTGGGTTCTTGCCGCGGCCTCGACATAGAAGCGGTGCGCCGCTTCCTCCATCGCTTCTGCCTCCTCGCGCGCCTTCTCGATCGGCATTTCGGCAATCAGCCAGTCGGGTTTGCGCTCGGGGAAGTCACGCACGTGTTCGCGCCGGATGAGCGGAATGCGGCTGCCGAAGCGCTGGACGTGCAGGTCGATCAACCACTGCCTGTGGTGGCTTTCCTCCTCCGCCATTTCCTCGAACACTTTTGCCGAGTGGGGATATTGCTGCCGGAGCGCGTCGGCATAGGCGAGATAGATGCGCCCGTCGTCCTCCTCGGACGAGATCGCGAGAGCCAGGATTTCCTGCTCGCTTAGGGAAAGAAAGGGACGTTTGGAACGGGAGAAGAGGCGTGAAAGCATTGAGAGAAAACCTTCTTTAGAATAATTCTAAAAATAGAAAACCGAGACTGCACCGTCAAGGCCAAAGCCATGCAATCATGCGACAATCTCTCGACAGACTGTCGCGGCTCAGCCACGATGAAGGCTCTCGCGAATCCCCGTCATTCCCGGAGCGATCGCCTCGATGAGGACCATCTATCCGCTTTCCGAAAGAAAGGACACGTTTTTGGATCGGCTCGGCGCCAGGCTCGCCGCGCGCCTGCAAGCACAGACGTCCGGCTACGAGCCCTATACCCCTTCCGATCAGGAAACCCTGGCGCGCACGCTGCGTCCGGGCGACGTTCTCCTGATCGAGGGCAACCAGAAGGTATCGGCCGCGATCAAGTATCTGACGCAATCGACCTGGTCACACGCCGCCTTCTTTGCCGGCGACCAGATGCCGTTGACGCTCGATCAGGCAACGCTGCCGGTCATCGAGCGTCCGCAGCTCATCGAGGTCAACATCGGCGAAGGATGCATCGCGGTGCCGCTGAAGAAATACGCGTCGTTCAACACCCGCATCTGCCGGCCGATCGCGCTGACGCCGGATGACCGCACGGCGCTCGTCGGCTTCATGATCTCGCGGCTCGGAATGAAGTACGACCTGAAGAACATCCTCGACATGTTGCGCTACTTCATGCCGACCCCGCCGGTGCCGGTGCGCTGGCGGCGGCGCCTGCTTGCCTTCGGCTCCGGCGACCCGACGCGAGCGATCTGCTCGACCCTGATCGCGGCCGCCTTCGAGCAGATCCGCTACCCGATCCTGCCGGAAGTCACACGTGCCCCCGGCCGCGCCGCTGCGACCTCGACCTATTCGCGCGAGGAGATTTTGCACATCCGGCACCACTCGCTCTATACGCCTCGGGATTTCGACCTTTCGCCCTTCTTCGCGATCGTGAAGCCGACGCTCGAGTTCGGCTTCGACTACAAGCGTCTGCGCTGGGACAGCGACGGCGATCACCCTTTCAAAGGTTGAGCGCCAGCGCCTGTTCGCGGGCCATGAAATCGCGTTGCCGATCGGTGATGTAGTCGCGTACGATCGGCGCCGCATCACGCGAGCGCGAGAGCTGCATGTGGAAGACGAGCTGGCTGCCGGTGCGGAACATCATCTCGGCGCTGATCAGGTAGAACTCCCACATGCGGGCAAAGCGCTCGTCATAAAGAGCGATGACCTTGTCGCGGTTCGCGTCGAAGCGCGCGCCCCAATGGGCAAGTGTCGTGGCGTAATGCACGCGCAGGAATTCGAGATCCGCGACCCAGAGGCTGTTGCGTTCGACGACCTCGAAAACCTCCGAAAGCGCCGGCGAATAGGCGCCGGGGAAAATGTACTTCCTGAGCCAGGGGCTCGCCATGCCGGGTGGGCTCATGTGGCCGATCGAGTGCAGCACAGCCAGGCCGTCATCCGGCATCAGCGCATTCAGCTTCTTGAAGAACTCGTCATAGTGATGGACGCCGACATGTTCGAACATGCCGACCGAGACGATGCGGTCGAACGGCCCCTGGACATCGCGGTAATCCCTAAGCTCGAAGCGCACCCGGTCGGCCAGACCTGCCTTTCGCGCCCGTTCGGTGGCAAGCGCTTGCTGCTCCTTGGAAAGGGTGACGCCAAGCACCTGCACATCCGCGAGTTCGGCAAGGTACATCGCGAGATCACCCCAGCCGCAGCCGATATCGAGCACCTTCATGCCGGGTTCCAGGCAGAGCTTGGAGGCGAGCAGCCTCAGCTTGTTGCGCTGCGCCTTCTCGAGCGTCTCATTGGGTTCGCGGAAATAGGCGCAGGAGTAGAGCATGTTCTCGTCGAGGAACAGCTTGTAGAACTCGTTGCCGAGATCGTAGTGGTGCGCAACGTTCTGCTGCGCCTTGCCCTTCGGGTTTGCCTGCTGGCGCTTGCGGAAGCGCATCTTCACCGCGCGCAGGAGCTTCTGGATCGGATAGGAGCCGAGCGACAGCCGGTTTATCGAAAACAGCGTCAGGAAGTCCCTGAGCGTCGAGCCCTCCTCGAAGCGCATGGTGCCGTCCATGTAGGCTTCGCCGGCGGCGAGTTCCGCATTGAAGACGAGACTGCGATAGAGCTTCTTGTCGGTAAGCCGCATCGTGACTTCGGGACCGGGTGTGCCGGAAAAAACGTGGCGCTTGCCGTCTGCATCGATCACCGTCAGGCGACCCTTGCGAATGAACGACTTCATCATATGCGACAATGGGAACATGCAGGCCCTCTTGAGACAACCGTCGTACTAGCGGCCGCATCCTAGCACCCGATTTTCGAAATGCGCCCCTTAAATTTCTGGTTGCTGATCGAAGGTTCCGGAACGAAAACGGGGACGGCAGCTTTCGCCGCCGTCCCCGCTCGAATGTTGTTCGGCTGATGCCTCAGTCCTTGGCGCGCTCGACGTAGGAGCCATCTTCCGTCGCGATCACGACGCGGGTGCCGGCCTGGATGTGCGGCGGAACGAGCGTGCGAACGCCATTCGACAGAACTGCCGGCTTGTAGGACGACGATGCCGTCTGGCCCTTGACGACCGGCTCGGTCTCGGTGATTTCGAGGATGACGTGGCGCGGCAGGTCGATGGCGATCGCCAGGCCTTCGTGGACCGAAAGAATGCAGGCCATGCCTTCCTGGAGGTAAGCCTTCAGATCACCGATGTCGTCGGTGGTCATGACCAGCTGGTCGTAGCTTTCCGGGTTCATGAAGTGGAAGCCTTCGGCATCTTCATAAAGGAAGGTGTGCTCGCGGTCTTCGACGAAGGCGCGCTCGACCTGCTCGGTCGTGCGGTAGCGCTCGGACACCTTCACGCCGTCGGAAATGCGGCGCATGTCGACCTGGGTGACCGGCGTGCCCTTGCCCGGGTGGAAGTTCTGGGCGGTAAGCACGACATAGAGCTTGCCGTCGACGTCGAGAACGTTGCCCTTACGGACAGATGAAGCGATGACCTTGACCATTAGTCTTCCTTGTAACAGAGGTATGCGCGACACGGCGGGCCGGAAACACTGGCCCTGAAGGACGCGGAAAGAAGGATTTCGCGCCGCCACTACCCTAATTTCGTGCAAATAGCCAGCCTGAGCCGCTGTCTGCACGAAGAAAGCCTGGACTGAACCGATCATGTCGCATGCCTCACCCTGGTGGACGCCCGATGTCCATGCCGACCGGCGCCCGTTTCTTCTCGGCCGCAACCGGATCCAATCGGCGTTGCGCCGGTTCTTCGAGACACGCGATTTCATCGAGGTGGACACGGCGACGCTGCAGGTCTCGCCCGGCAACGAGGCGCATTTGCACGCCTTCACCACGGAAGCGCTCAACCACGACGGTTCGGGCCATCCGCTCTACCTGCACACGTCGCCCGAGTTCGCCTGCAAGAAGCTGCTTGCTGCCGGCGAACAGCGCATCGCCTGCTTCGCCCATGTCTATCGCAACCGCGAGCGCGGGCCGCTGCATCATCCCGAATTCACCATGCTCGAATGGTATCGCGCCGGTGAAAGCTACGAGGCGTTGATGCGTGACTGCGCCGAGATCCTGGCACTCGCGGCCGAAACCGCTGGTACCAAGCAGTTCACTTTCCAGGGACACATCTGTGACCCCTTCGCCGAACCCGAACGGCTGAGCGTTGCGGACGCCTTCAAGCGCTTTGCCGGCATCGACCTGCTGGCCTCAATCGCCGCCAATGGCGAAACCGACCGTGAGCACCTCGCTGCGGCAATGACCGGGGCAGGCCTGCGGGTCGCCCATGATGACACCTGGGCCGATCTCTTCAGCCGCGTGCTCGTGGAAAAGGTCGAGCCGCATCTCGGCTTTGGCCGTGCGACGATCCTCGATGAATATCCGACGGCGGAAGCGGCGTTGGCACGGCCGGCGGCGCGCGACCGGCGGGTCGCCGAACGCTTCGAGCTTTATGCCTGCGGCGTCGAGCTCGCCAATGCCTTTGGCGAACTGACCGACGCGGCTGAGCAACGCCGGCGTTTCGAGATGGAGATGGCCGAAAAGGCACGGGTCTACGGCGAGACCTATCCGCTCGACGAGGATTTCCTGACGGCGCTCGCCATCATGCCTGAGGCGAGCGGCATCGCACTCGGCTTCGACCGGCTGGTGATGCTGGCAACCGGTGCGTCGCGCATCGACCAGGTGCTTTGGGCGCCCGTAGCGGAGACACGAGCGTGAACGTGCACCGCCCGATCAAGACCGCGCGCGAGCTGGTCGATGCTGGCCTCATCGACCGCAGCAAGGAGGAGACGGTTGCCGCGGTGGCAGAGCGTTATGCCGTCGCGATCAGCCCTGTCATCGCCGGCCTCATCGATCCTGCCGATCCCGCCGACCCGATCGCCCGGCAGTTCGTACCCGATGCCGCCGAACTGATGCTGCTGCCCGAGGAGCGCGATGACCCGATCGGCGACAAGCCGCACAGTCCCGTTGCCGGCATCGTCCATCGCTATCCGGACCGGGTACTCTTGAAGGCCGTGCATGTCTGCCCGGTCTATTGCCGCTTCTGCTTCCGCCGCGAGATGGTCGGGCCGCAGGGTCTCGGCACGCTGACGCCGGCCGAACTCGACGCGGCGATTGCCTATATCGCGAGCCACGAAGAGATCTGGGAAGTGATCCTCACTGGCGGCGATCCGCTGGTGCTGTCGCCGCGGCGGCTAACCGAGCTCATGGAACGGCTGAAGCCGATCCCGCATGTCAAGATCGTCCGCTTCCACACGCGCGTGCCGGTGGTCGAGCCGTCACGCATCGACGCCGACCTGATCGAGGCGTTGAGGGCCAGCGGCAAGGCCACCTATGTCGCCCTGCACGCCAACCACCCGCGCGAACTGACGGAAGAGGCGCGCGCCGCCTCGGCGCGACTGATCGATGCCGGTATCGTGATGGTCAGCCAATCGGTGCTCTTGAAGGGCGTCAACGACGACGCCGACGTGCTCGCCAGCCTGATGCGCGCCTTCGTCGAGACACGGATCAAACCCTACTACCTGCACCATCCGGACCTGGCGTCGGGCACCAGCCATTTCCGCCTGTCGATCGCGGAAGGTCAGGCACTGGTTGCCGCCTTGCGCGGCCGGGTCTCGGGCCTTTGCCAGCCGACCTACATCCTCGATATCCCCGGCGGCCACGGCAAGGCGGTGATCAGCGCGGCGGCGATCGCAGCCGACGGTGGCGGCTGCTACACGGTCACCGATTTTCGCGGTGGCGAACACAGCTATCCGCCGAAGACCTGATACACCGCGATAAATCGCGACTCTCCAAATTATTGAAACTTCTTCAAAATAATCAGGTCATGCATTTTTCTTGGCATCCTGCGAGAAAAATCATCGAGCCGCGTCACAGGTGTCCGACGTCGATCGTCAAATGGTCATAAGCAACACAACACGATGGAGTTGAGACCATGACCGATACGAAGGCTGTCCGTTACGAGCAGGAGATTCCGGATGTGCTCGGTGCACTTGCCGATGTGCACAAGACCATGGACCTGCACGGACTCGACCGGACGATCCACAATCTCGTGCAGCTGCGCGCCTCGCAGATCAACCGCTGCGGCTTCTGCGTGAAGATGCACACCAAGGAATCCCGCGCCGAGGGTGAGAGCAACGAGCGGCTCGACCGCATCATCGTCTGGGACCAGGTGAGTGATTTCACACCGCGCGAAAAAGCAGCGCTTGCCTGGACCGAAGCGCTGACCGAACTCGAACCACGCACCGACTTTGCGCCACTGCGCGCCGAGCTGCGCCAGCACTTCAGCGAAAAGGAGATCAGCGTCATCACCTCGACGGTGGCGATGATCAACCTTTGGAACCGCATCCAGATTTCGAGGCACTGACATGAATGATAGGCAGCATATGCAGATCTTCGAGGAGGCGCGCCCGCGCCTTCTTGGCCTCGCCTACCGCATCCTCGGCTCGCGCGCCGATGCGGAAGATGCGGTGCAGGACACGTTCCTCAAATGGCAGGAGGTTGACCGCGCATCGATCGAAACGCCGGCGGCCTGGCTCACGACCGCCTGCACACGCCGGTGCCTCGATCTGCTCAAGGCCGCACACCGCAAACGCGTCGACTATGTCGGCGCGTGGCTGCCCGAACCGATCCACACGACGAGCGACGACAATGCCGAGGAAAAGCTGGCACTGACCTCCTCGCTGACGACCGCGTTTCTGCTGATGCTCGAGCGGCTGACGCCGAAGGAGCGTGCCGCCTACCTGTTGCACGAGATTTTCGGCCAGCCCTATGACGAAGTCGCCGACACGCTGGACATGCTGGAGACCACCGCGCGCAAGCTGGTGTCGCGTGCCAAGACGAATATCGGCCTGGAGAAGGCCCGCCACCAGACACCGCGCGAGCGCCAGGATGAGCTGCTATCGGCCTTCCACCAGGCAATCCATGGCGGTAATGTCACCGGGCTCTCCGCACTTCTTTCAGCCGATGTGAAGCTGACCGCCGACGGCGGCGGCAAGGTGGCGACCGTGCTTGGCGTGCTCTCCGGCAAGGAGACCGTGCTCGGTTTCATCATCGATCGGCTTACCGAATACTGGGCGCACTATGTCTGGGAAATCGGCGACATCAACGGCGGCCGCGGCATCGTGCTTCGGGACGAGGCGAAAAACGAGATCGCCGCGACGGTCGCCTTCGGTTATGACGGTGACGGAAACGTCAACGACATCTTCATCATGCGCAACCCGGACAAGCTCACGCATTTTGGCGAGGCTGCGCTCCACTGACATAGCGGCACCGCCGAAGCGAATGCGAACTTCCGGTTCCGGATGAGCCGGCGCGCGTTCGCTTGCGGTGCCCCGCGTGAGGTACTGACATGCTTGAAAAAACTCCCGCTCCCCCACAGGAAACCGGCTGGAGCGCACTGCTCTCGGGCGAAAACGCCGTGCATTCGCTGGTGCTCAGCGGCGGCGTCGCGCTGCATGCGCTCAACATCTACGTGGTGACGACGGTCATGCCGTCGATCGTGCGCGAGATCGGCGGTCTGGAATATTACGCCTGGAGCACAACGGTCTTCGTCGCGGCTTCCATTCTCGGCGCCGCATTGTCGGCGCGGCTGCTCGGTGCCGTCGGTGCCGGCGGCGCCTATGCGATCGGCGCGCTGGTCTTCGGCCTAGGGACGCTCTTCTGCGCGACGGCCCCTTCGATGGCGGTGCTGCTTGCCGGCCGGGCGGTCCAGGGTTTCGGCGGTGGCCTGCTCTATGCGCTCGCCTATGGCGTTATCCGGCAGGTGTTCCGGCCCGAGCTGCGGACCCGCGCCATCGGCCTGATCTCGGCAACCTGGGGAACGGCGACTTTGATCGGCCCCGCGATCGGCGGCATGTTTGCCGAGTTCTCCACCTGGCGCATCGCGTTCTGGTCTCTTCTGCCGCTGACGGCGCTGCTTGTCGCACTCGCCTTCTCGACGCTGCCGCGAAAGGTCGCCGATGAAGAGGGGCGCACGCCGCTCCCGCTGCTGCAACTTCTGCTTCTCGTCGGCATCGTGCTTGCGCTTTCGATTGCGAGCACGCGCACCATGGCCACGGAACAGATCGGCTGCGTCGGCATTGCGATCCTCCTGTTCCTGAGCCTCCTGTTCGTCGAACGTCGGGTAACGGGCAAGCTTCTGCCCACCGGCAGCTTTACGCTCACCTCCCCGCTGGCCGCCCTTTATGCTACGATCACCCTGCTGATGGTGGGCCTGCAGCCTGAGATTTATGTGCCGTACCTGCTGCAGGAATTGCATGGGCTGTCGCCACTGCTGGCCGGCTATATCGCAGCACTGATGTCGATCGGCTGGACGGCGGGATCGATGACCAGTGCCCATTGGCACGGAGAAAGAGCGAAGCAGACGATCTTTGCCGGTCCGGCCTTCGGTTTCATCGGCCTAGCCCTGATCGCCCTGTTCATGCCGATGGCAGGCGCAGAGTTCCTGGTGATCGCTGCGCCGCTCAGCGTCGGCATCATCGCGGTCGGTTTCGGCATGGGCTTTGCCTGGCCGCATATCGTTACCGCCGTCTATGAATTCGCGCCGGAAGGCGAAGCGGAGAAGGCATCGAGCTCGATCACCACCGTCCAGCTCTTTGCCGCTGCACTCGGCGCAGCGCTTGCAGGATTGACTGCCAACCTCGCCGGGATCGAAGCGTCGTCGGAAGGTGGCGTGGCGCTGGCAACGACCTGGCTCTTCGGTCTGTTCGCGCTGCTGCCCGCACTGGCAGTGCTGACCGCCAGGCGCGTACGGCGCGCGAGACGCACGGTGGCGTGAGCCCTATCGGGCAATGCGGCCCGCCGAGCCGATAGCGGGCCGCGACGAAAAGACTGCGGCGCCCGAACTCCATTCGACGGAGCGCGGTCAGGAGGAAACGATGGAAGCCGCGAGCATCGGCCTTCATGGCGTGCGCGAAACGCTGCTGATCACGCTCCGCGCAAAGGCAGCGGAGAGCGCACTGCCCGATTCTCTCCTGCACGATCGCTTTGCCGCCGAACTGATGCGGCGTCTCGACGGCAAGGCGAAAGGGCCCAATGTCGGTCACGACATGACGATCGGCATCGCGATGCGCGCCTATCTGCTCGATCGGTGGACCCGAGCTTTCATCGGGAACCACCCGGATGCGGTTGTGCTCAATCTTGGCTGCGGCCTCGACACGCGAATCCTGCGGCTCGATCCGCCTTCCTCCATCGCCTGGTTCGACGTCGACTTTCCGGATGTCATCGCCTTGCGACAGCGCCTCTTCCCGGATCGCATCGGCTGCACGACGGTCGCCTCCTCCATCACCGAGCGGGACTGGATCGACCGGATTCCAGATGACCGGCCGGTGATCGTCGTCGCCGAAGGGGTGCTGCCCTATCTCCGCGACCAGGAAGTGCGCGACCTGCTGCGGCGCGTCGTGACCTGCCTTGCCGGCGGCGAGATCGTCTTCGACGCCTATAGCCATCTCGGCATCGAGCTCCTGCGCTTCAACCCGTCCTTGCGCGCGACGGGTGCTGAGCTTCGCTGGGGGATCGAGGACGCACGGGCGCTGGAACGGGAGGTGCCCGGGCTGACGTTACTCGAAGACATTCACGAATACGATGCCGCGCAGATCGCCCGCATGTCGCCGATGGCGCGGATTGCGATCCAGTTCTTCAGCGCGATCCCCATGCTGCGCCGTATGGGACGCCTGCTGCGCTACCGCTTCAAGCAGACATGAAAAAGGCCGCGCCTCGCGGCGCAGCCCCTTGCAGGCAATCGATATCTGCCGATCAGGCCTTGATCGGCGCGATCGAGATTTCGACGCGGCGGTTTTGCGCGCGGCCGGCTTCCGTGCCGTTCGAAGCGATCGGGCGCTCCTTGCCGTAGCCCATGGCCGACATGCGGCGCTGGTCGACGCCCTGGCCGGCCAGGTAGTTGGCAACCGAAGCGGCACGGCGCTCAGAGAGGCCCTGGTTGTAGGAGGCGCTGCCGGTCGCGTCGGTGTGACCGTCGACGTCGATCATCGTCTTGTTGAACTTGCGCAGCACGATCGCCACCGAGTTCAGCGTGTCGTAGAAGGCCGGGATCACCTGGTCGCGGTCGGTCGCAAACGTGATGTTCGACGGCATGTTGAGGATAATACGGTCGCCGGCACGGGTCACCGAAACGCCGGTACCCTGCAGCTGGGCGCGCAATTCCGCTTCCTGGCTGTCCATGTAGTTGCCGATCAGGCCGCCGCCGAGGCCACCGATCGCGGCGCCCACAAGTGCCGAGTCGCGCCGTCCTGCAGCACTGCCACCAACAAGCAGACCGGTCGCAGCGCCGAGGCCTGCGCCAATCAGCGCGCCACCAGCGGTGTTCGACATCTTCTGTTCACCCGTATAGGGATCGGTGGTGGTGCATCCCGAAAGATAGATGGCCGCAACAGCCAGAATGGCGCATTTCTTGATCATGGAATCAGTTGTCCCCATTGGTGCTCAAAGGTGCTTCATACTAGCGATTGCGGCAGGAAGATGAAGAAGCGTCCCAATCACGCCATGGTTTACCGGCAAATGCCGGTTTGCCCGGACTGGGTGTGCCGGTCGGGCCACACTATAACCGATCCTTCACATGCCCTTGGTAGGACGGACATCCAGGCGACCGGGATAAAATGTGTGCGGCTTTGCGCCGCCGCCCATTGATAAAGACGAGGCAAGATTTGATGGCAATCGAGTTCGGCGACACGCAACGCAGTCTCAGCGACACGCTCAACGGCATGATTGCCTCCATCCGCGGCGAGACGATCACGCTGCGCGAACTGATGACCGAGATCGGCGAACAGGGTTTCCTGCTGCTCTGCGCACTTCTGACGCTGCCGTTCCTGTTGCCGGTGTCGATCCCCGGCGTCAGCACCGTTTTCGGCGCAGCAATCATCCTGATCTCCGTATCGATCACGCTCAACCGCCTGCCCTGGGTGCCGCAGCGCATTCTCGACCGCAAGATCGAGACCGAAAAGCTGGTGCCGACGCTGCAGAAGGGAGCGAGCATCGTCTCCAAGCTCGACCGCTACGTTCGCCCGCGCCTCGGCTTCCTGACACAAGGGGCGGTGATGAACCGCTTCAACGGGCTGATGATCATGGCCGGCGGCGTGCTGTTGATGTTCCCGCTCGGGCTGATCCCGCTGTCGAACACGCTGCCCGGGATCGCGATCCTGCTTCTCTCGCTTGGCATCATCCAGCGCGACGGGCTGATGGTGGCGGGTGGCTATCTCTTCCTGATCGCGACGACGATCTACTTCACCGTTCTTGCCTACATGGCCTTTGCCGCCGGTCAGGGCCTGTCGACGTTCTTCGTCTCCTGACGGAATGGATTGCGCACGAGCTTGGATTGGCCCGGCACTGCCGAGCCTTTTCGTTCTAACTCTCTGTTATCACCGCAATTCCGGACGGAAAACCGTTGCACGCTTTTCCTGGAATTGCTCTAGGCAGCCAGACCGCCGAAGGCCCGGTAGCTGGCAAAGTCAGTGCGGATGCCGAGCGTCTTCATCAGTGCCTCGCGGTCGAGGCCGAGGCTGCGATCGAACTCACCCAGAGCAGCAGCAACCTTCGGCGCGACGTCAGCACTGGAAAACTCGATCATCGTGATGAAATCGAACTGGCCGGGGCCGGCATGCTGCTCCAGGAACAGGTCCTTCACATAGCCCTCCTGCTTTCGGATGACCGCAAGCGTCTTGTCGACCAGTTCGACGAACTGCTGGCGTGCCTCCACAGGTACTGTGTATTTGTTGATGCGGTAAAGCGGCGCCACAACAGCCGGCTTCGATTGGTTACTCATTGCTCCTGTCCTCTCATCTCTTTGAACAGGAGCAGTCGTACGACCTCAAGTAAAGTTGAGGTCAATAGCGGGCACCGTATTTTTCACGATGGCATGCTCAGCCGCAAAGGCCCTTCAGGACGTTGGCAACGTTGAGCCCGATCTCCGGAACGCCATAGCCGCCCTCCATACAGACGACGACCGGCAGGCCCGAGCGCCCCAGCGCCGCGCCCATGCGGACGTAATCGTCGGACGTCAAGCGGAAGAACGAGATCGGATCGCGCTCGAAGGTGTCGACGCCGAGCGAGACGACCAGCGCCTCGGCGCCGAAGGCGGCGATGCGCAACAGCGCGTCGTCCATGGCTGCCGACCACACATCGTAGCCGGTGCGCCGCGGCAAGGGGTAGTTCTTCGTCGTGCCCAGCCCCTCGCCGGCGCCCTCCTCGTCGGCAAAACCGAGGAAATAGGGGAAGGCATCGACGGGATCGCCGTGCAGCGAGGCGAAATAGACGTCGCCGCGCTCGTAGAAGATATCCTGCGTGCCGTTGCCGTGGTGAAAATCGACGTCGAGCACCGCAACCTTGCGGGCACCGTGATCCCTTAGGCGTTGGGCAGCACAGGCGGCATTGTTGATGAAGGAGTAGCCGCCATAGAGATCGATCGCCGCATGGTGGCCGGGCGGCCGGCAGAGCGCGAAGGCAGCGCGGTTGCCGGCATGGATATGGTCGGCAGCCGAAAGCGCACAATCCATCGCGGCACGCGCGGCGGCATAGGTGCCCTCGGTGATCGCCGTCTCCGCGGCGAAGGAATAGTAGCCAAGCGCACCGTCAATATCACGCGGCGGATGCTGGCGCATGCGTCGGGCCGGAAAGCAGGTGGCGATCGCCTCGCCGAGATAACCATCGGCGACCCAGCGCGACCAGGCGGTTTCGAGGAATTCGAGATAATCGGCCGAATGCAGCTTGAGGGCGACGTCGAGGCCGTGACGCTCGGGTGCGACGACATCATGAAAGCCCGCCTCCTTCACCGCCGCCAGAATCCACTCGGCGCGGAACGGCGCCTCGAAGGGCGGCACGAGTTCGCCACCGAAGAGTTCGGTTTTGGCGTCACGGAGCTTGTGGTCCTCGGAGTAGAAGATGCGCATGGGGAGGTCCTGATCGGCAAGAAGGGTGCTGGTAACCTATCCAAGCGTGCGGGCTTGGCAACCTCGGCGGCTCCCTCCGGCCTGCTGGTCATGCCGGGCGGAGCCCCTCATCCGGCCTGCCGGCCACCTTCTCCCCGTAAGCGGGGAGAAGGACACCCGTTGCATGCGCTCGCTCCCATGCTCAACTCTCAAGATTTCCGGATGTGGCAGATGAGGTATCCGCGGAACTTCCGCGTTCCCTCTCCCCGCCTGCGGGGAGAGGTTAGGGTGAGGGGCAGTCTCCAGGAACTGCGATCTCGCTACGCCGCGATCCGCTTGTAGAAGAACGTGGTGGCGCAGAGGCCGCCCTCCGGCCACATCGCATAGTCGGGGATGACACCGACGCGCTCCCAACCGAGGCGTGGATAGATCGCCTCCGCCTCGCTGCCGGTCGCAGTATCGAGCACCAGCAGCGTCTTGCCGCACGCCGCCGCTTTACGTTCGACCGCCTCCATCAACCGGCGGGCAAGGCCCTTGCCGCGGGCCGCGCGGTGCACAAGCAGCTTCTTCAGATCGCCGCGGTGCGGCTGGTTCGGCATCTGCGCGACGCCGACCTGCACCGTGCCGAGAATGCGTCCCTCGACCTCCGCCACCATCAGCAGCGTTTCGCCCGCGGCAACCGCCTGGGCGACCGCCTGCCAGTAGGCAAGCGCGCTTTGCGGCGGATAGGGCTGCATGAAGCCGACCGACGCGCCGCCCTCGACGCAATCGGACAGCACCTCGGCGAGTGCCGGGATTGCTGCACGGGCCTGGGTTTCATCGAGCAGGCGGATCTCTATATCGGACATGGTCAAACCTTGGTGCGGCAGAGGACGACGGTGTAGTGAGCCGGCTCGTCGTGCGGGTTGTGGAAGATGTGGCCCGCCTCAAGGCCCATGAACAGGCAGTCGCCAGCCTCCAGCGAATGTGAGCCGGATTCGGTGGTGAGTTCCAACCGACCGGAGAACAGCCAGAGATGCTGGGTGATTCCCCGATTCGACGGCTGCCGCTCGAAGACAACACGGGCGCCAGGCGGAAACTCGACCTCGACGATATCGACCGGCGAACCGAGCCCGTCCGGCGAGACCGAGCGGCGCAGATAGCCGGATTCCGGATCGCGCCAGAGGCGCTGGTCGGCGCGCCGCGCAACCGGCGACGCCGCTTTCGCCTCGAAGGCAAACAGCTCCGAGAGCGTGGTCGAGAGTGCGCTGCAGAGCTTTGCGAGAAGTTGCGCCGTCGGGCTCGTCTCGCCTCGCTCGATGCGCGAGATCATCGCGCGGCTGACGCCGGAACTGCTGGCAAGCTCGTCGAGCGTCAGGCTTTGTTCCGTGCGCAGCGTGCGGATACGCTCGCCGATGGCATATTCCAGGGGGTCGGTGATGTTTTCCATTATTTGAGATTGCATTTCTCATATAGTGGAGTCAAGACTGGGAAAGACTGAAAATACGGGCATGCGATGCCGCTTTGGCGACAGCGTATCGACGGCCTTTCGGCTATGGTGGCGGCTTCGCGAACAGAAACGAGAAAAGCTTACACTTCAATACTTTAGATAGTTCTCATCCAGCGCGCCCGAAGGCGCGGCCCTTCATCGACAGGTTGGACATGACAACGCAGCCCTCCTCGCTGACCTCGATCGCCAGTATCGTCGCTTCGATGACTTCGGTCGCGATCGGCAACGGCATGATGCTCGCCTATGTGCCCTTCGCGCTGACGCGCTCGGACGCACCGGACTGGGTGCCGGGTGCGGCCGTGACCATGATCGCCTTCGGCGGGCTCATCGGTTGCGTCATCGCCGGGCCGATGATCCGCCGCGTCGGCCACGCGCGCGCCTTCTCCTGCTCGATGGCGCTGGTCATCCTCTCGGCGCTGACGATCGCGCTCGGCATGCATCCGCTCTTGTGGGTGCTTGCCCGCGGGCTTTATGGCGCATCCGGCAACACCAACTTCATCATCGCCCAGAGCTGGCTCAACCATGCCAGTGAAAACCACTGGCGCGGCAAGGCGATGGCACTGTTCTACATGGCCTATGTCATCGGGCTTGGCACCGGCGCCTGGCTGTTCGGGCAGATCCCGGCCGACGGCAACCTGCCGCCACTCGTGACCATCTTCTTCACGGCGCTCGCACTCCTGCCGATAGGGCTGACACGGCTGCCGACACCGCCGGCACCCGCGAAGGTCAGCATCGATATCCCGATGGTCTGGCGCAATTCCCCGGTCGCCTTCATCGGCGTGCTTGCCGCCGGTGGCCTGTCTATGGTGGTGCAGGGGTTCACGCCGATCTATGCGGCCGCCAACAATGTCAGCCAGGGCGATGTCGCCAACCTGATGTTCGTCATGCAGTTCGGCCTCATTGCCATCCAGTACCCGATGGGAACGCTGTCGGACCGGATCGACCGACGCCTGGTACTGATCGGCACCTGCCTGCTGATCCTTGCCGCCGGCTTCTTCGCGCTTTCGGCCTCGTTCAGCAACCTGATCCTCTTGATGCTGGTCTTTGCGCTCTTTGCCGGCGCCGTCGAGACCGTCTATTCGATCGCCAATGCGCACGCCAACGACCGCACGGACCCGGCAGATTTCGTGCCGCTTGCCAGCACCATGCTGGTCGCCTGGTCGATCGCCGCGACCGTCGTGCCGATGCTGGTGACGCTGCTGACACCTGTGTTCGGGCAGCGCACTTTCATCTATGCGGCGATGGCGGTTGCAGCACTTTATGCGCTCTTCGTGCTGCTGAGACTCAGGAAACGCGACGAGGTGCCAGCGTCCGAGCGCGAGGGCTTCGAGATCAGGAGCGCGCAGGTGCCGAATGCCGGCGCGCTGGTCGATGCCGAGGCGGGCGCCGAATAGCCCGATTTATAGTGAACGAAGCCTTCATTTCCCGCTTTGCGGCGGTTGAAGGCACTGCTATATGCGGCCCATGAGCACAACATCTTCGAAGACGCCCCTTTCGCATATCCGCAACTTCTCGATCGTGGCCCACATCGACCACGGCAAGTCGACGCTTGCCGACCGGCTGATCCAGTCCACCGGCGGCCTCGCCGAGCGCGAGATGTCCGAGCAGGTGCTCGACAGCATGGATATCGAACGCGAGCGCGGCATCACCATCAAGGCCCAGACGGTGCGCCTGCACTACAAGGCCAATGACGGCGAAACCTATGTGCTGAACCTGATCGACACCCCCGGCCACGTCGACTTTGCCTACGAAGTCTCGCGGTCGCTTTCGGCCTGCGAAGGCTCGCTGCTCGTCGTCGACGCGTCCCAGGGCGTGGAAGCGCAGACGCTTGCCAACGTCTACCAGGCGATCGACAACAACCACGAGCTCGTCACCGTGCTTAACAAGATCGACCTGCCCGCGGCCGAACCGGACCGCATCAAGGAGCAGATCGAGGAAGTGATCGGCATCGACGCGTCCGACGCGGTGCTGATTTCGGCCAAGACCGGCCTTGGCATCCCGGATGTGCTCGAAGCAATCGTCACCAAGCTGCCGGCGCCGAAGAGCGACGGCGGCGATGCGGCGCCGCTCAAAGCCCTGCTAGTCGACAGCTGGTACGACACCTATCTCGGCGTCATGGTTCTCGTGCGCATCATCGACGGCACGCTCAAGAAGGGCATGACCATCCGCATGATGGGCACCGACGCCAAGTACACGATCGAACGCGTCGGCGTGCTGACCCCGAAGATGGTGGCGATGGATGCGCTCGGCCCCGGCGAGATCGGCTTCATCACCGCCTCGATCAAGGAAGTGGCCGACACCCGCGTCGGCGACACCATCACCGAGGACAAGCGCCCGACCGACAAGGCACTGCCGGGCTTCAAGCCGGCCCAGCCGGTGGTCTTCTGCGGCCTGTTCCCGGTGGATGCTGCCGACTTCGAAGACCTGCGCTCGGCCATGGGCAAGCTGCGCCTCAACGACGCGTCGTTCTCCTTCGAAATGGAATCCTCCGCCGCCCTCGGCTTCGGCTTCCGCTGCGGCTTCCTCGGCCTGCTGCACCTCGAAATCATCCAGGAACGCCTGGAGCGCGAGTTCGACCTCGACCTGATCGCGACAGCCCCTTCGGTCGTCTACAAGCTGTTCATGACCGATGGCTCCGAGCGCGAACTGCACAACCCGGCCGACATGCCCGACGTCGTCAAGATCGCGGAAATCCACGAGCCGTGGATTCGCGCGACGATCCTGACCCCCGACGACTATCTCGGCGGCATCCTGAAGCTCTGCCAGGACCGGCGCGGCATCCAGATCGAACTGACTTACGTCGGCACCCGCGCGATGCTGACCTACGACCTGCCGCTCAACGAAGTCGTCTTCGACTTCTACGACCGCCTGAAGTCGATTTCCAAGGGCTATGCCTCGTTCGACTACCAGATCACCGAGCACAAGGAAGGCAACCTTGTGAAGATGTCGATCCTCGTCAACGGCGAGCCGGTCGACGCCCTGTCGATGATGGTGCACCGGATGGCGGCGGAAAAGCGCGGTCGTGAAATGTGCGAGAAGCTCAAGGAGCTGATCCCGAAGCACATGTTCAAGATCCCGATCCAGGCGGCGATCGGTGGCAACGTCATTGCCCGCGAAACCATCTCGGCGCTGCGCAAGGACGTGACGGCCAAGTGCTACGGCGGCGACGCCACCCGCAAGCGCAAGCTGCTCGAAAAGCAGAAGGCCGGCAAGAAACGCATGCGCCAGTTCGGCAAGGTGGAAATTCCGCAGGAGGCCTTCATCGCCGCCCTCAAGATGGGCGACGAGTAAGGGCTTCCTGCCTCTGCCTCAACCAGACAGGAATACCCAACGGGCGGCCTCATGGCCGCCCGTTTCGTTTCGTTTCGGCATCTGAGGCTATCGGCCATGATGCCTGCTACAAATCGCGACGCTTACTCCGGCAGCTTCTTCGGCAGCCAGAGCCACGCGACGATGCCCAATGCGAGGAGCGACAAGGCGCCGACGCCAGCGGCGACATGCAGGCCGGTGAGGAAGGCCTCATTGGCTTGCAGGACAGTCTCCGACGAGAGACCCGGCCGGTCGAGAGTTTCGTTGAGCGTGCCCGCCACACCGGGGCCGCACAGCCGGAAGCTGAGCGCCGCCAGCGAACCGAGAAGCGTGATGCCGAGCGCATTGCCGAGCTCGTTGCTGGTCTCGGCGATCGAACCGGCTGCGCCGGCGCGTTCTGTAGGCACAGCCGAGACGGCGATCTCGGCCACGAGGCTGAAGGAGAGGCCGTAACCCATGCCAGCGACAACGGTCGAGGCGATAAAGGCCGCGACGCCAGAATCGGTGGTCGTCAACAGCAGCAAGAGGACGCCGGTTGCGATCAGAAAATGTGTTGCGACGAGCGCCGTCCTACGACCGATCGCATCGACGACGCGGGCCGTGCCGACGCAGGTGGCCATCAGCACGATGGCGCCCGGCAAGGTCAGCAGTGCCGCCTTAAAAACGTCGAAGCCCAGCACCGATTGCAGATAGATGCCTGAGAGATAGCCAGCGGCGGACCAGACGACCAGCGGCAAGAGGCCGGTGAGGATGGCGATCGAAAAGATGCGGTCGCGGAACAGGGCCAGGTCCAGCAGCGGATACGCGATCCTCGTTTGCCGGCGAAGGAACAGCACAATGGCGAGCAGGCCAACGGCCCCAGCGGCCGATTGCATGGCCGTCAAGCCATAGGCGGCAGCGGTCTTCAGCGAATAGGTGAAAAGCAGGATGCCGGCAAAGGACAGCACGAGGCTCGGCAGGTCGATGCGGCCATAGGCCGTGGAACGCACCTCGCGAAGCAGGACCGGTGCTGCGACCAGGAAACC
Organism: Ensifer adhaerens; assembly: GCF_028993555.1. Lineage (NCBI taxonomy): Bacteria > Pseudomonadati > Pseudomonadota > Alphaproteobacteria > Hyphomicrobiales > Rhizobiaceae > Ensifer > Ensifer adhaerens. Next base: position 4,079,038 of record NZ_CP118610.1, on the reverse strand, counting down.
GAGAACGACGGGGACATTGATCAGGAACACGGCGCCCCACTCCAGCCGCTGCAACAGCAGGCCACCGAGAACCGGACCGATCGCAAACCCGGCCGCAAACGTGGCTGCAAAGATGCCGATCGCCTGGGCGCGCTGGCGTGGATCAGGAAACAGCGCGCTGACGATCGCAAGGCCGGAGGGCAGCAATGTCGCGCCACCGAGCCCCATCAGCGCCCGCGAGGCGATTAGCGCCATCGGCGACTGCGAATAGGCCGCCCCGAGCGATCCTGCGCCGAAGACCACGGCACCGATCATGATCAATCTCAGCCGCCCATAACGGTCACCGATATTGCCGAAAGCGATCAGCAGCGAACCGACCACGAAGCCGTAGATATCGAGAATCCAGAGCGCCTGGTCGGCAGTCGGCATGAGAGCCGAGGTTACGCGCGGCATGGCGAGATAGAGGATCGAGCCGTCCATGGCCACGAGCAGGACAAGCGGCAACACGGCAATCAGACCAAGCCATGCGCTTCGGTGCTGAGAACGGGGGAGTGAAGTGTCAGTCATCGGCATGAATCCTTTGCAAACGGCATGCGCGTGCATGCCGCTTCGGCCGCGGCGGTCAGCCGGCGGATGGTTGCGGTGAGGAGTTTTCTTCTATATACTTAAGGTAAGTTACTTTTGGTATATAACGATGTCAAGCGCAATGGAAAAAAGTCCGATCACTGCCAAGCGCGTTCGTCTCACGCGTGAGCAGCGGCTAAGCCAGCTCGTCGACGTGGCGTGGAGGCTGGTTCGCGAAGAAGGTACCGACGCACTAACGCTGCCGCGGCTGGCCGAAGAGGCAGCCGTCGCCAAGCCTGTGGTCTATGATCATTTCGGCACGCGCAACGGTCTGCTCGCAGCGCTCTATCAGGACTTCGACGCGCGCCAGACCCTGGTGATGGACGCCGCTGTCGCAGCGAGCGACCCGACGCTGGAAGGGATAGCCAGGACCATTGCCTCTTCCTATGTCGACTGCGTGCTGACACAGGGCCGCGAGATCCCCGGCGTGCTGGCAGCACTGGCCGGCTCGCCCGAGCTTGAGACCGTCAAGCGAGCCTATCAACGGGTCTACATCGAGAAGTGCCAAACGGTGCTGCGCCGGTTCACCGGACAGGAGGATATCGCGCTGGCCGGCTTCTGGGCGATGCTCGGAGCCGCCGATGGCCTGTCCAACGCCGCAGCGACGGGAGAGATCACCGCCGATGAGGCACAGGACGAGCTCTACGAGACGATCGTCGCCATGGTGCAGCGAAGCGGACGCTAGAGCGGCATGCTCACAAGAGGTGCCACCTCTCGACCCGCAATTCGAACTTTGTTGAGTGCCCGGGCGTGGATCCTCGGGTCAAGCCCGAGGATGACAACTGGGGAGTGAGGCGATGCCGAAGCGGCCCACTTCGCCTCACGTCTCCGCAAGCAAGTAGCGCTTCGAAACCCGATCCACGAGTTGCCCATCCTTAAGCGGCACCGCCTTGTCGACCTTGTAGTCGACGAAGCCCATCTTGCCGTAGTAGGTGAGGCCACCGGTGTTGTCGGCGCGGATGGTGGCGTTGAGTGCCTTGAGCCCGATAGAGCGAGCATAGTCGCAGGTGGCCTTGAAAAGGGCCGTACCGGCACCGGGAACCTTGTTGCCCGGGCGGGAGAAGGTGCCGATGTCGGCCCAGTTCTCCGGTATACCGTCCCAGCGATCCAGCCCCTGGAAAGCGCAGGGCGCGCCATTCTCGTCCTCGGCGACGAAGCAGCTGACGAAACCGGGACCAGCGAGATAGTGCTCCGCGAAGCTCTCCGGCGTGAACGGCGTCTGGTGGGCGGTGGTGCCGCCGATCCGGATGATTTCGTTGAGGAAGGCGCAGAGTGCCGGTGCGTCGTCGGGACGCGCCGGGCGTACATGGATGGTCTTGGTCTCGCTCGTCATTGAAAGTGGTCCTTTCGAAATGGCCTTGGATCGATCATTTGTCCGCGGGAACGGTGAATGACCTAACCCTTTGAAATTACGAAATCCTGGCAGAGTGCCGCTTCACTGTCTTCCTGAAGTCAGGTCTGGCTACGCGGCAGAGGGTGCGCCGGGTTGCCGGCCACGACTGCGCCGGCCGCCACATCCTTCGTCACCACCGAACCCGCCCCGACGATCGCGCCGTCGCCGATGGTCACGCCGCCCAGAATGATCGCACCGCCGCCGATCCAGACATCGGCGCCAATCGTCACCGGGCGGGCGACTTCGAGGCCCTGCCCCCGAAGCACGGCGTCCTTGTGGTGCTCGGCGCAATAGATCTGCACGTTCGGCCCGAGCATCGTCCCCCGGCCGATCGCCACCTGCCCGCTGTCGAGGACAGTGCAGCCGGCATTGAGATAGACGCGGGCACCGAGACTGATGTTGATGCCGTAGGAACAATGGAACGGCGCCTCGATGAAGACGTCATCGGCGGCTGCACGGAAGAGCGCGCGCAAGGCCGGTGCCATGCTTTGGCGTTCCGCCGGCGGCATGGTGTTGTGCCGGTGGACGGCTTCGCGCGCCGTCAGGCGAAGCGCGTCGAGTTCGGCGTCGAGACACGAGTACCATTGCCCGGCCGCCATCTTGTCGCGTTCGCTGACAGTCACGCTTTTGCCCTTGCTTCCGCCGCCTCGCGCCGCGCCAGGCTATCGGCCGGCCAAAGGGTCTTCATATCGTAATAGATCTCGAAGGCCGGGGCGCCACCGTCGAGCGACAGCCACTCGACCTTGGAGCGGGTGAAAATATGCGCATCCGGCGGAAAGTCCGAAGGGCTGTCGAGGCTCGCGATCCTGAGGAAGGAGAGCCAGCCGCGCCGGCCGTAGTCGCTCCAGAGCGCCGTCTGGCATTCGGCGCAGCGATAGACGTCGTGCGGGCGGCCGCTATCCGTGGGGAGCGTGACGACGATTGGCTCGCCTGTGGTGAGCTCGATGTTGTCGCGCTCGATGACGCCGTTGACGACGAAGGCGCTACCGACCTGGCGCTGGCAATCGCTGCAGTGGCAGCAGTTGACGAACATCGGCGCGGCCTTCAGCCGATAGCGGATCTTGCCGCAGAAGCAGCCACCGTTCTTTGCCTCGCTCATCCATCCACCTCCTCCAGAACCGAATCTGTGTTCGCGGCAGCGCCCTCCCGTCGACCGATCGTCGCCACCCAGGCGCGCGCCAGCGCCAGACCGGCCGCATCGGCCTCGCGGCCATGCCGGGCGGCGTGCTCGCGGTAGCGGACAAGCCAGGTGGGGTCGAGCCGATTGATCGTATCCGGGAAGGCACGGTTCCAGTCTTCGACCAGATGCGTGTCCGCCTCGAAATGGAACTGGGTGCCGTAGGCGGCGCGGCCGACGCGGAAGGCCTGATGGGTAGTGACGGCGTTTTCGGCGAGATGAACTGCGCCTTCCGGCAAGGTAAAGGTATCGCCGTGCCACTGGAAAATCGGGAAGCTCTCGCCGACGCTGGACAGCACCGGGTCCTCGGCGCCTTCGCCGCGTACCTGGATCTGGCACCAGCCGAACTCTCTGGCGGCGCCCAGCAGGTTCTCCCCGCCATAGGCGCGCGCAAGAAGCTGACTTCCGAGGCAGATGCCAAGCACGGAGCGACCGCTGTCGCCGAAGGCGCGCATCAGTGCGGCGAGATCGGGCAGATAGGGAAAGGCGGCATCGTCGAGCGCGCTCTGCTCGCCGCCGAGCACGACGAGCGCATCGTAGCCGTCGGGCGCTGCAGGAACGGTTTCACCCAGATAGGCGCGGTGGATCTCGATCTGCGCCTTGACCTCGCGAAGCGCCGTGCCGACTTGGCCAAGCTCGGTCTTCGCCATGTTTTCAACCACCAATACCCGCATCGTCACCTTCCCTTCGCCGTCGTGAACCGAGATTGACCACGAGCATGGCCGCTGTTCAAGAGGCGCAATGATCCGCCCTGCGCTTTACCCCTTCCGTCACGGGTCTTGACTTCCCGGTCAAACTTTCCGACCTTCGGGACATCATGATGTCTTCGATTTCTTCCTATCACTGCTTCCGGGTGTGCCCGATCGCAGGAACCTGACCCCAGCCCGGATGTTTGCGCTCTCCGGGTAAGGGGAGCCTTTCGCGTCCGCAGAAGAAATTTCTGAACGCGGCTGAACGAGCGCCGAATTCCCAGATTATCGATTCCGAGCGCGCCCGTGGGCGCCACGGCCGAACACGGCAGGTCACATCATGGCGGCATCCCGCAAGAAACTTCCATCCATCATCATCAATGCCGAGGATCACAAGCGGCTGACGGCGCTGGCTTCCTCCGCGCTCGATCGCGTGCCCGACGTGGCCGAAGCGCTGCTTTCCGAACTCGATCGCGCCCGCATCGGCGCGCCGGGCGCCCTGCCTGCCGACAGCGTGCAGATGGGTTCCACCGTTGCCTTCGAGGCGGACAACGGCTTTTCCAAGCAGGTGACACTCGTCTATCCCGGCGAGGCCGATATCGAGACTGGACGCATCTCGGTGCTGACGCCCGTCGGCGCGGCGCTGATCGGCCTGTCCGTCGGCCAGTCGATCGACTGGCAAGACCGGTCGGGCAAGGTGCATCGCATGACCATATTCAGCGTGACGGCGAAGGAAAGCGCCTGAAAGCAGGCCGGCGGCAAGCGCACCATGTGCCGCCAAATGAAAACGGGGAGGCCGGTCTTCACCGCCTCCCCGTTTCCCTGATCATCGTTCGATCAATCAGAACTGCTTGCCGAGCTTGGCATCCACCGACTGGCTGTTGGCACCGCGGATGGCAAAGAAGAACAGGATTGCCGCCCACAGGATCGACTTCTCTGCGCCGAAGAGGCCCTCGCCCTGAACGATGCCGTGGAAGTAGACGGTGACGAGAAGAACGATCATGCCGGCAAAGGCGGCCGGGCGCGTAAGCAGACCGATCGCGATCAGGATACCGCCGAAGAATTCGGTGGCGGCAAGAAGCGGCGACCAGAAGACGCCGGGATAGAAGCCGAGGCCCTCGACCATGCCGATCGCGCCGAAGGGATCGGTGATCTTGCCGAAGCCGTGGACCGCAAGCAGGACGCCGGCCAGAATGCGCAGCAACGTTTCGGCTGATGTATCCAGCGACAGATAAATCTTCTCCAGCGCCGGCAGAATGGCGCGCGGGCGGGAACTGGAAACAGTGACGTCGGTCATGAAGGGCCTCTCCGGCGGTTGGGGTGCGACAATTTGTGCAATGCCGCATTGTCTCGCCGCGACGACCGTTCAAAGCAAGCTGCCAGTCGATAAAAACATGACTAAATTGGTTGACAATTACGTGAGCGCGGCGTGAGCATCTGAGGCGGAGCAACGCAGTTGTTTCCACCCGGCGCCGCCGGTATGGTCGCCGCCCCGACACACGTCCGAGACCAGGCCGATGGATCCGAAACCACGCATTACCATCCTCTATTGCACCCAGTGCAACTGGCTGCTGCGCGCCGGCTGGATGGCGCAGGAACTGCTGCAGACCTTCGGCCAGTCGCTCGGCGAAGTGGCGCTCATTCCCGGCACCGGCGGCAATTTCGAAATTCGTGTGAATGACGCACTCGTCTGGGAACGCAAGCGCGATGGCGGCTTCCCCGGCCCCAAGGAATTGAAGCAGCGCATCCGCGATATCATCGAGCCGGAGCGCGATCTCGGCCATACGGACAGGAGCTGATCCTGGATTTCGGAATTCTTGCCGGCGTTTTTTCCGCTGCATTCCTGTCGGCGACGCTGCTGTTCGGCATGTCGGAGGCTGCGATCGTTGCTGCCGCCCTGCACGGCGAAACAAGCCGCCCTGCCCTCTTCGTCGCGGCCACGCTCGGCAACGTGCTCGGCGCCGTCGTCAACTTTGCGCTGGGGCGTTTCCTCATTCGCTTCGAAGGGCGGCGCTGGTTTCCCGTTTCGGCGGCCAACCGGCAAAAGGCGGAGGCGCTATTTGCCCGCTACGGGCAACCGGTGCTGCTGCTCTCGTGGCTGCCCGTCATCGGCGACCCGCTGACGCTGGTAGCCGGCCTGTTGCGCATGAAGCTGCCGCTGTTCCTGCTGTTCGTCACCATCGGCAAGGCGGCGCGTTATGCCGTCGTCCTCTACCTCACGCCCTGAAGCCATCAGACGTTGCGATCATGGCTCAGCTGTGCGCGAAGATATCCGTCTCGTCCCAGCCCAAGAGGTCGAGCTTGGAGCGCGTCGGCAGGAAGGCAAAGCAGGCGTCGGCATGCTCCATGCGGCCGTCGCGGATGAGGCGTGCCGTCAGCTTGTCGCGCAGCGCATGCAGGTGCAGCACATCGGAAGCCGCATATTCGAGCTGCGCCGGCGACAGGATGTCCGCCGCCCAATCGGACGACTGCTGCTGCTTGGAAATGTCGACGTCGAGCATCTCCTTGAGATTGTCCTTGAGGCCATGGCGGTCGGTATAGGTCCGGGTCAGCCGCGAGGCGATCTTGGTGCAGAAGACCGGCGTCGTCGTCACCCCGAACGTATGGAAGAGCACGGCGATATCGAAGCGGCCGAAGTGGAAAATCTTCTGGCGAGCCGGATCGGCGAGCATGGCGACGAGGTTCGGCGCCTCTTTCTGGCCGGCGGCGATGCGGATGACGTCGGCGGTGCCATCTCCCGGCGAAAGCTGCACGACGCAGAGACGGTCACGGCGGGGGATGAGGCCAAGCGTTTCGGTGTCGATGGCAATCGCGCCCGTGTAGCGCGCAGCATCGGCCGCGGAAATATCGCCTTCATGGACCCGTATTGCATTCGCCATCGTAAATCCCCAGATCAAACGAAGTGGTGTGGCCTATAGCGCAAGTTTGGCGCCGGCGATACCGCTACCGTATCCCGCCAGACGGTCGCCCGTTCGAAAGTCCTGACCATGACGTTTTTTCGCTCCGCTCTCACCCTTTCGGCCCTCGCGCTGACTTTGGGGTTCTCCGCCATTCCGGCACCGGCACAGACCTACCGGGACCTGCCCGGCGTGCGCCAGATGGATCCGCTGAATGGCGGCGGCGATCATATCGTATGCGAACAGACCTTCGTCGACCGCAACTATCCGTTCGAATCGACGGCCCGCGGCGGCCCGATCTACGATACGGTCTACAACTGCCGCCGCGGCGATGGACCGGTCTTTCAGGGCAGCGATCTGCCGCCGTCACTCTACCGGCAGAAGCGTGGCCTCGGCTACTAGGGCCTGGCGCATCCGTCTCTATGCTTGGCAAGACGCGGAATTGTTCCTAGCCTGACGGCAGAAAAGCGGGGCCTGCTCCCGCCAGGGGGAACCATGTCCGATACCAAGACCGATAACCGGCCGCTTGCCATCAGCGCGCCCGCGCCACGCACGCTCGACCTCATCTTCACGCCGGAGGCCCTGAAGGACCTGCACCGGCGTTACCGCATTGTTGAAGCCGATCCGGACGATATCTCCGGGCTTGGCGACGATATCCTCTCGCAAACGCGCTACATCATCGGCCAGCCGCCGCTCGATCACGCCACGCTCCGGCGCATGGGCCGGCTTCGGGCGATCCTCAATGTCGAGAGCAACCTGATCAACAACATGCCCTACGAAGTGCTGTTCGAGCGCGGCATCCATGTGGTGACCACGGGCCAGGTCTTTGCCGAACCGGTCGCCGAACTCGGCCTTGCCATGGCGCTCAACATCGCCCGCGGCATCGTCGACGCCGATCTCGCCTTCCGCGAAGGCCGTGAACTGTGGGGCGGTGACGGCAACCGGTCGGCGCGGCTTCTCTCCGGCGCCGACATCGGCATCATCGGCTTCGGCGACCTCGGCAAGGCGCTGAACCGCGTGCTCTCCGGTTTTCGCGCGAAGATCCGCGTCTTCGATCCCTGGATGCCGGCCTCGATCCTGAGGGACAACGGCGTCGAGCCGGCGTCGCTCGATACGGTCCTCGGCGAAAGCGACTTCGTCTTCGTCGTCGCATCGGTCACCAGCGAGAACGAGGGCTTCCTCGGCGAAAAGGCCTTTGCCCGCATGCGCCCAGGCGCTGCCTTCATCCTGTTGAGCCGTGCCGGCGTCGTCGATTTCGACGCGCTGATGGCGGCGGTTGCACGCGGCCATATCGTGGCGGCCAGCGACGTCTTTCCGGAAGAGCCGCTGCCACCAGATCATCCGGTTCGCGGGCTGGCGGGCTTCCTGCGCTCCGCCCACCGCGCCGGTGCGCTCGACAGCGCCTTCAAGAAGATGGGCGACATGGTGCTCGAAGACATGGACCTGATGGACCGCAACCTGCCGCCGATGCGCTGCAAGCGGGCTGAGCGGGAAACCGTCGCCCGCATGCGCTCGAAGCCTGTGACGGTGAACTGAGCCGCCAAATCTTTGCGACGGATGTCGGCGAGCGTGCATCCCGCCGATTAACGTGTTTTATGGGAATCGCATTTAACTTTCCTTGCACATGCGGCCATCCTTGCACGTTAAGGTCGTCGTCAGTTGATCGGTAGGAAAGCAGAGAACCGCAATGGCAGACACGGCGTCCGGTGCTCCACAAAGCAGAACACGCGACGGCTGGAACAGCTCGCTGCGATCGCTGTTCAGCCTGGTCATGGTCGCCATGCTGATTGTCGTCTCGGCCACACTCGTCGGGCTGGACTACCATCGCTCACGCAACGCCGCGATCGCCGACGCCGAGGCCAATATGCGCGGCTTCATGAACCGCCTCGTCGACCGGCTGGGCGTGCTCTCGGGCGACACCTCCGCCCTCGTCAATCTCGTTTCCTCGGTCGCCAACTCCTTCCTCGTGCCACCGCCGGAACGCATGAACGACAAGGTGGCGGTACTACGCGAGGGTATCAGCCGCTCGCCGCATATCGACGGGGTCTATGTCGGCTATCCCGACGGCGCCTTCTTTCAGGTGGTCGATCTCAAGCAGGTCGCCTGGCGCATGGCGCTCGACGCGCCGCGTGGTGCTGCCATTGCCGTGCGTTCGATGGAAAAGGATGCCAGCGGCAAGTCTCTCCAGCGCGTGCTCTTCCTCGACAAGGACGGCATGCAGTTCTCTGAACGGCAGCTGCCACCGACAGGCTTCGACCCGCGGACCAGGCCCTGGTATCGCGCGGCCGTCAACGGGAAGGCCGCGGTCTCGACCGGCCCTTACGAAAGTGCCACGACCGAAACGCTGGAGATGACGATCTCGCAGGCGCATCGCGGCAATCGCGAGATCGTCATCGGCGCGGACGTCATTCTCGATACGATCACCGATTTCCTTGCCCGCGAGCGGCTGACGGCCGGCTCAGTCTCGTTCATCCTCGATGCCGTCGGACGTCCGATCATCCACTCGGACCGGGTGATGATGCGACGCATCATGGCGGCGAAGGACAAGGATAGCCCGATCGTTCAGGCCGACAGCGACCCCCTGATCCAGAGCATCAGCAACAATCCGCCCGCCCCCGGCAAGGCCGACTTCGTCGAGGTGGGAGACCGAACCTATCTCGTCATGGTGACACCGCTCGAATCCACGCTGCTTCTGTCCGGCAACCGCGCCGTGGTGGCAGCGCCGCTGGACGAGTTGATGGCGGAGGCCAACCAGACGCTCGTGCAGGGGCTCGTGATTTCCGGATCGGTCGTGGCGCTTGCGGTGCTCGCTTCGCTGGTGCTTGCGCATTTGATCACCAAGGGGCTCAACCAGCTGACAGCGAGCGCCAACCGGCTGCAGGATCTCGATTTCACGACGCCGATCGACGTGTCCTCGCATGTCAGCGAGATCTCCACGCTCGGCGGAGCCATGAACCGGGCGCGAGACGCGATCTTCACCTTTGCGCTCTATGTGCCCAAGGAGTTGGTGCGCAAGGGCATCGAATCCGGCCAGTTCAGCGGCCGCTCCGCCTGGCGACAGGAGGTGACGGCGCTCTTCACCGATATCTACGATTTCACCACGCTCAGCGAAAAATATCCGCCGGAAGAGGTCGTGGCGATGCTGTCGGAGTACTTCGACATCTTCAGCGAGACCGTCGGAAAACACGAGGGAACGATCATCCAGTTCCTCGGTGATTCGGTGTTCGCGATGTGGAACGCACCCGCACCGGACGAAAGGCACGCAGAAAACGCCTGTCGTTGCGCGCTGGCGGTCGAGGAACGCCTGCGCGTCTTCAACGAGGCGCAGCGTCAGAAGGGGCTTCCGGAGTTTCGCACCCGTTTCGGCATCCATACCGGCACTGCCGTCGTCGGCAATGTCGGCGCGAAAGAACGACTGCAATATACCGCCATGGGCGATACGGTGAACGTCGCCTCGCGCCTGGAAGGCATGAACAAGAACTACGACACGACGATCATGGCGAGCGGGGCAGTGGTCGCCCAGGCCGGTAAGGCCATTCATTTCCGGCCGCTCGGCTCGGCGCAGGCGAAGGGCCGCGCTTCCGCGTTGGAGATCTATGAGGTGTTGGGCGCAGAGCCGGAGGAAACCACCTCCAAGGAGGAAGCGCCGCAAACAGCCGACGACGGCTCGGGCGGCTCCGACAAGAGCGTGTAGGCCGCTTTCAAGAGCGCAGGCTGCGGCGCTGCCGGGTGACCCAGCGAAGGCCGGCCGCCACGGCAAGACCGAGCAACGGCCACACCGCCCAGAAGACGCCATGCCACGTCAGAAGATTGATGGTCAGCAGCACCAGTCCGGAAAGCGCAAGTATGCCAATGCCGCGGTCCACCCAACGGTTGGTCTTGAGCCAGGAGAGACCGGCAAGAATGGCAACACCGAGCATTGGCCAGACTGCCCAGAACACACCGTCCCAGGTGAGCAGGTTGAGCGCTGCCAGTCCCGCAGCGATGACCGCCAGCACCGGAACCGAGCGTCTGTTGGCAACGGCAACCGAGTCGGCGGCCTTGGCCGCACCGGTGGCCGGACTGGCCGCCTCGCGGGCTGCCTTCTTTCCAACGCCTCGACCAAAGAGACCGCCCTCGGCCGCGACCTGTACAGTCGGCGCGCCGATTCGCACGGCGTAACTCGGGATACCGCCATCGATGTTCTTCACTTCGAGCGGCCCCAGAAAGTCGAAACCGACGGCGACCTTGTTGCGCACCTGGTCATAGACCGTGTTGGAAATGACGATGCCACCGGCGGGCGCCGAGGCCTGAAGGCGCGCGGCAACATTCACGCCATCGCCATAGAGATCGTCGCCTTCGGCAATCACATCGCCGAGATTGAGGCCGATGCGAAACAGCATCTGTTCGTCGGCCGGGCACTTGGCGTTGCAGCCGGCCAATTCATTCTGCACGTCGATCGCCGTGCGCAGGGCCTCCACGACGCTCGGAAACTCAGCGATCAGACCATCGCCCCAGGTATTGACGACGCGACCCTCACGGGCCTCGATGAGCCGCCCCATGGCATCGCGATACGCTTTCAGCGTGGCGAGCGTGCCTTCCTCATCGGCGCGCATCAGCCGCGTGTAGTCCTGGACATCCGCGGAAAAGATGGTGGTCAGCTTACGACGTGTCTCCGACATCGCCTTCGTCCTCACTCAAAATCCGCCAGCACGACGGATGACTGCATAGCTTCGCATCGACAGGTGTTGCGTCGCGCGCCTGCCCCCGCTTGCGAACACCGGTCTGGCGTCCCAAGCCACGCTTGCCAAAAGCGCATGCACCGTCGCCACGCGTCCCACTCATTTTTGTCCGGATAGAATATCATTGCTGTCGCTGAAAGCTTCAAGTCGCGGTGCTCGAAAATACCGTCGAAGCGCAACCCAATTGGCGGGAAATCGACATCTGATCGAGAAGAACCAGCCCCGAAAAAGGCCCAGCGCCAGAAACGAAAAAACCCCGGCGAACCGGGGTTTTTCAAAACCAAATCAACGATTTGGCTTGGGAATTTGGTGCCCAGAAGAGGACTCGAACCTCCACACCCTTGCGAGTACCAGCACCTGAAGCTGGCGCGTCTACCAATTCCGCCATCTGGGCGACGAGCGGGGGTGTAAAAGGCTCGGGCTGAAGTGTCAACAGGGTTTTTGAAGTTTTCGTGTCGGATTGCAAAAAACTCAGTTCGAAGCGGATTCTGTCCACCGGCGGATTGTGGATAGCCCCCTTGAGAGCAGTCCTTCGGCGGCCTCCGGTGTCTCCGCCTCGACATAGCACCGCATCTCCGGCGCGTTGCCCGAGGGCCGGAAATGGATTATCCGACCATCATCCAGCGTCACCCTCAGACCATCGATGTCGCTCAGCGCCGCGACGCCGCCGATCGGCGCCAGGAATTCCTTAAGGTTTGCCTCGCTTGCGCGTAGATAGGCCATCAGCAAGGCGCTGGTTTCCACGGGGAAGTTTTCAAGCCGATCGCTGAGCGCCACAGGCAAGCGGTAGGAAGCGGCGAGCGCAGAAAGCGAAAGCCTGGCCTCGGCCGCCGCGGCCAGTGTCGCAACAAGCGGCAGAAAGCTATCCCGGGTGGGCAGCGCTTCCAGCCTTGCGCCATTGACCTCAAAGGAGCTCGCGGTCAGCGTGCCGCCATTGGCCTCGAAGCCGGCGACCTTCTGGGCGCCCTCTTTGAGCGCCTGGTGCATGCCGGCGATCACGAAAGGCGAACCGACACGGGTGCGCAGGACAGAGAGCCCTTCCCTGCCCTCAAGGCCCGAATTCGACGTGACCGGAGTGACGGCAAGCCGCGCCCCGACGAAACCGCAAGCCATCAGGCCCAGCAGGTCACCGCGCAGGGGCAATCCGTTCTCGTCGGCGACCAGGGGCCGGTCGCCGTCGCCATCCGCCGAGACGATCGCATCGAGGCGATGTTCGCGCGCCCAATCCTGAAGCCGCTCGATCGTCTCCGCCGAAACCGCCTCGGTATCGACCGGAATGAAATGCTCCGAGCGCCCAAGGGCGACGACATCGGCGCCGAAGTGAGCCAGCAGTTCGGCGATCAGGTCGCGGGCGACGGTGCTATGCTGGTAGACACCGACCTTGAGCCCGGAAAGCGCTCCGACCGGCAGCAATTGCCGGTTCCGTTCCATGAAGAGGGCGGCGGCCCTGGCTGCGTGATCCTCCCCGGTCCCGGCATCGGCGACCGGCGCGATCTGTTGTGCAATTCCATCGGCGATGCGGCTGATCGCCATCTCGTCCTCCTTGTCGATCTCACCATCCGGCCGATAGAACTTGATGCCGTTGCGATCGGCCGGAATGTGGGAGCCGGTGATCATCAGGCCCGCCGCCCCATTGGCAAGGCCGTAGAGCGCCAGTGCGGGCGTCGGCAGGGTGCCACAGTCAAATACACGCAGCCCCTCGCGCGACAGCGCCGCGGCGCAAACGGCCGCGATCTCGGGGCTCGAGTCGCGAAAATCGCGAGCAATCAGAATGGGATCACCGGGCTTGCTGTGCCCGGACGCCACGAGGTGCCGGGCAAAAGCCGTCGCGTAGCGGGCGGAGGGCTCGCCCTTCAGTTCCTCGGAGAGGCCGCGCAAGCCACTGGTGCCAAATTTCAATTGCATCGCGTACCTCGCTGACGACGGAAAAGGATCGGACAAGAACCGCAGTGACACTCCCGAAGGATAGGCGCATCGTACCCTGCAGGGCAACGGGCGGAAATCCGGTGGTTCCCGCAACCACGCGGCGCGCTCGGCGCCATGAATAAACCAAGAAAAACAAACGTAATACAGGCAGGGACACAACCGGAAGGCATGGCCTTCTGAAAGTGAGGATAAAATGACGGGATTTCGCAATTTCGTTATCGGCTGCAGCCTGGCCGCCACCTCCCTGATCACCCCCATCGGACCTGTTGAGGCAATGCCGATTCAGGCGCCCGATCTGCAGATCAAGGCACAGGGCGACGTCCAGAATGTGCAGTATTATCACCGGCGCTACGGCGGATATGGCGGGTACGGCTGGCGTCGCGGGTGGGGCGGCGGCCCCTACTATGGTCGAGGGTGGGGCGGCCCGTATTATGGCTCGGGACTGAGCTTCTACTTCGGCTCCGGCGGCTATTACGGTGGCGGCTATTATGGCGGTTACTACCCGCGCTATGGCGGCTACTACCCCCGCTACGGATACTATCCGCGCTATGGCTACTACCCGCGTCGCTACTACGGCGGTAACTACTACTATCGTGACCGATATGTTGGCGGCGGCTCACATGTGAGCTGGTGCATGTCGCGCTACCGCTCCTATAATCCGGCGACCAACCGATTCCTAAGCTACGGTGGTGCGTACAGGGTCTGCTACTCGCCTTATCGGTAGGCGAGACTGACGCGCCGCGTGGTCAAGGCGATTCCGCCTCATGCATCTCTCCGTGCGCAATCGCGGAGCAGAAGGCTTCGTCTGCCTGATCGGTCCCGATTTGTGGGAAACTTCGGTTAAGCCGGCATTAACCGCGACGACCTACCGTTTCGGAAAACTCCACGATGCTGCCCGGGGATCATACATGCTGCTTCCGACCCAGCAGTCGACCGCCACCGCAACGACCAGTCTGGTCGGCTCGATCCTCAAGGACATCGAAAAGCGACAGGCGGAAGAAGAAGAAAAGGCCAGGGGCACAAAGGACGACAAGGTCCTGAAGGCGCAGGTCCAGTCCGACGATGCCCGCAAGGCGGCCAACGACAAGATCAACGCGCACTTCTTCGATCGCACCCAGAACGACCCCAACAGCAATCGCGCGGCTCTCGTTCGCCAGGTCGGCGAGTTCTTCGACCTCGACCGCGAGAGTTTCAAATCCGACGCCGCATTCGCAAGAGCGCTCGAAAACCAGATCAAGGATCTGGATCCGAGCGATGCCGCCAAGGTCGAAGAGCAGCTTGGGCTGGATAGGCTCGGCCTCTCCCTCACCGAACTGGCTGAGGCACTCAAAAATCCGGGCGGCCGGGAAAACGAGACGCTGAAGGCGGCGCTTGGAGAAACGAGCGGCAAGAGTTCACAGAGTCAGGCACAGGCTGCCAAGGCGGTGGATCGGCTGAAGAGCCCAGCGGATTCCGGGTCGCTCGAGGAAGCCCAGGTCGACAGCTTGCGCAACGATCCCACGCGAAGCACTGACAAGCAGTCGCTGGTCGAACAAAGCGCGCAGCTTCGGGCGCTCCAGCTCAAGGACGAGATGGAAAATGTCGCCGAGCGCCGCGAAGCCGAGCTGCAAAACCTGGTTCGCTTCGATGAGAACGGCCTGTACAGCCTGGCGGCGCAGAGCTTCTGATCATTTCCTCCGCACGATGCCGAGCCTTGCCATGACCTCCTTGGGAATGCCGTAACGGCGAACGGCATCGCGGCTGTCACGCAGGCCGCAGATCTCGCGCTGGATGAAAAACGCCCAGACGGCATCGGCCGCTTCATCGAGAAGCCGCTCGCGCAAATCCGGGGCTGCCTCCGCCTTTAGCTCCGACAGTGCGGCAAGCGCCTTTTCCACCTTCAGTCCATGCCGACCGAGCGCATCGGCCCGCTCCGACATGAGTTCATATTCGAGCACGTTGAAGGCGCCGGTGGTCGCGAAGGTCGGGCTCAGGGCTTTTGGGGGACGTAGGCTCATCCGGAACTCCTCACGAGCCCAGAAGATGGCGCTGCCGGAGGCTTGAGGCAAGAGCCGCCGACCGCCGCAGCGATCGAAACTTGGTTAAGATTTCATAAACCTCTTTCACCTAACCTTAGACATCATGCCGATTCCCTTATCCGCGACCTTGTCGCGGCTGTCCGGCCATTGGCCCAAGAGCTACAACGACCTTTGCGCGTCATAAGTCGCGCGGCGCTGTAGACGCGCATGAAGCGCCTACCCGTAAGTGACAAAGAAAACAGCTCGCACGCGCGCCGGAAATCGGTCCCGTGTCCAGCGTGCACCCGCGTTTCGTCGGTCAACGACGATTGGTCAACCTGAGGTCAAGCGAGATGGAGACCAGAATGCTGATACCCATCCAGACGGCCCGAGCCGCGGCCGCTACCGCAGAAGATACAAACACCAAAACGCAACAGCCTGCAGCACTGTTGCCCGCCGGCCAACGCGGCGAAGCCATTCAAAAGATCCTGGACGCGCTGACCCGACACCTCTCGGGTCGCGAAATCCTCTCCAAGGACGCCTTGGTGCGACTGATGGAGGACCTGGCGCGCATCCTGAAGTTCCCGCCACTGCCGCAGGAAGGCGGGCGGGATTTCGTGCGGCGCCTGGTTGCCTTCCTCGAAACGATGCCGGCGTCCGATCGGCTGTTGCTCGAGCGCCAGCTCGGCGGGCGCAGCCTTGCCGTCCGGGTCGGCCTGCTCGCCGAACTGCCGGCGGTCCGCAATGGCACGAGCGCGCCGAGCAGCACCGCCACTCCGATGCCCGCCCAGGCGCGGGACGTGATCCTGCGCAATCCTTCCCTCCAACCGGCAATGCCTCTCAACCCGGCGGCGGCACGAGCGCCAGTTGCCGGCGAGGTCGCGCTGCTGCAGACGGTGCTGCGCAAGACCTTTGGGGTCGGCAACGACACCGAAGCGCTCGAACCGCAAGGCGACGACCCGGACCAGGCCGGAACGACAGAGGCGCCCTCCAAAGCTCGAAACGCCGCACCGGCCGAGCGAAGCGACGCGCGTGCGAGCGCGGGCAAGCCCACGTCGCCGGAAGGCACCCAGGTCGAAACCGCCGCCGCCCTGCTTGCAGGTGAAGGCGAAGTCGAGGAAGCGTCGCAAACGGCCTTCGCCCCCGAACGCCAGGAAACCGTGCCCCCGACCGATGGTGGGCAAGTCGAAATCGAGGCCCCAGCTGGCGAGAGCACCGCGGCGCCGGCCGAAGCCGATGCGACTGCCGAAACCGCCGAGGACGCAGACCCCGACGGCACCTACGGCCCGATGCCCGATGCCGAGGAGGAGAAGGACGCCAAGACAACAACGGCGGCCGGTCGCGGCAATCCCGAAGCCCGGCCGATGCGGGTACTCTTCGAGGCGATCAAGACGCTCATCCGTGACAGCGTGGCCCTGCCCGGAAGCACGGCCGGCGCCGAGACCAGACCGACGGCTGAGCACGCCGATCGTAGCGACGCGCCGGCGCCGGTCCCGGTAAAGGAAGCGGCCACACCGGTGCGTGCAATCGACGCTGCGGTGCGCCAGCGCGAGGTCCCGGACGGCGGCAACGCCCTGCCGTCCGTGCTCGACGACCAGGCGGAGGACGCAAAGGCGGCCCAGCGTACGCCTGCGGACATGCGGCCACAACGCACAGCCGATGAGCAGACGATGCAGCAGGTCATCGCCAGGCTGGTCGAAAACGGTCTGCCGCGCGAAGCCATTCCCTTTGCCATGATCCCCTACCCGCTGGCCGCCAAGGATGCGGCGGAGGCCGAAAACCCCAGCTATGAAATGCCCGGCGGATCTGAGGATCAGGCCTCGGAGGAAGATGAGGGCGCAGAAGAAGGCGACGGGGACGATCAGGCAGGTGGAGCAGAACCAATGGACGAAGCCCTGCTCGACGACGGGGCACCGGAAGCACCCGACGCCTATGATCTCTACCGCAGGCTCGGCGGCCTCGGCTGAGGGCGCGACCCGAGCAAGCATTCGAGCAAAGAAAAACCCGCGGAGATCGCTCTCCGCGGGTTTTTCAGTTCAGATGTCAGGCAACGATTACTCGTTGTTCTGGCGGTTCTTCAGAGCCGCGCCAAGGATGTCGCCGAGCGAAGCGCCCGAGTCGGACGAACCGAACTGAGCAACGGCTTCCTTCTCTTCGGCGATTTCCAGAGCCTTGATCGACAGCTGGATCTTGCGGTCCTTCTTGGAGAAGTTGGTGACGCGGGCGTCGACAACCTGACCAACCGAGAAACGCTCCGGACGCTGTTCGTCGCGGTCACGCGCGAGGTCAGCGCGGCGGATGAACGAGGTGATGTCTTCGTGGTTGACGAGCTTCACTTCGATGCCGCCATCGTTGATCGCGATGATTTCGGCCGAAACAACGGCGTTCTTGCGCAGTTCGCCGGAAGCAGCGGCATCGCCGACTGCATCCTTGCCGAGCTGCTTGATGCCGAGCGAGATGCGCTCCTTTTCGACGTCGACGTCAAGAACAACAGCGCGAACAACGTCGCCCTTGTTGAACTCTTCGATGACCTGCTCGCCCGGACGGTTCCAGTCGAGGTCGGAAAGGTGAACCATGCCGTCGACGTCGCCGTCGAGGCCGATGAACAGGCCGAATTCGGTCTTGTTCTTGACTTCGCCTTCGACTTCGGTGCCAGCCGGATGGCTATGCGCGAATGCCTGCCACGGGTTCTCGAGCGTCTGCTTGAGGCCGAGCGAGATACGACGCTTGGTCGGATCGACTTCGAGAACGACAACGTCGACTTCCTGGCTCGTGGACAGGATCTTGCCGGGGTGTACGTTCTTCTTGGTCCAGGACATTTCGGAGATGTGGATCAGGCCTTCGATGCCCGGCTCCAGCTCGACGAATGCACCGTAGTCGGTGATGTTCGTGACGGTACCGGAGATCTTCTTGCCGACCGGGTACTTCGCGCCGATGCCATCCCACGGATCCGACTCGAGCTGCTTCATGCCGAGCGAGATGCGGTGGGTTTCCTGGTTGATGCGGATGATCTGAACCTTGACCTGCTGGCCGATGTTCAGGATCTCCGACGGATGGTTCACGCGGCGCCATGCCATGTCGGTGACATGGAGCAGACCGTCGATGCCGCCGAGGTCGACGAACGCACCGTAGTCGGTGATGTTCTTGACGACGCCTTCGACAACCTGGCCTTCTTCAAGGTTCTGAACGATTTCAGAACGCTGCTCGGCGCGGGACTCTTCGAGAACCGTACGACGCGAAACGACGATGTTGCCGCGGCGCTTGTCCATCTTGAGGATTTCGAAGGGCTGCGGGTTGTGCATCAGCGGGGTGACGTCGCGGATCGGACGGATGTCGACCTGCGAACGCGGAAGGAAGGCAACGGCGCCGTCGAGATCGACGGTGAAGCCACCCTTGACCTGGTTGAAGATGATGCCTTCGACGCGTTCGCCGGCTTCGAACTTCACTTCCAGGCGCATCCAGCTTTCTTCGCGGCGAGCCTTTTCGCGCGACAGAACAGCTTCGCCGAGCGCGTTTTCGATACGCTCAACGTAGACTTCGACTTCGTCGCCGACCTTGAGCGAGCCGTCCTTGGCCTTCGCGCCGAATTCCTTCAGAGCGATGCGGCCTTCGACCTTCAGACCGACGTCGACAACGGCGACGTCCTTTTCGATGGCCGTAACGATGCCCTTGGCAACATAGCCTTCGGCGAGATCGGTCTTCGCGAAGGATTCTTCGAGAAGGGCGGCGAAATCGTCACGGGTAGGATTGGTAGCAGACATGGAATCTCCTGCATGCATCTCGCGTGGAGACGCACATGCGCCGGGGGCTGGTGTTGAACAGGCCTGAACCCAGTCCGTCCCATCAAAGGGACAATCCGGCGCGTGGACGGAATTTCAGGCTATGCAAGAAGAGCGATCCTGACAGTGTCGGGGATAGGCTCTTCTTCAGATCTTCTTGATCAGGGCCGCATCGATCAAAGACTTCGCGGCCTGAAACGCCGCCTCTATACTCATTTCAGACGTATCAAGCAAGTGCGCGTCATCGGCGGGACGCAAAGGACTGTCGGCGCGCCCCATGTCGCGCTCGTCGCGCTTCTTCACATCCTCGAAGATCGCCTCAAAATCGGCCGGCTGACCGTTGCCGACGATCTCGTCAAAGCGGCGCTTCGCCCGCACTTCCGGCGACGCGGTGACGTAGAGTTTTACCGGCGCATCCGGGCAGACGACCGTGCCGATATCGCGGCCGTCGAGCACCGTTCCGGGCTCGCGCAACGAAAAGGCGCGCTGCGCCTCGACCAGCGCCCGGCGCACCGCCGGCATGACCGCGATCTTCGATGCCGCCTCGCCGATTGCATGGGCGGACAGCACGGAACGATCGAGCCCCGCCAGTTCGACCTCGCGCGCCATCTTTTCGGCGACCGCCTCGTCATCGAGCGGCAGGCCGGCATCCAGCAGCGCCTTGGCGGTGGCGCGATAGGTCAGCCCCGTATCGAGATGGTGAAAGCCGTACTCCTCGGCGATCCGACGCGAGAGCGTGCCCTTGCCGGCTGCGGCCGGTCCGTCGATGGCAATGGTGAACGTCATTTTCCAACCTGCATATGTATGTGGTCGTCGTGCCTGGCGGCCCTGCAACCCTGAAACCTAATGGACTCCGCCTCGACGCCAAGCCTTTGCGCCAGATGCGGCTCCACGAAAATCTTCTCGATACCGAACCCGCTGCCCTTTCCGGAGAGCCAGCGGAGCGCTTCGCCAGTTCGTCCTTCCTCCAGCGGTAAGGGTCGCCACAGCGACTGCAAGAAGTCCAAGTCCCACCGCAAGGTCAAGAGGTCTTCGCGATCCCGGCATGGAAGAATGCTATCCGGGAGCGGCTGTTCGAAGGCGAAATAACCGATCGGCGAGCGTGTCGTCTTATCCAGGTATCCGCCATCGGCATCCTGATAAAAGAACGCCACATCGAGCTTCCGGCCGTCCGAGTGGGAGAGATGGGGAAACAGCGGGAAGCCGTCGAAGAATGGGAAATTGGCGTCGAGCGCCAAGGTTGTCGTTCCGGGGAATGCCCGATCCATATGCAACGACAGCGCGGCGGCTGCTTCTTCTAGTTCCGGAACGACATATTGGCGGTTCAGGACACAGAAGAAGGGTGACTGCATCCTGAACCTCGACGTGCCGTCGTCGAAACAGGGCAATGGAACCCGGCCGAAGACCGGCGCCACGGCATAGCTGAGCGCACCCCCCGCTGTATAGAGGCCAAGAAAGAGTGCGAGAAAAGCGAGGGTTCCCAATCCGCTTCGGCGCGCAAGGCCGAGCGCGACAAGCCAGACCAAGCCGCCAATCTGCGTCAGCAACGTCAGGAAAACAACGACTGCGATTGTCAGCAGCCACCTGGGCCTTATCACCAGCGCCATGGACTTCACGCGATCTGAGCCCCGAGTCCCGTCATCAGCTCGATAAACCCGGGAAAGCTCGTCGCGATCATCGACACATCATCGACCGCGACCGGGTGCTCCGAAGCAAGCCCCATGACAAGGAAGCTCATGGCGATGCGGTGGTCGAGATCAGTCTTCACGACCGCGCCGGAGGCGCTGCCTAGCCCAGTACCGGCGGGACGGCCGCGTAGCACCAGCGAGGTCTTGCCTTCTTCGCAATCGACACCGTTGAGTTTCAAGCCTGTGGCGATGACGGCAAGGCGATCGGACTCCTTCACGCGCAGCTCATCGAGACCGCTCATAACGGTCTCGCCTTCGGCAAAGGCGGCCGCGATGGCAAGAATGGGATAGTCGTCGATCATTGAGGCGGCTTGCTCTGCGGGGACTGTCACGCCCTTCAGTTCGGAATGTCGAACCCGCAGGTCCGCCACATCCTCGCCGCCGGCGAGCCGAGCCTGCAGTATCTCGATGTCGGCGCCCATCTCCTGGAGCGTCACGATCAAGCCCGTACGGGTCCGGTTCATCAGCACGTTGCGGATGGTAATGTCAGACCCCGGAACGATAAGCGCCGCGACAAGCGGGAACGCCGCCGAGGATGGATCACCCGGTACCTCGATCTCCTGGCCGACGAGCCTGCCGCGACCATCGAGCCTGATGGTGCGGACACCCTCTGCATCGGTTTCGACCGAGAGTTCGGCGCCGAATCTCCGGAGCAGGCGCTCCGTGTGGTCACGGGTCATCACCGGCTCGATGACGGTGGTGATGCCAGGCGCATTGAGGCCGGCCAAAAGCACCGCCGATTTCACCTGAGCGGACGCGACCGGCACCCGATAGCTGATCGGCGTCGGCGTCTTCGGTCCGCGAAGCGTTGCCGGCAGCCGGTCGCCAGCGGCCGCCTTCACCTGCACACCCATCTGGCGCAGAGGATCGAGCACGCGCGCCATCGGCCGCCGGCTGAGCGAGGCATCACCGACGAAAGTCGTTTCGAAATCATAGACGCCGACCAGCCCCATGATGAGGCGGCAACCGGTGTCCGCATTGCCGAAATCGAGCGGCGCTTCCGGTGCGAGCAACGCGCCGTTGCCGACGCCGTTGACTATCCAGGTGTCGCCGTCCTTGCGGATCCTGGCACCCATCGCCTGCATCGCCCGGCCGGTGGCGATCACATCTGCCCCCTCGAGCAGCCCGGTGATGCGGGTTTCGCCGGCGGCAAGCCCGCCGAGCATCAGCGACCGATGCGAGAACGACTTGTCGCCGGGAACAAGGACCGTGCCCTTGAGGCCGTCGGACTTGCGGGCGGTGACGGGGCCTTGGCCCAATCCTTGCGACATGCGGTATCCTCGAAACATGCAAGACGGTGTCGCGCGCTCAAGACGCGCCAAAGTCGCGTCAGCTTGAATGGCCGACTGTTCTTATTCTTAGACCGGATAGGATCGAAGAAGACAATGCAGCACACAAGGCGTCCCTGCAGACCGACGCCTGCATTCGGCAGCACACCTGCCACAACCCCGCTTCCATAAATCACCGCGAACGGTCATCCTCGCGCGCGCCGGAATGCCCGTGACACAGGGGCTTGCAAGTTTTGTCTTTGACAGATGCTGCCAAGATGATTATGGGGACCGGCTAATCATCATAAGCTTGATACCCTTTCCACCCGCCGGTTTTCCGGCAAGAGCCGGCACGGCCGGCCATTCAAGAGGCTTTGACTGTGGCAAAACCGGAACTTGGAACAAAGCGCATCGACCCGGAAACGGGGCGCAAATTCTACGATCTGAACCGTGATCCGATCGTTTCGCCTTACACCGGCAAGTCCTACCCGCTGTCCTTCTTCGAAGAAAGCTCGGTCGCCAAGGTGCTCGAGAAGGAAGAAGAAGAAGACGTCACGGAAGTCGATGCAGAGAACACCGAAGTCGAACTCGTTTCGCTCGAGGATGCCGATGACGAGGCAGCGGGCGGCGACGACCTGCCGGATCTCGGCGACGACGACGTCGAAATCGACGGTGACGACGACGATACCTTCCTCGAAGCCGACGAGGACGAAGACGACGACGACATGAGCGGCCTCATCGGCGTTTCCGACGAAGACGAAGACGTCTAAGCACTTCAAATGACATGAGAATGCTCCCGTCCTCGGCCTATAGGGCCCGGACGGGAGAAAATCGGCCCGGACTGAAAATAAATCCACAGGCCACGCATTTTTCGGCTTGCCATCCTCAAAAAGGGGAAGTAATAAGCCGCCACTCGCCGAGCAAAACAGCCCGGCGAACTTCCCGGACCGGCCTAGCCGGAACCCGATATGGGGCTATAGCTCAGCTGGGAGAGCGCTTGCATGGCATGCAAGAGGTCAGCGGTTCGATCCCGCTTAGCTCCACCAAACTTCTCTAAATGAATACCGAATGTTACCGAAGCGCCAAAGGGTGCCAATCCTGCTTTGGCATGCGGGGAGCGCGCCAGGGAAACGCCGAACTCAAAAAACTGCGCCGTTGATCCGCCATCTTCGAACTACGAGCGCCTGACGTGGTTTCTTACACGCTGCGGAGTGCACCTTGCGCTTGGAGGTGCGAACATGCCGAAAACCACCAAACAGAAGAATGCCGCTCAACGGGAGCGGCAACAGCAATTCCGTCAACAGGCGAGGCGAGACTAAAAGCCGTCGCGAGATGACATAGCTCGGGTTCTCCTGCGCTGGACCAGCACGCGGTCCGCACAGAAGGGCCAATGAAAATCTTGCTGTGGG
Source organism: Ensifer adhaerens (assembly GCF_028993555.1). Classification (NCBI taxonomy): domain Bacteria; kingdom Pseudomonadati; phylum Pseudomonadota; class Alphaproteobacteria; order Hyphomicrobiales; family Rhizobiaceae; genus Ensifer; species Ensifer adhaerens. The sequence goes on along the minus strand of NZ_CP118610.1, from coordinate 4,055,491 downwards.
TAGCTTTAAAATTCAGTGTACCAGATGCGGCACACGTGAGCGCATTTCGTACCGCGACATGGAGACGAGAGAGCTGGTCCACTGCGCTGAGTGCGACGCAAGATGCGCATTCCGGTGAAGTCGGCCATTGATTCCGAAACGAAGCCGGCCGCCTATCCCGATTTCATTCCGGCCACCATCAGCGCTGCACCCTCCTCACCTTTCAGACACACCGAAATCCACTACAATATCCGCATCAAACGAACCCAGAGCAGGACGACACCAACCGATAGCGCTACCAGTGCGGAAATTTCCCAGAAACCGTATTCACCTACGCCGAAGGGCAACCAGCTTACGTTCATCCCCCACATTCCCGCGATTAGCGTCGCTGGCATGAAGACGGCGGAGAAGATCGTCAAGATGTAGAGGTTTCGGCTTGCGGCTTCCTCAACCTGGGCGCGCTGTTCATCGAGAATGGACTGGCATCGATCGGCAAAGTCGCGAATGTCGTCGATCAGCGCATTGTACCGATCGATTTCACGTCGAAGTTCGCGATAGTCCCCGGGCTCCGAAATGGGGGGGCATTCGCGCAAAAGCTCCAGCATAGCGGTTCGCTTGTACGCCATGTCTCGGGCTATGTTCATCGCATGCACGCGCGTTTGCAGGAGCTGTTGGCGCATGCGCGGCAGCTCTTGGCGCTGCTCGAAGCTGCGTTGACTTCTCAGCATCCTGGACCCCAGCTGAGCGATATTCTCGGAGGCCTCGTCCAGAGCCTGCTCGCCAAGCAAGTTGAGCGAAATAAAGAACTCTGTGAGCAGAGAGATTGGAGAGCCAACTCTCGCCGCGCCGGCGACGATACGCTCCCGCAGGCGCTCCACCGTCGTCAATGGCTCCACACCACCGGTGACCACGAGCCCTGGGATGATCAGCAGACTCAGCGCCGCGGACTGCCGCCCACTGCCCTCATCCGCCGTCGGAACGCGCAAGTCACGCAACTGACCGTATATCAACGTGTCGAGAGTGAAGATCCGGCCACGCGGAATTGGACGGGAAACAGCCTCCCGAACGTCTGAGGGGATCGCGAGCCGCATCAACCAGTCGACCATCGACGGGTCGGAAAGGTCGAGATGGACCCAGAGGAACGTATCGTCCCGCTCAGAAGCGGGAGTTTCGGCGGGATCGGGCAGGTAGTACTCTTGCACCACCGCTCCCGCCTGTGAAAAGCGAAAGCCGAAGAGCGGCCTCACCCTGGCGTTAGTTTGCCCGCCTTTTTTCGGTGACTCGTTTGGCACGGTCAAACCAGCGCAGCGGTAGCACGATGCCTATCATAAAGGAGGCAATCAATGTTCCCGCCAGTGGTGAGCCCCACATCGGAAGACGCACGATCGTGTTCCATTGTACTTGGTCGCCAGAAGACTAAGCCGAACCTTGAGACTAGCAGCCAGCGCTTACATCGTCTAGGACGGCACGCCGTCGAAGTCCGCCGCGCCGATTGTCGCCGTGGTTGGTGTCTACTCGCTCAATCGGCGCTCTCGTTCAGGGCAACGACAAGTGACCCGATTCACTGATGGTGGCCCGGAAGTTGCAACGAGAGTATAATCTCTACATGCGCCTTGAAACGGCTGGGAACCCCAGTGAGAACGGTAGGAATTGAGTACCGGTCCGAGGAGAAGGACCTCGGCGTTCGCCCCAGACCGACTGATGCGAACACTGCCTTCACTCGGTTGATCGACGGCAATCGCGCATTCGTCGAACTACTCGACAGTGCAAAAGACGAAGGCACAACAAGCTTGGTATCCTCCCTGCTCAAGTTAGCCTCGTTGCGGCCTGGGACGGAACGATCCGAGCTCCATGAGGTTGCGCGGCTACACCGCTACGATCTTGAAAGTAAAAACACGATCATAGAACCAACGCTGAAGTTGCTGGTCTTATTTGAAGACCGTCTTGCGTGCTCGATTCGCCTAAGCTTAGTCCTTGCGGTGGCCCTTGTATGTTTGCCTATGCAATCCTATGCACAATCGCCGCTTGAAGCTGGCCTGCCGGAAGTGGAGTTCGGCGCGCGGAAAATGTTCCTCATGCTTTTCCTGATGCTTGGCCCGATCAAGATCCTGGTACCCTTCGTGCGTATCACGAACAGTTGCGACACCCACTTGCGACGTCGGATGGCGAGGCGCGCGATCCTCTTTTCCGCAGCCGCCCTGGCCATCGCCGGCGTGCTTGGACGCACCATGCTTGAGAATTTCGAAATCTCATTGCCTGTGTTGGCGATGACTGGGGGCATCATCCTGTTTCTCGTGGCCTTGCAAACCGTCTTGCAGCCGTCCGCCAGCCTGCCGGATATATCAACTCAGCCAAACCAACCGCCGCCAGATCTGAAATTCGCCCTTACACCGCTGGCGTTTCCAACGATTGTCACGCCTTATGGAATCGCCGCGGTCATCGTTTTCGCGACATTGGCGGGTGGCCGCCAGACTGAAGGCCTCACCGTGACCGCTATCGTACTGCTGATATTGGCACTGGACTGGGCGGCCATGATATTCGCGCAGACTATTCTAAGGTGGATCGGAACGCCGCTTCAGGTATTGGCAGTGGTGCTCGGGGTTACCCAGGCAGCGCTCGGTCTGCAGATCATCCTGCATAGCTTAAACATGATTGCCCTTTAGAAAAGCCGACGTACGTCGCAAACGCCTTGTGAGCAAGTGAGCCAGCCATGCCGACTTCGAGCCCGCCGGCCGCAATCAGAGCAAATGCCGAACCCTGATCCGGTAGCGGAAACAACCCAACTGTTATCAGCAGTCGAAGGGTAAGCGGCCTCCTGAAGGCACCGAAGATTGGCACCATGACGGGATGGCGCCAAGTACACATATGGCCTAGCAATTAAGATCCTGCAGCGCTTCTTCGAGCTCAGGAAGTACGATTTTCGCCATAGCGTGTGGAGCTAGCAGGGGACTAGCGGCGGCAATTCCATATGTCCGGCTCTGCAATACCTAAGCGACGATCCTAAGTTTCCAACTCGTCCAGTGAATCCAGGATCATCGTCAAGAGCCGGATGATGTCAGCCGACTCGAGCAGGGCGTTGCGGATTTCGCGTTCCGATCGGTTGGGCACGGAGGCGGCAATGTCGAGCAGGACATTGGTGACATCAGGGGCATCGGTGTTGGGTTCCATGCCGGTCTGTTCGCGCATGCAGCGGATCAGCGCCACTGCGCCTTCGAGCAGCCGTTGTGCCTGCACCGGGGTAAGTTCATGAACCTCGTTGGCGGCACGAAACAGCTGGGATCTGAAGCCCGATATCGTGGTCATCTCCCAGATGATACTCCTTTCGGCTTCAAATGAAAGTGGTGGCCGGCCCCGGCTGTGCAACGTTCGGATGAACAAGCTACGCGAGCAACCTTGCGCGAACGCGAACAAGACGGACAAGCCGCACAGGCGTGTATCGCTGCAGCCGGCCCATCCGGTGCGCGTTTACAGTTTGTTAAGCATCGAAACGCAGAAGCTGATGCCATGTTCCTGATCTCGAAAATCTTCTGGCTGGTCGCCCAGCCGCTGTCGTTCTCGTTCTTCGCCGCCCTTGCCGGGCTGCTGGCGACGGCGGCGGGCCTGCGTCGCATCGGCGGCTTTCTTGGCGCGTTTGGTGCGCTGGTGCTGTTCGTCTGCCTGTTCACGACCGCAGGGCCCTACGCTCTCCAGACGCTCGAAGACCGTTTCACGCGCCCCTCGCCACCACCTGCGACGCTCTCCTGCATCGTTGTGCTGGGCGGCGCCTTCGAGAACGAGGTGATGGCGGGTCGCGGCGGCACCGAATTCAACCAGGCGGCAGACCGTTTCATCGAAACGGTCGCGCTCGCCAAGCGCTATCCCGAAGCCCGCATTCTCGTTTCCGGCGGCGACGGCTCGTTCAGCGGCGCCTATGCCGGAGATGCCGCGGCATCGGAAAGCTTCCTCGCCGCGTTCGACATCGGCGGCGAGCGGCTGCTTCGCGAAGAACAATCGCGCACGACCTTCGAGAACGCCCGCAACACCAAGGAATTGCTGGCGGCGAATGGACTCTCGAACTGCGCACTCGTCACCTCCGCCTTCCACATCCCCCGTTCAGTCGGGCTCTTCCGCGCCCTCGATATCCCGGTCGTTCCCTGGCCGACGGATTATCGTACCAGCGGCAGGCTTGGCCTTGGCCTCGACTTCACCCAGCCGTCGCTCAACGCGCAACTGACGACGACGGCGGTGCGCGAATGGATCGGCCTGCTGGCCTATCGCCTAGCCGGCCGGACACCCTCGATCCTGCCGGCGCCCTGAGAGTTGACGGCGGGGCACGAGATGGCCCAGCTTCAAAGCAAACCGCCGAATCTTGCCCGGAGCGCCCATGCCGATCCTCGAAATCCTCGACTATGCCGGTGTGGCCGTCTTTGCAGCGACCGGAGCACTGTCGGCCTCACGCAAGCAGCTCGACATTATCGGCTATCTCTTCCTTGCCTCAGTCACCGGGATCGGCGGCGGAACGATGCGCGATGTCGTGCTCGGCGCCACGCCGGTCTTCTGGGTCACCAACCCGACCTACCTACTCGTCTGCGCCACGGTCGCGATCGTCCTGTTCTTCACCGCCCATCTCTTCGATTCTCGCTACCGGATGCTGGTCTGGCTGGATGCGATCGGGCTCTCGGCCTACAGCGTCATGGGCGCCGCCAAGGGGTATGCTGCCACCGGCTCGGCGACGGTGGCGCTCGTCACCGGCATGCTGACCGCCACCTTCGGCGGGGTCTTGCGCGATATGCTCGCCGGCGAGCCTTCGGTGCTTCTGAGGCCGGAAATCTACGTTACGGCGGCGCTCGTCGGCGCCGGCGCCTTCGTGCTTGCAACGGTCGCGGGCCTGCCGCTTGTGGCAGCGTCGACACTGGGTGTTCTCTCGGCCTTTGCCGTGCGCGGCGGCGCGCTCAAGTTTGGCTGGACCCTGCCGACGGGCAAGGCGTTGCCGGGTCGCAATCCCGACGACGTGATGTGAAAGCTCACACGCCGACAGACGCAAGCTCTGCAATCAATTTTTCTTGATGATCGACTCTCGGTCGGATCAGCGGCCGTTCTTGCGGCGCAGGCGGATCACCACGTCGACATGCGCAATCTCCATGCCCTCGGGCGGCTCAGGAAGATTGTCGATCTGGATGTTGCTGACGGGGATATCGAGAACCTCGTTCTGGCCCTCGACGAAGAAATGATGGTGATCCGACACGTTGGTGTCGAAATAGGTCTTGGCGCTTTCCACCGCCAGGACGCGGATCATGCCGGCCTCGGTGAACTGGTGCAGCGTATTGTAGACGGTTGCGAGCGAAACGGGCACCCCGGCCATGACAGCCTCCTCGTGCAGTTCCTCGACGGTCAGGTGACGGTCACCCTTGGCAAAGATCAGATCGGCGAGGGCAACGCGCTGACGGGTCGGACGCAGGCCTGAATGGCGCAGCCTTTCTTCCGAACTCACTTCTGTTGCTTTCGTCATCAAGGGTCGTTCCATGTATCCCGGCGAAATTCACAATACTTCCGTTGCGATATAACTTTTGCGCCCCGCGCTTTCAATAGATTCTCGGTCAAACATGCGTTGCAAAGCTCGAAAAACCGGTCAAACTCGGGGAAGGCTGGCAATTAACTCTGGTCGCGCCCACATTGATCCTGTAAGCGACGGCGGAACGAAAATGCCATCTGAAGCGACGGTGACCTGACCGGAAACGAGAAGGTCCGGGTTCTCCACGCTTCATTTCAAGCCGAACTTGCTCTAAAGCAGATCGGACAACACGTTAAGTCATTCGGGGAAGCATCCATTCATGACCACCAGACAATCCAGCTTCAGCTACGAGGAAATCCTGGCCTGCGGCCGTGGCGAGTTGTTTGGCCCTGGCAACGCGCAGCTGCCGCTGCCGCCGATGCTGATGGTTCATCGCATCACCGAGATTTCCGAAACGGGCGGCGCCTTTGACAAGGGTTACCTGCGCGCCGAATACGACGTGCGCCCCGACGACTGGTATTTTCCCTGCCACTTCCAGGGCAATCCGATCATGCCGGGCTGCCTCGGCCTCGACGGCATGTGGCAATTGACCGGCTTCTACCTCGGCTGGCTCGGCGAGCCGGGCCGCGGCATGGCGCTGTCCACCGGTGAAGTGAAGTTCAAGGGCATGGTTCGTCCCCACACCAAGCTTCTCGAATACGGCATCGACTTCAAGCGCGTCATGCGCGGCCGGCTCGTGCTTGGCACCGCCGACGGCTGGCTGAAGGCCGATGGCGAGACTATCTATCAGGCAACCGACCTGCGCGTCGGTCTGTCCAAGGATAAGGCCGAGTAAAGTCCAGGCCTGCCTGCACCGAACGAAATAAAGAAAAGGTCAGTATCATGAGACGGGTTGTTGTCACGGGCCTCGGCATCGTTTCCTCGATCGGAAACAATGCGGACGAAGTCACGGCGTCGCTGCGCGATGCAAAGTCGGGCATCACGTTTTCTCCCGATTTCGCGGAGAACGGCTTCAAGTGCCAGGTCTGGGGCGCCCCGTCGCTCGATCCGACCGAGCTCGTCGACCGCCGCGCCATGCGCTTCCTGTCACAGGGCGGCGCGTGGAACCACGTGGCGATGAAACAGGCGATCGCCGACTCCGGTCTCGAAGAGTCCGTCGTTGCCCGCAACGAGCGCACCGGCATCATCATGGGCTCGGGCGGTCCGTCCACCCGCACGATCGTCGAAGCTGCCGACATCACCCGCAAGAATGTGAGCCCGAAGCGCATCGGCCCGTTCGCCGTTCCGAAGGCGATGTCGTCCACGGCATCGGCGACGCTTGCCACCTGGTTCCAGATTCACGGCGTCAACTACTCTATCTCTTCGGCCTGCTCGACCTCGGCGCACTGCATCGGCAACGCCGCCGAGCTGATCCAGTGGGGCAAGCAGGACGTGATGTTTGCCGGCGGCCACGAAGATCTCGACTGGACCATGTCCAACCTCTTCGACGCCATGGGCGCCATGTCCTCGAAATACAACGAGACGCCGGCGACTGCGTCCCGTGCCTATGACGTCAACCGCGACGGCTTCGTCATTGCCGGCGGCGCAGGCGTTCTCGTTCTCGAAGAACTGGAGCACGCCAAGGCCCGCGGCGCCAAGATCTACGCCGAAATCGTCGGCTACGGCGCGACCTCCGACGGCTACGACATGGTGGCTCCCTCGGGCGAAGGCGCGATCCGCTGCATGCGTCAGGCGCTTTCGACGGTGAAGGGCGATGTCGACTACATCAACACCCACGGAACCTCGACGCCGGTTGGCGACAGCAAGGAAATCGGCGCGATCCGCGAAGTGTTCGGCAACAAGATGCCGCACATCCAGTCGACCAAGTCGCTGACCGGCCACTCGCTGGGTGCAGCCGGCGTGCAGGAATCGATCTACGGCCTCCTGATGATGCAGGCCGGCTTCATCGGCGAAAGCGCGCATATCAGCGAACTCGACCCGGAATTCGACGGCGTTCCGATCGTTCGCAAACGCATCGACAACGCCAAGATCGATACGGTTCTGTCGAACTCCTTCGGCTTCGGCGGCACCAATGCGACGCTCGTCTTCCAGCGCTACAACGGATAACACCATGACGGGACTGATGACGGGAAAGCGTGGCCTCATCATGGGTGTGGCCAACAGCCACTCTATTGCCTGGGGCATTTCCAAGGCGCTTGCAGCGCAAGGGGCGGAACTCGCCTTCACCTACCAGGGCGAGGCGCTGGGCAAGCGCGTCAAGCCGCTCGCCGCCGAGCTCGGCTCGGACTTCCTGCTGCCTTGCGATGTCGAAGACATTGCGTCCGTCGATGCCGTCATCGATGCGATCAAGGAACGCTGGGGCAATCTCGATTTCATCGTGCATGCCATCGGCTTCTCGGACAAGAATGAGCTGAAGGGCCTCTATGCCGACACCTCGCGCGACAATTTCAGCCGCACGATGGTGATCTCCTGCTTCTCCTTCACGGAGATCGCCAAGCGCGCTGCCGAACTGATGAATGACGGCGGCTCGATGCTGACGCTGACCTATGGCGGCTCGATGCGCGTCATGCCGAACTACAACGTCATGGGCGTTGCCAAGGCCGCGCTCGAGGCTTCTGTTCGTTACCTCGCGGCCGACTACGGCGCGCGCGGCATCCGCGTCAACGCGATATCGGCCGGCCCGATCCGCACCCTTGCCGGCGCCGGCATCTCCGATGCCCGGGCGATGCTCTCCTGGCAGCAGAAGAATTCGCCGCTTCGGCGCACGGTTACCATCGACGACGTGGGTGGCTCGGCCCTCTACCTGCTCTCCGATCTTTCGCGCGGCGTCACCGGCGAGATCCACTACGTCGATTCCGGCTACAACATCACCTCGATGCCGGCGCTCGACACGCTACGGACGGCCGACGCCGAGTAACGCGTCAGCGTGCCTGAAAGCAAAACAAAGCCCGCGGATCGGCCTCGATCGGCGGGCTTTGTCGTTCATGATCCGCTCAGGGAAAGAGAAACAGTGCGAACACGGCGACGACGATCGCCAGCACAATGAAACCCGTATGCGTGCGCCGCCCCGGCTCCAGCGGCAGGTGATAGAGGCTCTTCAGGAACGACATGGGTACCTCGGAGGTCGCTCCGTGTCCCTCGGCATGCTTGATGTCCTTGGCGACGGCCTCAGCCGCGTCCTCGGTCAAAGGCGGCCTGCTTACTCCCCACGTCATGGCACTCATCCTCCGACGAGAAATACCGACGGCGTCATGGTGAACCCGTACAGGGGCGATGGCAACAGGCAAACTGTCGCTGCCCATGGCCGGAACGATAGGCCCGGAACGCGAGAAGCCGGGCGATCGGCCCGGCTTCTTGCTTAATCCTCGATGGTCTTCAGCGCTTCGCCCAGAGCACCTTGAAGCGGGCGTTGCGGCAGGTTTCACCGTATTCCTTGGAATTCTCGGCCAGCACCTGTTCGTAGGGCAGGCCGCGGTTGGCGACCAGCATCAACTTTCCGCCCTGCTTCAGTGCCTTCAGCGCCGTCTTGATGAGGGCACTACCAAGCGCCGGCTCGGCGGCGTGGCTCTCGTGGAAAGGCGGGTTCATGACGATAAGATCGTATTTGTCGCGCGGCTCTTCGCTGGTGAGGTCGAACCAGTAGAACCGTGCCGGCATACGCGGCGCGTTCGCCATCATGTTGACGCGGGCAGCCTCAAGCGCCTCGTGATCGGCCTCGAACAGGTCGATGCCCTTGGTGCCCGGCGCGGCTTCGGCCAGCTTCGCCGCGAGATAGCCCCAGCCGGCGCCGAAATCGGCGGCGTGGCCATGAAAGTCGCTTGGCAGACGGGAGGCGAGCAACTCGGAGCCCGCATCGACACGGTCGTGCGAGAACATACCGGGCGACGCCTCGAACAGGCCATCGACGCGCACCGGGACCTTGGCGAGCTTGCGCACGGCGTCGGTGACATCTTCGGGGCGGGTGAACCAGAAGGCGACGCCGTGATACTTCGGCAGATGGTCACCCTCCCATTCGAACTTGGCGATGCGCTTCTTCAGCGACTGGATGCCATCTTCCTTGCCGCCGGCAACGACGATCAGGCCGCCTTCGCGGGTGCGCTTCAACGCCTCGGCAATGCGGTCCTCGTTCTCGCCCTTGTGCTTGCCTGCCAGCACCAGCGTGACATCGTAGTCTTCACCAGTGACCTCAGGCGCTACATCGGCACGTACAGCCTCCAGGGCGCGATAGAGCGGCCGGAGCGGCTGAACCGCCGCGATGGAGGCTTCGAAGCCCTGCGGCAGCCTGTAGCCCGCCTCAGCGCCGAGGAAGAGCACACGCTCGCCCTCGCCCGGCGGATCGATCACGCCGCTATCGAACGGGTAAAACAGGGTCTTCAACGCATCTCGGCTCATCGGTCTATCCGTCATCTTCCTACGAGAAAGGGGCGCGGAGCGATCCGCTCCGCGCCCCGAATGCATTCGGGTGAAGCCCGCTTATTCGGCGGCTTCGCCGTCGCCCTTCTTTTCAGACTTTTCGGCAACGACTTCCTTGCCGGTGGCCTGGTCGACGACCTTCATCGACAGGCGAACCTTGCCGCGCTCGTCGAAGCCCATGAGCTTGACCCAGACCTTGTCGCCCTCCTTGACGACGTCGGTCGTCTTGGCGACGCGCTCGGAAGCGAGCTGCGAGATGTGGACGAGGCCGTCGCGGGCGCCGAAGAAGTTGACGAAGGCGCCGAAGTCGGCGGTCTTCACAACGGTGCCTTCGTAGATCTGGCCGACTTCCGGCTCGGCGACGATCGAATGGATCCACTTGCGGGCCGCTTCGATTTCCTTGCCGGACGAGGAGGCGATCTTCACGGTGCCGTCGTCTTCGATGTTGATCTTGGCGCCGGTCTTCTCGACGATTTCGCGGATGACCTTGCCGCCCGAGCCGATGACTTCACGGATCTTGTCGACCGGAATGTTCATGACTTCGATGCGCGGTGCGAACTCGCCGAGCTGGCCACGGCTTTCGGAGATGGCCTTGGCCATTTCGCCGAGGATGTGGAGACGGCCGCCCTTGGCCTGGTTGAGCGCAATGCCCATGATCTCTTCGGTGATGCCCTCGATCTTGATGTCCATCTGGAGCGAGGTAATACCGGCGTCGGTACCGGCAACCTTGAAGTCCATGTCGCCGAGGTGGTCTTCGTCGCCGAGGATGTCGGAGAGAACGGCGAAGCGCTCATCTTCCTTGATCAGGCCCATGGCGATACCGGCAACCGGCTTTGCCAGCGGAACGCCGGCGTCCATCAGAGCGAGCGAGGTGCCGCAGACGGTGGCCATCGACGAGGAGCCGTTGGATTCGGTGATCTCGGATACGACGCGCAGCGTGTAGGGGAACTGCTCGGCTTCCGGCAGCATCGGGCGGATAGCGCGCCAGGCGAGCTTGCCGTGACCGATTTCGCGGCGGCCCGGGGAGCCCATACGGCCGGTTTCGCCGACCGAGTAGGGCGGGAAGTTGTAGTGCAGCATGAAGCGTTCTTTGTACATGCCGGTCAGGCTGTCGACGTACTGTTCGTCTTCGCCGGTGCCGAGCGTGGCAACGACGATCGCCTGCGTTTCACCGCGGGTGAACAGCGCCGAGCCGTGGGTGCGCGGCAGAAGGCCGACTTCCGAAACGATCGCGCGAACGGTTTCCAGATCGCGGCCGTCGATGCGGCTCTTGGTGTCGAGGATGTTCCAGCGAACGATCTTGGCCTGCAGGTGCTTGAAGACGGCGCCGATGACTTCGGCGGTGTGCTTCGGCTCGGCGCCTTCCGGGAAGAAGTGTGCCTTCACCTTTGCCTTGACGGCGTCTACGGCAGCATAGCGGGCAGCCTTCTCGGTGATCTTGTAGGCGTCGCGCAGTTCGGCTTCGGCCATGCCGAGCATTTCGGCTTCGAGCGCGGAATGATCTTCCGGCTGGAAGTCGCGCGGCTCCTTGGCGGCAACTTCAGCCAGCTTGATGATCGCGTCGATGACCGGCTGGAAACCCTTCTGGCCGAATACGACGGCGCCGAGCATGACGTCTTCAGCCAGTTCCTTGGCTTCGGATTCGACCATCAGCACCGCTTCCTGGGTGCCGGCGACAACGAGGTCGAGGGTCGATTCGTCCATCTCGTCGAGATGCGGGTTCAGCACGTACTGGCCGTTGATGTAGCCGACGCGCGCGCCGCCGATCGGGCCCATGAACGGGACACCCGACAGCGTCAGCGCTGCAGAAGCGGCAACCATCGACAGGACGTCGGGGTTGTTTTCGAGGTCATGCTGCATGACCGTGACGACGACCTGGGTGTCGTTCTTGTAGCCCTCGGGGAAAAGCGGGCGGATCGGGCGGTCGATCAGGCGCGAAACCAGCGTTTCGTTTTCGCTCGGACGGCCTTCGCGCTTGAAGTAGCCACCCGGGATCTTGCCGGCGGCGTAGGTCTTTTCCTGGTAGTTGACGGTCAACGGGAAGAAGTCCTGGCCCGGCTTCGGCGCCTTGGCCGAAACGACGGTGGCGAGAACGACGGTTTCGCCGTAGGTGGCGAGAACGGCGCCGTCAGCCTGGCGGGCGACCTTGCCGGTTTCGAGCTTGAGCGGACGCCCAGCCCATTCGATTTCAACCTTGTGGGTATCGAACATGTTCTGTCCTTCGTGTGCGGCGGACCGTTCCGCGGCTGTTGCAGCGCGGGTGGTCGAAGGGCCGCATGAAATGGCGCATCACGGGCAAGACAACGGGAGGCTTCACGCTTGAAATCGGCTGTCTCCGCTTTGCCAGAACCAACACTGTGCGGTTTCCGGCAAGCAGGGCCGAAGCATCCTGCAATCCTGCCCCATGACGGGCCATCGGTTGATCCGCGATACCGGCCCATCCGGTTCGCTGGATTCTCTCCTGGGCCACGCTTTCCAAGCGGCCGGAGAGATCATTTCCTGAGCGCCCAGCGCTCCATAAAAAAGCCGGCGGGCCGCAATGACCCGCCGGATAAGTCGCTTAGCGACGGATGCCCAGGGCACCGATCAGCTTGGTGTAGCGCGCTTCGTCTTTCTTCTTCAGATAGTCGAGGAGCGAACGACGGCTGGAAACCATTGCGAGCAGACCACGGCGGGAATGGTTATCCTTCTTGTGGCCCTTGAAGTGTTCGGTCAGGTTGTTGATCCGTTCCGTCAGGATAGCAACCTGGACTTCCGGAGAACCGGTGTCGCCTTCAACGGTTGCAAATTCCTTGATGAGCTGAGCCTTACGCTCTGCAGCAATCGACATCGGATGATCCTTTCGATTTCGAGGATTTAGGGACGCCGTCAGCCGGGATGTCGTCCAGCTGCGGCCGTGAATGCAACGGGCATGCGCCTTTTGCTGGCGTGCCTATAAACGAATTGGATGAAAAAGGAAAGGGTCATGGACCGACGCCCCGGAAGGCCGGCAGAGCGCATCAATTGCTTGTCGGGCGCGGTCGCATCGGCGCCGATTTCTGCTGGTCGCGATTGACGGAAACGCAGTCGAGATAGGCGGAAAAAGCCCAGCCAAGCGCGCCGGTTTCATTGGCGACCAAAGACCAGCGCTTGCCCTTGTGGTCGCGCTCTCCCGCCGCTTTCACCTTCGCCCCGTTCGACAAGGTCATCACGACCCGACCGTTCGGCGCGTCGCGGATGTTGAGCGGCGTCCCGGTCGGATCCGCAACGGTGCACGCAATCTCGGCGCCGCGCGCCGGTTCGCTCGACAGGACGAGCACCGGGATCACGACCATCACGGACAGGCGACCGAAAGACCGTTTCATCACAGACGCCCTCCTCCTGTTCGCCTTCATGCCCCTTCTTCCTTCGCATCGCGGGGAATGGTGATCCGCCACTCGATGCCATCGGCATGCATCACCCGCTCCAGCGCAGCGTTCAGCGCCATGCCGAGCATGCGCTCCAGCACAAGCGTCCCGAAGCCCTTGCGGATCGGGTCGGTCGGCTTGCCGGCGAGATCTGCGCCCTCCTCCCGCCAGCGAATGGCAATGCCCTCATCCTCCAGCGACCAGCTCAGCTTGACGACCCCGGTGGTGTTGGCAAGCGCACCGTATTTGGTGGCGTTGGTCGCAAGCTCGTGCAGGGCCATGCCGAGGGTCTGGGCGATCTGCGTGTCGAGCCTCAGGGCCGGGCCGGACAGGATCACGCGCTTCGGATCGTCAGGGGTAAACGGCTGCAACTGGTTCTGGGCGAGCTCACGGAAATCGACCCCTTGCGCGGCATTGGCGATCATCAGGTCGGTGGAGCGCGCCAACCCGGCGATACGCTTGCGGAAGCTGTCGGCGAAATCCGACGCGCTCTCGGCCGAATAGACCGACTGGTTGAGCATCGACTGGATGACGGTGAGCTGGTTCTTCGAGCGATGCGCCACCTCGCGCATGAGGAAGCGGATCTCGTTTTCGGCCTTGCCGCGCGCTGCCGCTGCCCGTGCCAGCGCCGCCGAAACCTGCTCGACCTCGGAGATCATGTGCGGCCGCGATTCGATCCGCTCGCCGGCGCCGAGACGACGGGCGTCCTGCGCCACCAGCTTGACGCCTTGCGACAGCAGCCGCGCAATCGCCAGCGAGCCGGCAATCGCGATGCCCGCGAAGAGGATGCCTCCAAGCGACAGCCAGAGGAACGACCAGACGGCCGGCGCATCGACGGTCGCGCGCGGCGCCCAGGCAATGATCCGCCATCCCGTAACGACGGAGAATTCGGTTGCGACACGATACTCCGTGCCGTTTTCCTTGATGTTGCGGACGCCGATGCTGATCGCCGGCACCTTGTCGAGGAAGAACGGCTCCCCAGCCTTGACGGCCGCATCCGACGAGATGATGACCTTGCCTGCGCCGTCGACCAGTGCCGCGTTCCAGCCGGGCGAGAGCGTGTCGCGGTTGACAGCCTTGGCCATGTTCTCGGCGTTTTGCGTCAACGTCAGCAGATACTCCTCACCGGTCGCCAGTTTCGCCGGCAGGTAGACGTTGAAGACCCATTTTCCTGCGGTCTGGCCGAAGAAGACGTTGGAAACGAGCGGCGCGCCATTGTTGGTGAAGGCTCGCTCGACGGAGTCAGTATCCGAGGCCTTGTTGAGCTGGGTGCCGAAAGGCACGCGGGTGTTGAGCCGCTGATTGTGCTTGCGGTCGATGACGATCAGGTAGGAGTCCGTTTCGGCGAGCGCCGTCGCGGCCCTGCGGTAGAAGGCCTCCATGTTGCCGTCTTCGATCTCTTGCGATGTCGACAGCACCTTGAGCGTCGTCAACATGCCCTCGATGTCACGCTCGACGATACGCGTCACCGAGCCGGTCGAAGCCTGCAGCAGCGCCGTGATCACCTGTTCCTGCTGGTCGACGCTGCGCTTTAGCACGACGAGCGAAAAGATGAAGGCCGGGACGATGGCCACCAGGAGCAGCGACGTCAGATAGAAGCTGAATGGCCGGGTCAGGCGATGACGAACCAGATCGACGACCGTCGCCACACCGTTGGCAGCCTTCCGCTTTCCTTCGTCGAGCACGCTCGTCACCTCAGTCGCCCTTCTTCGTTCCGCACCGGCGCGCAGCTGCTTTCGGCGCGCGCCTGAGGAGACGGTACGATCGCCAATCGGCTCCGGAGCGCGGAACGGAAACGGAATCACCTCGGATGGATAGGAAGCCCATGCCGGGGATCATGCGTCAAGGATGGTACAAAGGCAAACGCTTCCGGGCGCTTAGCCGGTGGCGAAAACACGCTTCGGACGGAACTCACCCTCGGCGATCTCGCCGATGGCGACCAGCTTGCCGCGTGCCGTTGCATAGGCTTCAGGCGTCGCAAGCGGCGCATCGCGGCCGCGCAGAATGATCGGGTTGCCCATTCTCAGGCGGTGCGCCTGGTCATCGTTGACGGCGACATGCGGAAGGTTGGAAAGCGCTTCGCCGGTCTCGATCAGATAGGCGTCGAGGGCCGCCAGGCGTTCTTCGTCGCTCTCGATTTTCTCCAGCGCCACCAGATCGGCGAGCGGCACCATGTCCTCTTCGCCAAACGGCGCGACAAAGGTGCGGCGCAGCGAAGCGATGTGGCCGAAACAGCCGAGATCGCGGCCCATATCGCGGGCGAGCGAACGCACATAGGTGCCCTTGCCGCACTCGATTTCGAAATGCGCAAGATTGGGAGCGGCACCCAGCAGCGTCAGCCGGTGGACCTCGACTTCGCGGGCCGGAATCTCGACCGTTTCGCCATCGCGGGCGAGATCATAGGCGCGCTCGCCGTCGATCTTGATCGCCGAGAACTGCGGCGGCACCTGGCTGATGACGCCGGTATATTTCGGCAGCAGCGCGCGGATCGCCTCTTCGTTCGGTCGCTCCGCCGAGGAATGCGTGACTTCGCCTTCGAGATCGTCGGTCGAGCGTTCTTCGCCCCAGGCGACGGTGAATTCGTAGATCTTGCGACCATCCATCACGTAGGGAACTGTCTTCGTCGCGTCGCCGAGCGCAATCGGCAGCATGCCGGAGGCGAGCGGGTCGAGGGTGCCGGCATGGCCGGCCTTCTGGGCCTTGAACAGCCACTTGATCTTCGAAACGGCTTCGGTGGAGCCGAAGTCGAGCGGCTTGTCGAGGATCAGCCAGCCCGAGATCGGGCGGCCCTTGGGCTTACGCGGTTTGGACATGAAATCTACTATTCTTCGTCTTCGCTGGTCTGGTCGAGGTCGCGGCTGACTTCCGGAGAGCGCAGCAACTCATCGATCTTCTTGTAGTTGTCGAAGCTCGTATCATCACGGAAACGAACCTCGGGCATGTACTTCATCTGCCTGAGGTGCGGGCCAAGGCGGCCGCGCAGGTACTTGGCATTGCGGTTCAACGCCTCGATGACCTCGGCATGATTGGGCACGCCGAGCGGGGTCACGTAGGCGGTGGCGATCTTGAGGTCAGGCGACATGCGCACTTCCGAGATCGCGATGACGGTCTTCTCGATCACCGGATCGCGGACTTCGCCACGCTGCAGAACCTGGGTAATGGCGGCACGCACCTGTTCACCGACGCGCAGCATGCGTTGGGAGGGGGCAGAGGATGTGGCTTTGCTCATGGACGGTACCTCAAAAAAATGCGAGCGCCGAAGGATAACCCGGCGCCCGCATGATCTCTAATCGGACGGAGCTTAAAGCGTCCGCGTGATGTGCTCGACGCGGAAGCACTCGATCGTGTCGCCGGCGCGGATGTCTTCGTAGTTCTCGAAGGCCATGCCGCATTCCTGACCGACGTTGACTTCCGAGACTTCGTCCTTGAAGCGCTTGAGGGTCTTGAGCTTGCCTTCGTGGATAACGACGTTGTCGCGAACCAGACGGACGCCGACGCCACGCTCGACCTTGCCTTCGGTGACGCGGCAACCCGCAACCTTGCCCACCTTGGTGATGTTGAACACCTCCAGGATCTCGGCGTTGCCGAGGAAGGTTTCGCGACGCTCCGGCGAGAGCAGGCCCGACATCGCCGCCTTCACGTCATCCACCAGATCGTAGATGATGTTGTAGTAGCGGATCTCGATGCCGGCACGCTCGGCCGCCGAACGGGCCTGCGAATTGGCGCGGACGTTGAAGCCGATGATCGCGGCGTTCGACGCCTCGGCGAGCGAGATGTCGGACTCGGTGATACCGCCGGCACCCGAATGCACAATGCGTGCACGCACTTCGTCGGTTCCGAGCTTGTCGAGAGCACCGGCGATCGCTTCGATCGAACCCTGCACGTCGCCCTTGATGACCAGCGGGAACTCCTTGAGACCGGAGGTCTGGAGCTGGGTCATCATCTGCTCGAGCGAGCCGCGCGAGCCGGACTGACGGGCAACCTGCTTCTCGCGGGCGAGACGCTGGCGGTACTCGGAGATCTCGCGGGCACGGCTCTCGTTCTCGACGACGGCGAACTTGTCACCAGCTGCCGGCGTTCCCGAAAGGCCGAGAACCTCGACCGGCATCGACGGGCCAGCTTCCTTGACGTGTTCACCCTTGTCGTTGACGAGCGCGCGCACACGGCCCCACTGATCACCGGCGACGATGATCTGGCCCGGACGCAGCGTGCCCTTCTGGACGAGGACGGTCGCAACCGCACCGCGACCACGGTCAAGCTCGGCTTCGACCACCGTACCTTCGGCCGTCCGGTTCGGATTGGCGCGCAGGTCGAGGATTTCGGACTGCAGCAGGATCGCTTCCAGCAGCTTGTCGAGATTGGTGCCGTTCTTCGCCGACACTTCCACGTCGAGAACTTCACCACCCATGGATTCGACGAAGACTTCGTGCTGCAGCAGCTCGGTGCGAACCTTCTGCGGGTTCGCCGTCGGCTTGTCGACCTTGTTGATCGCCACGATGATCGGAACACCGGCCGCCTTGGCGTGGTTGATCGACTCAATCGTCTGCGGCATCACGCTGTCGTCGGCCGCAACCACCAGGATCGCGATGTCGGTCGCCTGGGCGCCGCGGGCACGCATGGCGGTGAACGCCGCGTGGCCGGGGGTGTCGATGAAGGTGATCTTGTTGCCGTTCTGCTCGACCTGATAGGCGCCGATGTGCTGGGTGATGCCACCGGCTTCGCCGGCCACCACGTTGGCGTGGCGGATCGCATCGAGCAGCGACGTCTTGCCGTGGTCGACGTGACCCATGATCGTGACGATCGGCGGACGCGGCAGCAGTTCCTCGTCGGAATCGGTGACGTTGAAGATGCCCTCTTCGACGTCGGATTCCGAAACGCGCTTGACCGTGTGGCCGAATTCGCCGGCGATGAGTTCAGCCATGTCGGCGTCGATCAGATCGCCCGGCTTCATCATCTGGCCTTCCTTCATCAGGTACTTGATGACGTCGACGGCGCGCTCGGACATGCGCTGAGACAGTTCCTGAATGGTGATGGTCTCAGGCAGGATGACTTCGCGCGAGATCTTCTCGCGGGTTTCCTGCATCTGGCTGCGCTTGAACTTCTCCTGGCGGCGACGCATGGCCGACAGCGAGCGGTTGCGCTGGCCGCCATCCTCGTCGACGGCAGCGGTCAGCGTCAGCTTGCCCTGGCGGCGACCGTCGTCAGCCTTCGGGCGGGCTGGAACCTTGGCGGGCTCGGGACGCACGACCTTGCCACGCGCCGGACCTGCGCCGGGACGCGGACCACGATCGTCATCCTTTTCATTGTCGACCTTGCGGCCGCGCAGAGCGCCGGCCGGAGCGGGGGTCGGAAGTCCAGCTGCCGGGGCGGCAGGCCGCGGGGCCTGCGGGCGATTGTCGGCGCGACGCTCGGGGGAAGCAGGGGCGCGAGCAGCCACGGGGCGCTCTTCGACAACTTCTTCGACCTTGACTTCGGGCTCGACAGCCGCGCGGGCTGCTTCTTCGGCGGCACGGCGTGCGGCTTCTTCCTTCTCCTGCTGGAGACGGGCTTCTTCCTCGCGCTTGCGGCGTGCTTCGTTCTCGGCGCGGATGACCGCTTCTTCGGCATCCCGGATCTGCGCTTCGGCCAGAGCACGGCGGCGCGCATCGATCTCACCGGCGGAAAGCTGGTTCAGAACGACACCGACACGCGGACGGTTGGCCTGGTTGGCTTCCTGGCGGGTCGAGTGCTGCTGCGACTGCGGGGCCGCGCGGCCGGAAGGCTGCGGCTGAGCCGGGCGCTGCTCGACCGGGCGGGCGGCGGGAGCCGCGGCAACCGGCGTGATCGGACGCTCGTCCTTGGGGCGATGGAAGGGGCGTTTCTTGGTTTCGACCACGACCGCCTTGGTGCGGCCACGGCCCATGTCCTGACGCACGGTCCCCTGCGAAACCCCGTGGGGCTTCAGGGTCAGCGTCTTCTTGCCTGCTGCGCTGCCTGTCTTGTCGTCGTTGTTGTCGGTCATTCCGTTCCGTTCCTAGCGATCAGGGCCGGATGCGTATCACCTGACCCTGTCTTCCAATTTGTCTCAAACAATGTACGCGATGCCGGACTGTGCCGGTGACGCGGGTCATTGCTGTGGCTTGCCAGCGCCGCCGTCGGCCCGGACCGGGACGGATCCTCGGTACTTTTCGAGCATGATTGCGCGCTTCACTACACCCTCACCCGCCTGCCCTGCAAGCGCTGCGGCATGGATAAAAGCATTACTTCCTAAAAGGCCCTCCATTTCCGCCCCGGTGAAGGGACGGAACGAAGGTATTTCCATTTCGTCGTCGGCCACGAAGCTCATCGCCTTGCGGGCCTGGTCTATCTTGCGCACGCCGTCGGCTGCAGCATCGGCCGCATGGAACACGGCAAGCGCTGCAAGACCGCGTACGGCCTGCTCCGTCTTCGTCGCACCGGAGATGAACTGGGCCGCCTTGCGCGCCATGTTCATCATGCCGGCCAACTGCTCGCAGAGCAGCCGGTCAACGTCGTCGGCGAGCGTCGCGTCGGCCTTGACGTCCGCCTTGAGGGCGCGGGCGAAGAACTTCTTCGCCACCGCCTTTTCGATAAGCACACGCTCGGCCTTCACCCAGCAGCCGCGCCCCGGAAGCTGACGCTTCAGATCGGGAACGACGCGGCCGTCGGGCCCGGCAACGAAGCGGATCAACTCGTCGGGCGAACCGCTTTCGCGGGTGACGATGCAGGTCCGCGTGCTGCCGCTCCGATCCTTCGGGCCTGCATCCAAGGGCAGGGTCTCCGAAGGCAGGCTGTCGGCATCATCAGAGGCGGTCATTGTCCTTAAGCGTCCTGCTCGGCGCCTTCGGCAACGTCGATCGGCTCTTCGCCGTCGGCCTCATCGCTTGCCAGATCCTCTTCCGTGATCCAGCCGGCCGCGAGGCGGGCCTGAACGATCATGGTTTCGGCTTCGGCGCGCGAAACGTCGAACTTCGAGAAGGTGCCCTCGAAGCGCTTGGTTTCGCCGTCCTTGCGTTCGCTCCAGCCGACGAGGTCGTCAGCGGCGCAGCCGGCAAAGTCCTCGATCGTCTTGATGCCTTCTTCGCCGAGTGCGACGAGCATCTGGCTGGTCAGGCCTTCGATCGAGCGCAGTTCGTCGGCAACGCCGAGTTCCTTGCGCTTGGCGTCCATTTCCGCCTCGAGCTTGTCGAGGAACTCGCGCGCACGGGTCTGGATTTCGGTCGCGGTCTCCTCGTCGAAGCCGTCGATCGATGCGATTTCGTCGAGATCGACATAGGCAAGCTCCTCGACGGCGGCAAAGCCTTCGGATGCCAGAACCTGGCCGACCATCTCGTCGACATCGAGCGCGTCCATGAACAGGTTGGTGCGCTCGGTGAATTCCTTCTGACGACGCTCGCTCTCTTCCTGCTCGGTGAGGATGTCGATATCCCAACCGGTCAGCTGCGAAGCGAGACGAACGTTCTGGCCGCGGCGGCCGATGGCGAGCGAAAGCTGCTCGTCCGGAACGACCACTTCGATGCGCTCCGCATCTTCGTCGAGAACGACCTTGGCCACTTCCGCCGGCTGCAGCGCGTTGACGATGAACGATGCCGGATCCTGTGACCACGGAATGATGTCGATCTTTTCGCCCTGCAGTTCGCCGACGACGGCCTGAACGCGCGAACCGCGCATACCGACGCAGGCGCCGACCGGGTCGATCGACGAGTCGTTCGAGACAACAGCGATCTTGGCGCGCGAACCCGGGTCACGGGCAACCGACTTGATCTGGATGATGCCGTCGTAGATTTCCGGTACTTCCATGGTGAAGAGCTTCACCATGAACTGCGGATGGGTACGCGACAGGAAGATCTGCGGGCCACGCTGTTCGCGGCGCACGTCGTAGACGAAGGCGCGGACGCGGTCGCCGTAGCGCATGTTTTCGCGCGGGATCATCTCGTCGCGGCGGATGATGCCTTCGCCACGGCCGAGGTCGACGATGACGTTGCCGTATTCGACGCGCTTGACCGTGCCGTTGACGATCTCTCCGACGCGATCCTTGAATTCGTCGAACTGGCGATCACGCTCGGCTTCGCGAACCTTCTGCACGATGACCTGCTTGGCCGATTGAGCGGCGATGCGGCCGAAATCCATCGGCGGCAGCGGGTCGGCGATGAAATCGCCGAGCTTGGCGTCCGGATTGCGATCGCGAGCAAGCTCGAGCGGGATCTGCGTGGAGTAGTCGTCAGCCTTCTCGACCACTTCAAGAAGACGCTGCAGGCGGATTTCACCGGTCTTCGAGTTGATGTCGGCGCGGATGTTCGATTCCGACCCATAGCGCGAGCGGGCGGCCTTCTGGATCGCATCGGCCATTGCGGCCAGAACGATCTCGCGGTCGATCACCTTTTCACGCGCAACGGCATCCGCGATCTGCAGAAGCTCGAGCCGGTTAGCACTGACTGCCATGTCTTGTCTCCGTTGGGTTGCAGGGGGCTTCACGCTCCGCCCGACTTATTCCTCAATAGGTGAATCTTCGTCTTCGAAATTCTCGTTCGCTGCACGCTCAGCCTTGGCCTTCTTGTCGGCCGTCAGCGCGTCACGGATCAGATCGTCGGTCAGGATCAGCCGCGCTTCGGAAAGCGTGGTGAACGGGATCACGACAACAGGTTCCTCGCCATAGGCAGGCTGGTCGCGCTCAAGCCGGAAACCATCGTCATCGACAGAAACGATCTTGCCGCGGAACCGCTTGCGGCCATCGACCAGGACCGACGTCTCGCATTTCAGCAGATGACCCTGCCAGCGGAAGAAATCGGACTTGCGCACCATCGGGCGGTCGATGCCGGCCGACGACACTTCGAGATGATACGCCTTGTCGATCGGATCTTCCACATCGAGCACCGGCGAAATGGCCTTGGAGATCTCTTCGCAGTCCTCGACGGTCATGGTGCCATCGTTGCGCTCGGCCATGATCTGCAGCGTCAGGCCGTTCTGGCCAGACATGCGCACGCGCACCAGGCGATAGCCCATCGGCACGATAACCGGCTCGATGATGTCGGCGATGCGCTGGTCGAGACCGGTTTCGGTGATCAGGCGCGGTTCATTTGCATTTTCAGCCGTTGTCGTATCGGACAAACGATCATCTCCTCATCGGACCGGCTAATAAAAAAGAGCGGGTCCTGACGGGCCCACTCTTCATCTACCGATCAAGAATTTGAGGCTCATATACGCCCCATCGCCGCAAATTGCAAGGCGTTGGGCCACCTTCGGCAAATGCCGCGAGCCTCCTGCCGCCCGACCCCCATCGCAACAAGGTCAGTTTCAGCGGGTGGCACTTCGCGTTGTCAGGCCTATAAGAGGAAGCGAACCGCTTCGAGACGACAATCAACAACGAAGAGAGAAGACGAGGTGCCCACCCGTATTTCGCCGCTTGCCCCCTTCAAGCACGACATTTTCCGCACGATCTGGATCGCGAGCCTCGCCTCCAACTTCGGCGGCCTCATCCAATCGGTCGGCGCCGCCTGGCTGATGACCTCGATCTCCTCTTCGGCGAACATGGTGGCGCTGGTGCAGGCATCGACCTCGCTGCCGATCATGCTGTTCTCGCTGGTCTCCGGTGCGCTTGCCGACAATTTCGATCGGCGGCGGATCATGCTGGTGGCGCAGTGTTTCATGCTGTTCGTCTCGGCACTTCTGACAATCTGCGCCTATGTCGGGCTGATCACGCCCTGGCTGCTTCTGCTCTTCACCTTCCTCATTGGCTGCGGCACGGCACTCAACAACCCGTCCTGGCAGGCCTCGGTCGGCGACATGGTCCCGCGTGACGACCTGCCGGCGGCAGTGGCGCTCAACAGCATGGGCTTTAACATCACCCGCAGCGTCGGTCCCGCGATCGGCGGCGCGATCGTTGCCGCGGCCGGTGCTGCGGCTGCCTTCTTCGCCAACACGCTCAGCTATTTCGCGATCCTATTCGCACTGGTGCGCTGGCGGCGGGACGTGCCGACGAACACCCTGCCGCGCGAGACGCTGGGCCGCGCCATCTCAGCGGGCCTGCGCTATGTCGCGATGTCGCCGAACATCGGCAAGGTGCTGTTGCGCGGCTTCCTCTTTGGCCTTTCGGCCAGTGCGATCCTCGCGCTGCTGCCGCTCGTCGCCCGCGACCTCGTCCAGGGCGGGCCGCTTACCTACGGCCTGATGCTCGGCGCCTTCGGCCTCGGCGCGATCGGCGGGGCGCTGCTCAGTGCGCGACTTCGAGAGAAACTTTCGAGCGAGGCGATCGTGCGCATCGCCTTCACCGGTTTTGCCGCAAGCGCCGCGATTACCGCCTTCAGCCCCTATGCCGTCTTGAGCTGTCTGGCGCTGCTTGTCTCCGGCGCCTGCTGGGTGCTGGCGCTGTCGCTCTTCAACACGACCGTGCAGCTTTCGACGCCGCGCTGGGTCGTTGGCCGGGCATTGTCGCTCTACCAGACGATGACCTTCGGCGGCATTGCCGGCGGCAGCTGGCTCTGGGGTACGGCGGCAGAACAATATGGCGCGGCCAATGCGCTGATGGGCTCCTGTCTGCTGATGTTCGCCGGCGTCGTGGTCGGCTTCCGGCTGCCCTTGCCGGAATTCACCTCGCTCAATCTCGATCCGCTCAACCGCTTCAACGAACCGCCGCTCGAACTGGATCTGAAGCCCCGCAGCGGGCCGATCGTCATCATGATCGACTACGAGATCGCCGACGACGATATCCCCGAGTTCCTGACGACCATGGCAGAGCGTCGGCGCATCCGCATCCGCGACGGCGCCGGACACTGGGCACTGATGCGCGATCTCGAGAACCCGACGACCTGGACCGAGACCTACCACGTGCCGACCTGGGTCGAGTATGTGCGCCACAACCAGCGCCGCACCCAGGCCGACGCCGCCGTCGGCGACAAGCTCACGGCGCTGCACAGCGGTGCAGCGCCACCGCGCGTGCACCGCATGATCGAACGCCAGACGATCGTGCCGACGCACTACGAGCGCTACAAGCGCCAGGTGAACGTGGACATGCACTAGTGCCGTGGTCAGGGCCGCCCAAACCAACCGCGACAACGGAAAAGAGGCCCTGCATTGCAGGGCCTCTTTCGTTTTGCGGTCCAGCGCTGGACCCCGGATGCCTTTGGCAGGAACTTTTCTTAGCGCAACTTCGCCTTCAAGGAGGCATCGGGGAAGCAGGTCGCGGCAAGGCCACTCTTTGCCTGCCAGTCGCCGAGCGAGCGGCGTGTCTTGTAGCCGGGGAGGCCATCGACCTTGCCGACATCGTAGCCCTTGGCGACGAGCGCCTTCTGCATGGCAAGAACATCGGAGCGCAGCATGTTGCCGACATCGCCCCAGCTCCCGCGGAAGGCGCCGCCACCGGTGGCAATGCGATCGGCGAGATTGCCGATGAAGAGGGCGTAGAGGTCAGAGTTGTTGTATTCCTTGAGCACATAGAAGTTCGGCGTGACGATGAATTCCGGCCCGTGCCGGCCGGCCGGCACCAGCATCATCGAGGACGCCGACAGTTCGTGCGACGGGAAGGCCTTGCCGGAAATCCGCGTGATGCCCTTGTTCGCCCAGCTCGACAGAGGTTGGGCGAGATCCGGCCCTTCCTGGGCGCAGGAGACCGCTTCGGGGATCGACACCTCGAAGCCCCAGTCGCGACCACGTTGCCAGCCCTTCTTGACGAGATAGTTGGCGATCGAGGCCAGGCTATCCGGCACCGAATTCCAGATGTCGCGGCGACCGTCACCGTCGAAATCGACGGCGTATTGCAGGAAGCTCGACGGCATGAACTGCGGCTGGCCCATGGCGCCGGCCCAGGAGCCGCGCATCGCCGCCTCGTCGACATCACCGCTGTCGAGAATGTGCAACGCCGCGATCAGTTCGCGCCGGAAAAGGTCGGGCCGCGTCGACATGAAGGCCTTGGTCGCCAGCACATCAACGACCGGATAGGGGATCTTGGCACGGCCGAAGCCGGATTCACGCCCCCAGATCGCCACGACAACCGAACCGGGAACGCCATAGGTGCGCTCGATCTTCTTCAGGGTCGACGCATGGGTGGAGGCAAGGCTGCGACCGGTCGCCGCCAACCCCTGAAGGCGTTTCTCCGAGAAATAGCTGCCGGGCGAGGAGAACTCCGCCTGGCTCTGCTTCTGTTCTTTCGGCTTCGGGAAACCGGGAGGCGCCAGGTCCGGCAGGTCCCAGTTGAGCTTCACCTCTGCGAAAGCTGCCTTGAACGAACCGGCAGAAATGCCAGCCTTCTGCGCTTCCGGCCAGAGATCGTTCTGTAGCCAGGTGCGGAATTGTGCCTCCACATCCGCCTTGGTCGCGGCATGGGCAAATCCCAGCCAACTGCAGAACAGCAAGGTCGAAAATGCCAGAAGTCTCAGCATAAGGCTTCCCTATCGGTTGGATTGCACCGCTCGAAGATGCGGTTCAGATCGACGTGCGCGCGCGAAGTGCGGCAGCCAGCGTGCCTTCGTCGAGATAGTCGAGTTCGCCACCAACAGGCACGCCGTGGGCAAGCCGGGTGATCTTCACCTCCATGCCCTCGAGCTGGTCGGTGATGTAGTGCGCGGTGGTCTGGCCCTCGACGGTGGCGTTGACGGCGATGATCAACTCGCGCACTCCGCCATTGGCGACACGCTGCACGAGCCCCTTGATATTGAGGTCATCTGGCCCGACGCCGTCGAGCGGCGAAAGCGTGCCGCCGAGCACATGGTAAGCCGCGTTCATCGCCCCGGCGCGCTCCAGCGCCCAGAGGTCGGAGACGTCCTCAACGACGATGATCACCGACTGGTCGCGACGTTCGTCGGAACATACGGTGCAGGGATCGATCGTATCGACATTGCCGCAGCAGGAGCAGATCCGGACCTTGCGGTGCGCCTCTCCCATCGCATCGGCGAGCGGCCCCAGCAACTGGTCCTTCTTCTTGACGAGATGGAGGGCGGCGCGGCGTGCCGAACGCGGCCCGAGCCCCGGGACCTTTGCCAGGAGCTGGATGAGTTTTTCGATTTCGGGGCCGGTGACTCGTTTTGCCATGCCGCGCTTTTAGCCCATATCGGCCCTAAACGGAATCGTCTTCGAGAGAGCGCTGTGACGATACCGTCAGAGGCCGCTACCGCGTGGCGATCGCCACGGCGGCACCAGCGATCGTCGCCGCACTCGTCCGGTTGGCGATGCGTACGGCGCGGCGGCTCTTCAGGAACGTGCGGGCCTTGGTGGCCATAACCACCCAGCCGAAATCGACGACCACGAGCACGACCAGCATGGTCGCGACCAGCTCCACCCAACCGACAACGCTCACCGAACCGAGGTCGATGATCGACGGCAGCAGCGCGACATAGAACATCATCACCTTGGGATTGCCGAGCGTGACGGTGATGCCGGCGAAGAAGAGCTTTGCGGCCGAGCGCGACTGCGGCAGGTCATCACCTGATATGTCCGGCTCGACCGACCACATCTTCCAGGCGAGATAGAACAGGTAGCCGACGCCCAGCCATTTGATCGCGAGGAAGAGCAGATGAAAGCTTTCGGCAATCGCCGCAAGACCGGCGACGGCGAATGAGAGCCAGATGGCCTCGCCGATCCAGAGCGCCACAAGGAAAGGCATGACGTCGCGTGCGCCCTTCGCGAGCACGCGGGCAACCAGTGCGGCGACACTTGGACCTGGCGAACCGGCAGCAACCAGCAATGCACCGGCAAAGACAAGCAGGGACGTGAGCGTCATCAGCAGCCTCCTTTTCCGACAGGGAAGCTAGCACGGATTTGCGAAGACGACACCGGGCGTTGGGCGGCGATTGCGAATTGGCGTGCAAACGAGCCGGGTGCAATCTATTGTTGATTTCAGCAGATGGAGGCTCCGATGAGCGATACGCCTTTCCGCTACGCAGCCCCCAGCGATGAATGCGATCTGATCATGAAAGGCGGCATCGCCTCAGGAGTCGTCTTCCCGCGCGCCATCACCGAACTCGCAACGCGCTACCGCTTCATGCATATCGGTGGCACATCGGCCGGGGCAATCGCCGCCGTCATGACAGCGGCCGCCGAATACCGACGCCAGAGTGCCGCAACGGCGGACGAAAAAAACGCCGGCTTCGCGCTGATCGATACGATGCCGGCAGAGCTGGCCGCCAATCTTCCGACCTTCTTCCAGCCATCGGCGGAAACAGCGCCGCTCTTTCGCATCGGGATGGCGATGGTGCGAACGCCGGGAAGCAAGGTGGTGGCGGCGGCCCTTGAGGCCCTCCGGGTTTTTCACCTGGCGTTGCTTCTTGCCGCCCTCCCCGGCCTTGCGCTGATCGTCGCCGGCATTGCCGCGCGCGACTGGGCGCTTGGCCTCCTGGGGGCGCTCGTCGTCCTGATCGGCGCGATTGCCATGCTGATCTATCAGCTCTATCGCGCCGTTGCGGTGGTGCTGCCGGCCCACGACTTTGGCCTATGCAGCGGCCTGACCCAGCCGGGCGCGAGGAAACCGGCCTTCACCAACTGGATCGCGGAGCGGATCGAAGCGCTTGCCGGGCCGGTTCGCCCCGACGGAGAAGCGCGGCCTTTGACGATCGGCGATCTCGATCGCTACGATATCACACTGAGGAGCGTCACCACCGATCTCTCTTCGCGGCGGCCTTACGAACTGCCCTTTGGCGACCGGGTGCACAATTACCGCAAGTCGGAATTCGAGAGGCTGTTTCCGCCGTCGATCATGAGCTACCTCCTGAAGGAGAGCAAACCTCGCGACATCGTGGGGCCGGACGGCGTACGGGACTTCTACCAGCTGCCGCCGGCAAAGAAGCTGCCGGTGGCGATCATCGCCCGCATGAGTCTGAGCTTCCCCGGTTTGATCCGCGGCGTTCCACTCTATCGCTACGACTATTCCCTGCGCGCGGCGGCGCGGCGCGACCCCTCGACCCACATCCGCTGCCTGTTTTCCGATGGCGGCATCACCAGCAATTTCCCGATCCATCTGTTCGACGGACTGCTGCCCGGTCGCCCGACCTTCGGTATTTCGCTGGCGAGTTATGATCCGAGACGTCATGGAGAGGATGAGGATGGATCGGGTGGCAGCCGCGTGCACCTGCCGCGCCGCACCGCCGAAGGCAAAGCGACGCCGGTCCATCCGGTCGAGGGACTTTTCGCCTTCGTTGCGGCGATCCTCGATACCGCCCGCAACTGGCAGGACACGCTGCAATGCCAGTTGCATGGCTACAGCGAACGTATCGTCGAAGTCAGGCTCGATGACGCCAAGGAAGGCGGGCTCAATCTCGACATGGATGGGGAAACCGTGAAGTTCCTCAGCACCCTCGGCGGCAAGGCCGGCGACGTCGTGCTCAAGAATTTCGATTTCAACGAACATCGATGGCGTCGAGCGATGACGATGCTGCCGACACTTTCAGAGTCGCTGCGCAAGCTGTCCAATCGCTACATGGAACCGGCGACTGAGCGCCGGATCGACTATCCGGCGATCCTCACGCAATACGATCCGACCGGCCTCGTCGGCGTTACAAAGGCTGATCGTATGGCGCTGAACGCGCTTGCCCAGAAGCTCGCAGCCATAGGCGCCGAACTCGATCGGCGCCCCATTCCTCCAGCGTCCAGCCAGAAGGTGGATCTCAGGATCACCGCCAGCATGGATACCAATCCGCGCGGGGCGAACCCGCCGCGGCTGGACACGCCACCGGCGCCCGATCAATAGAGCGGAATGAGGACAATGCGTGCGGTTATCCGCCCGAACCCCGCTCCAACTCTTTCAAGCTGGTCAGAACGGCAGCTTCATGCCGGGCGGGATCGGCAGGCCGGCGGTCAGTTCGCGGGTCTTTTCCGCCTGGACCGCTTCGGCCTTGTCCTTGGCGTCCTTGTGAGCCGCAACGATCAGGTCCTCGAGAATCTCGACGTCATCTTCCTTGAAGAGTGAGGGGTCGATCTTCAGGCTCTTGAGGGTGCCCTTGCCATCGAGGCGAACGGTCACCAGACCACCGCCGGAAGAGCCGTCGACTTCGAGTGCGGCGATCTCCGCCTGCATCTTCTCCATCTTGGCCTGCATTTCCTTGACCTTGCCCATCATCCCCATGATGTCGCGCATCGTCGTCTCCTGTTTATCTGTTTCTGCTCGCAGACGGGACTATTCGATGTCGTCGCCAGGGACGATATCGCCATCGGCGGATTCGGCTGTGGCCGGAGCAACGCTCTCGGTCTCTTCCTCGACGGCGCGAATGCGCACGTCGGTGATCTTCGCACCCGGGAATCGGGCGAGAATGGCGGCAACGTCCGGGTCCTGGCGTGCGTCGTTGACGCGCTGTTCCTGCGCCCGCTGTTCGGCCTCGATCAGCGTCGGCTCGCCGGCCTCGCGGCTGTAGCTGACGATCCAATGGATGCCGGTCCATTCCTTGAGCTTGACCGCCACCTCGCCGAGCAGTGTCTTCGGTGCGTCGTCGGACACGTTGACGTCGAGACGGCCGGGTTCGATATGCACGAGGCGCAGGAAGCCCCGCACCAGCGTCTTCAGCTTGATGTCGCGGTTCTTGGCGCAAAGTTCGGCAATGTCTGCGATCGAGTTGACCGGCACCGACGGCTGCGGCTTGGCGGCCGGGGCTACGGAGGGCCGCTCCTCGATACGACCAACTGTGACCGCCTGGGGTGCTGCATCCGGTACGGCGCGCAACATGGTCGCGCCATTGCTCGTCGGGCGCTGCACCGGCATCACCTGGGTGGCCTGCGCTGAAATCGAACCTGAAGCGGAAGCCTGCGCGCCGCCGCCATTGCCGCCGATCGGGCCCGGGCGGGCGCCCCCGCCTTCACCGCCGGCAAGCTCAAGCACGCGCCGCGCAGCCTCTTCCGGCGCCGGCAGATGCGCGGCATGCGCCAGCCGGATCAGCACCATTTCGGCAGCGCCTGCCGGACGCGACGAACTTTCGGCTTCCGGGATGCCCTTGAGCAGCATTTGCCAGATGCGCGACAGCGCCGTGACCGCAACCGTTTCGGCGAAGACGGCACCGCGGGTGCGCTCGATCTCGCTCAGCGATTGATCGTTGATCGCCTCCGGCACATATTTCATGCGGGTGACAAGATGGGTGAAATCGGCAAGGTCGGTCAGAACAACCGTCGGATTGGCGCCGGCCTCGTATTGCGCGGTAAATTCCTGGAGTGCTGCCGCGACGTCGCCTTTGACGACATGGTCAAAGAGATCGACGATGCGGGCGCGGTCTGCAAGGCCGAGCATCGAGCGCACGGTCTCGACCTCGACCGCGCCGCCGCCGTGGGCAATCGCCTGGTCGAGCAGCGACAGGCCGTCGCGCGCCGAGCCTTCGGCAGCACGGGCGACCATCGCAAGCGCCTCCGGATCGAAGGAAACGCCTTCCTTGCCGAGGATCGTCGAAAACAGGCCAACGAGATCAGAGGCGCTGATGCGACGCAGATCGAAGCGCTGGCAGCGCGACAGAACCGTGATCGGAACCTTGCGGATTTCTGTTGTCGCGAAGATGAACTTCACATGCTCCGGCGGCTCTTCGAGCGTCTTCAACAGGCCGTTGAAGGCCTGGTTCGAGAGCATGTGCACTTCGTCGATGATGTAGACTTTGTAGCGCGCCGATACGGGACGGTAGCGGACCTGCTCGATGATCTCTCTGATGTCATCGATACCGGTATGCGAGGCGGCGTCCATTTCGATGACGTCGACATGGCGGCCATCCATGATCGCCTGGCAATGCTCGCCCGGCACACGCAGGTCGATCGTCGGCCTGTCGATCTCAGGTGTCTTGTAGTTCAGCGCGCGGGCAAGGATGCGGGCGGTGGTGGTCTTGCCGACGCCTCGCACCCCGGTCAGCATATAGGCCTGCGCAATGCGCCCAGTATCAAAAGCGTTGGTGAGCGTGCGTACCATCGGCTCCTGGCCGACCATCAGGTCGGAGAAGTCCTTGGGGCGATACTTGCGCGCCAGAACACGGTAGGCGGCTGGTTTCTCAACGGATGAAATGGACGTGTCGTCGCTCATCGACCCTGCCGCTGTTCGAACTCTTGTCCCGACAGGACGGAAAAGGTGGGAGGCTGGCACGATGACCCGTGCCGGAGCTCGTTGGGGCTGCTTCCTTCCGGACCTGACCCGGTTGGCGAGTGGCTCGTCCACCACCAACCTCCCGGCTTCCATATCGGCAATATCGAAAGCAAATGCAAGCCAAGCCATCAAAAAACTGATATCGATATGCAAAACAAGGCGAATCCGTAATCCATGGCCGAGGAGAACCACTTGACGACCTTCACCCTCGACGAGCGGCTCGAACGCGACGGCATCCCGATCGCCTCGATCGGGCTTTGCCAGATGCGGCTGATGAACGACCGCCGCTGGCCCTGGCTCGTGCTCATTCCGCAGCGTGAAGGCATTTCGGAAATCTTCGACCTGACCCCACTCGACCAGACGATGCTGACCTTCGAGACGACGATGGCTGCAACGGCCCTGAAGAAGGTCACCGGCGCTCAAAAGATCAATGTCGGCGCATTGGGCAATATCGTTCGGCAGCTACATGTGCATATCATCGCCCGCAACGACGGCGACCCGAACTGGCCGGGGCCGGTCTGGGGCTTCGGCAAGTCGGAGCCGTGGGACGAGAAAGAACATCAGGACTTCGCAGCGCGCATTCTGGAAAACCTCTGAACATGACGAAATCGATCTTTGACCTTCGTAGCCCGCATCCGGAGCCAAGCACTCTCGTCGCCTTTTCCGAAAACCACCTGGACCGCCAGTCGGAGCACCGCGGCGACGATTGCGTCGAGCTCGCGCTCAAGCACCCTGGCGCCCATTTCCTGGCCTTCTCGGGTCCGAAGCTGATCGTCAAGCACGACGAGAAGATCATCGACCCGCTGTTTGCCCCTTACGAACTCGAAGGGCTCGAGCCGGTGCTCGACGAGACCATCCTGCTAGGCTACCTGCCGAACGGCGAGCCACGGCTTGCCGTGCCGACGGGCCTGACCGAAGAGACGATCGCTGAGCCCTTCAAGATCGCCGATGGCCGCACGCTCTACCGGCAGCAGATGCTGCCGGAGGAACTGCTTGGCCAGTTCGCGCAAGCCTCGAGCCTGATTACCTGGAACGCCAACAACCGCTTCTGCGGCCGCTGCGCCGGGCCGATGGAAGGCAAGGCCGGCGGCTATCGACGCGTCTGCACCGCCTGCGGCCATATGGTGTTCCCTCGGACCGATCCGGTCGTCATCATGATGACGATCGACCTTGAGCGCGACCTCTGCCTGCTTGGCCGCAGCCCGCATTTCGCGCCTGGCATGTATTCCTGCCTTGCCGGCTTCGTCGAGCCGGGCGAGACGATCGAAAATGCCGTGCGCCGGGAAACGCACGAGGAGTCCGGCATCCATGTGGGCCGGGTGCGCTACCATGCCTCGCAGCCCTGGCCGATGCCACACACGCTGATGATCGGCTGTTATGCCGAGGCGAAATCGACCGTCATCAAGCGCGACGAGCAGGAACTCGAGGACGTGCGCTGGTTCACGCGTGAGGAAACGATCGCGATGCTCGAACGTTCGACCGGCGTTGCCAACACCGGCGACGAGCATATTCCGCCGCCAAAGGGCGCGATCGCGCATCAACTGATGCGCGACTGGCTCGCCTGGGCCGAGCGCGCCTGAGGGCGACGGGTTACGAGGAGGGCCGACCGTGTCCCGCTCCGAACGGCTGCTGGATCTTCTGCAGGTGCTCCGGCGCTACCGCCAGCCGGTGAGCGGCCAGCGGCTGGCGGAAGAAACCGGCGTCAGCCTCAGAACGCTCTATCGCGATATCGCCAGCCTGCAAGCCCAGGGCGCCCATATAGAGGGCGAGCCGGGGCTCGGCTATGTGCTGAAGCCCGGCTTCATGCTGCCACCGATGATGTTCTCCGCGGAGGAAATCGAGGCACTGGTGCTCGGATCGCGCTGGGTCTCCAAGCGCACCGACGACGATCTCGCAGGCGCGGCAGCAAACGCCCTTGCCAAGATCGCCGCGGTGCTTCCAGCTGAGCTTCGCGAGGAACTGGACAGCTCGACCCTGCTCGTCGGACCGAGCCCGCCCGCCACCAACGGCATCGACATCGCCGCGCTGAGGCGCGCGATCCGCAACGAGCGCAAGGTGGAACTCGACTACGTCGACAACGATGGCACCGCAACGCAACGGACCATATGGCCCTTCGCGCTCGGCTTCTTCGAAAATGTCCGCATGGTCATGGCGTGGTGCGAACTGCGCCTGGACTTCCGGCATTTTCGCGCCGACCGCATGCAGCAGATGACAGTGACCGACGCGCGTTACCCACGCCGCCGCCAGGTACTGATGAAGGACTGGCGCGCGAGCCAGGACATCGGCGCATCCAAGCGCCAGACGGTCGGCTCCTGACACGGCTGATCTCCGCGCCATGCTGACAGAAGTTGGCAGCGCCCGCGCCTAGCCTGCAACTCCCGCAACAAGGAGGAAACAGCATGGCCAAGGCAAATCTCATCGTTCTCTACGTCAAAGACCCGCTGGCGAGCGTGGCGTTCTACCGCAAAGTGCTCGAACAGCAGCCGCGGGTCGAATATCAGACCTTCTCATCCTTCGAACTGCCTGGGGGCTTCACGCTTGGGCTGTGGGCCGAACATACGGTCGCGCCGGAGCCGACAGCGTCAGGCCACCGATCGGAGCTGGCTTTCATGGTGGAAGACGAGAGCGCGGTGCGCGCGCATTATGAGAAATGGAAGGCGGAAGGGCTGCGGATTGTGCAGGATTTGACCGAGATGGATTTCGGTCCGACCTTCGTCGCGCTCGATCCGGATGGTCACCGGCTGCGCGTCTGCCTCTACGATTCATGATCGGGAGGCAGCGGCGCGCATCCCGCCAGCCCTACAGCGCCGCACGTCTTAGTAGACGTGCAAAGGTCGCTGTAGCACTTACATTGCTGCATGTTTTTATCCTTTGATCGGAACGATCAAAGGAAACATGCAGACGCGACGGGATGCGCGAATGGCGCGATTAGCGGCCGTA
Organism: Ensifer adhaerens; assembly: GCF_028993555.1. Taxonomy (NCBI): domain Bacteria; kingdom Pseudomonadati; phylum Pseudomonadota; class Alphaproteobacteria; order Hyphomicrobiales; family Rhizobiaceae; genus Ensifer; species Ensifer adhaerens. The sequence continues at coordinate 4,021,257 of NZ_CP118610.1, read as the reverse complement.
AACGGCAGCCTGGATCTGCGAACGGGACAGACCGATGTCGCTCAGTGCGTGGTCGTCGAGAGCGTTCAGCTCGCGGATTGCACGGCGGGTCTTCGCATATTCCATGATCTTCTGACGGATCTTCATCTTTAACACTCCATACTTGAACGGGCGTTAAGTAGGCATTTGCCTAAAATATGTGTACCGCCGCGATTGCAAACTAGGCATGCGTCAGACGCGTAGCCGGTTAACGAATTTTTGCCACTTTCTTCGGTGGCAGTTCAGTTGCAAAGCCAATGATTCTCGCGGGAAATTCGAGCGAGTTCCCTTTGGACGGCCCTTTATGCGTAGCCGGAACATGTTAGCCAGATGCAAAGCAGGCCTGCGCGGCAGGCGGCGACAAACAACCAAAGGTTTCACCGTCGATCGAAATTCAGGCAGCTGCCCCGTCAATTCGCAATGGGAAAATCTGGCATGATCGTATCGCGGCGTCCGATTTGCAGCAGCAGCACCTCACATCAAACAGGGATTGGAGGTCCGTATCGACCGGACCTCCATTTCGCTGAGCTTTGGATTTCGTCTTGTGGCGCCAGGCTTTCCTGCTCAGAGCACGCCACGCATGGGATGCGCCTTGTAGGTGCCGAGGATGCGGACCTTTTCGGAGAAGAAGCGCAGCTCGTCCATGGCATGGCGCACGCCGACATCATCCGGATGTCCTTCGATATCGGCATAGAACTGCGTGGCCACAAACCTGCCGCCGAGCTGATAGCTCTCGAGCTTCGTCATGTTGATGCCGTTGGTCGCGAAACCGCCCATGGCCTTGTAGAGAGCGGCCGGAATGTTGCGGACGTTGAAGACGAAGGTGGTGATGATCAGTTCGTCGTCATTGGTGCGCGCGATTCGCTGCTCTTCACGGGACAGCACGACGAAGCGGGTGACGTTGCTTTCGGTATCCTCAACGTTCTCGGCGATGATCTCCAGACCGTAGAGATCGGCGGCAAGCCTTGGTGCAAGCGCTGCCATCGAGCGATCGCCCTTCTCGGAGACGAGCTTTGCGGCACCCGCCGTATCACCGGCGACGACCGGCTTCCAGCCATTGGAACGCACGATCTTGCGGCACTGGCCGAGCGCGTGGATGTGGCTGTGCACGGTGCGGATTTCGTCACGGGTAACGCCGGGCAGCACCATCAGCTGGAAACGGATCGGCATGAAATATTCGCCGACGATGTGCAGGCGCGATTCCGGCAGGAGGTGATGGATATCGGCGACGCGGCCGGCGATCGTGTTCTCGATCGGGATCATCGCGAGATCGGCGTCACCGTTCTCGACGGCGACGAAAGCATCCTCGAAGGTCTGGCAGGGCAGCGGTTCCATCGACGGAAACATGTCGCGGCAGGCCATGTCGGAATTGGCGCCGTAGTCGCCCTGGAAGGAAATCCTGTTGGTCTTGACGGTCACGATAGCTTCCTTCTCAGGCTTATTCGGGATGGCGGGCGGAAAGGATACGGCGGGCTTTTTCCAGCTCCACCGGCGTATCGACGCCGAGCGGAACCGAATCGACGATCTCGACATCGATGCGCATGCCAGCTTCGAGCGCGCGCAACTGCTCGAGCGATTCGCGACGCTCCAGCGTCGAGGGCTGAAGCGAGACGAAGCGCTCCAGCGCCGGGCGGCGATAGGCATAGAGGCCGATGTGATGATAGAGCGGGCCCTGACCGTAAGGTGCGGTGGCACGGGTGAAATAGAGTGCGCGCAGGCGCCTGTCGCTCAGCGGCGCGCCGACGACCTTGACGATGTTCGGGTTGGTCTTCTCGCTCTCGTCGGTGATCGCCACCGTCAGCGTGGCGATATCGGTGTCTGCGTCTTCAAGCGGGTTCAGCGCGGCACGAATCGATGCCGGCTCGACCGTCGGCAGATCGCCCTGCACGTTGATGACGATCTCCGCTTCGTCATTCGGATCGGCCTTCTGCAGCGCTTCATAGATCCGGTCGGAACCGGACTGGTGGTCGATGCGGGTCATGATCGCCTCGAAGCCGGCCTCTCTAACCACGTCGAAGACCTGCTGGTCGTCGACGGCGACGACGACGCGACCGACATTCGCCTCGCTGGCGCGTTTCGCCACCTGGACGATCATCGGGAGGCCGCAAATGTCGGCGAGTGGCTTTCCGGGCAGGCGTGTCGAGGCCATGCGCGCCGGAATGAGCACGATGGCTTTACCTGAATTTTCGCGATTCATGATCTGGCCTTCAAAAACCCCGCTGAAAGTGTCAATAAGTCTCAGTTAGGGGCCGATAATCACTGTTGCAACGCAGAGCCAAAAGACATAGGTTCCGCGCGATTTCAAGATAGGCCGGGTTTTTGTTTGCGCCGGTGGCAAAGGGAGCGTTTGCAGATGAATTCATATGTGAACATGGGCGTGGGTGCCTTTCTGGGGACGGTCTTCGTTCTGATGTCCGTGTCCATTGCATCGGAAGGCATTTTCCACTCCGAGGCTCCCGAGAAGGAAGGCTTCACGATCGTTGCCGAAGAGGGCACGTCTGAAGCCGGTGCCGGCGGCGCCGCAGAAGTCGAAGTCGACATCAAGCCGCTGCTGCTCAAGGCCGATGCTTCTGCCGGTGAAGCCGTGTTCAAGAAGTGCGCGAGCTGTCACACCGCCGACAAGGGCGGCGCAAACAAAGTTGGTCCGAACCTCTGGGGCCTCGTCAACCGTCCGATCGCCTCGCATGAAGGCTTCAGCTACTCGGCCGGCATGAAGACCTTCTCCGAAGGCAGCAAGGTCGTCTGGGATTACGACCACCTGAGCTTCTTCATCGAAGCGCCGAAGAAGCACGTTCCGGGCACCGCCATGGGCTTTGCCGGCGTCAAGAAGCCGGATGAGCGCGCCAACCTGATCGCCTGGCTGCGCGAGCAGGCCGATTCTCCGGCTCCGCTGCCGGATGCGGCTGGCGGCTCTGCCGAAGCGGCACCGGCTGCTGGCGCCGAAGGCGCAAAGCCGGCCGAAACTCCGGCAACCGAAGCCAAGCCGGCTGAAGGCCAGGCCGCTCCGGCTACGGAAGCCAAGCCTGCCGAAGGCCAGCCGGCACCGGCGCAATAAGCTTTGGCGGTTGGAAGCAACCCATTCGAAAGGCCCGGCTCGCGCCGGGCCTTTTGCGTTTGGGGCACGCGACGCGATACATCCACGCGAATCGATAGAGCAGACTTCGCTTCTCGCAGGAAAACACTTTCCCGACGTTCCGAAGCAATCACACCAGCAGATAGGCCCAGATCGAAACGCTGATGACACCGAGTGCTGTCGTCAGTGTGATCGTCGACGAGGCGAGCGCATGGCCGACGTTGAAGTGGTTGGCGATCAGCCAGGCGTTGACACCCGTCGGCACGGCCGACGTCAGCACGAGCGCCGTCGTCCAGTTGTCGTTGAGGCCAAGCAGGTGGCAGCTGGTGAACACCACCCCGGGCATGACGAGGAGCTTCAGCGAGCTCGTGAAGGAAGCAAGGCCGAGATTGCCGGCAAGGCCGTACTTGTCGAGCGCCATACCGATCGAGATCAGCGCCGCCGGTGCCGCCATCGAAGCAAGCTGGTCAACGACGGTCTTCACCGGGCCGCCGAGCGGCTGACCGATGAGATGAAACGCCGCGCCGCAAGCAAGCCCGATGACCAGCGGATTGCGCACCAGGTTGCGGCCGACGCCGGCCAGAAGCTGCAGCGGGCGTTGCCCTGGCTTGCCGCTTGCACGGCGCTCGGCCCGCTCCATCAGCAGCGTGCCGGCGATCATCATCACCGGCAGATGGACGGAGAGCAGGATGGAGATCGCGACGATGCCCTCTTCCCCGACGATGCGCGAGACCAGCGGCAAGCCGATGAACACGGTGTTGGCGAAGGCGGAGGAGACACCGGCCAGCACGCCCATGCGCGCGTCGCGACCGAAAATGAGCGTTGCCGCCAGATGCCCGACCGTCCAGGTGACGGCGACGCCGGAAAAATAGGCAACCCAGAGCGGCCAGGGCGAACCGTCCTTGAAATCGGCCTCGGCAATCGTGCGAAACAGCAGAACGGGAACGGCGACGCGAAAGACGAAATCCCCGAGCGCCTCGCCGACAGCCGGTTTCAGATAGCCTGACCGAACCAGCAGCCAGCCGGCCAGGATCAGGATGAAGATGGGCAGGACGTTCTGGAAGATGTCGGACATGCGCGAGCCTTGGGATGGGACTGCCAGCAATAACCGTGTTCCCATAGGGATCGCAAGCGCGAGGCGGCGGCACCTCTTGAACGGAACCTTCCCGGAGCGCAGGCGTTCGGAAGAGCATGAGGAAGGTGCCATGCCGCCAGAGAAGCCCGTTTACGCCCATAGAGACGACGATCCGCATCTGACGGACGATGCGCTCGCCGACAAGGTGCTGCGCTTCATCCAGTATGCGGCCATGGTCGATACGAGCGGGATCTCGGTGATGGCGCTTGGCGAAATCGTCATTATTTCCGGTGAAGTCGCGAACGAAGCGGAGGTCGCCTGCGCCGGCGATGCGGCGGCATCCGTGATCGGCGTTGCGAGCGTCGAGAACCGGCTGACGGTGAGACGGGATGCCCCAACTCGGATACCTGAGAGGTGATCCAGCGGGTTGCCGCGCCAAAAGTCGAATGATAGGACATGCAGCACTATCGAAATCGATATGGCTTGGCGTTGCCGTCAGCCAGCAGGAGCCGCAATGAGGACCGACGAGTCAGCAACCAGGTAAGCCGCAACAACGGTTTGAAAAAGTTGTTGCGGCGTCTGTCGGCTCACACTCCCAAGATTTGATGAAGTGGCAGATCGCCGCCGAATGTTACCCATTTGCGCGGATGTCTCATCATGCCCGATCATAACTCACCCACCTGGTCCCATTCGCTGCCGACAGCGCTTCTGCTGATGGCACCTTTCGATATCCTGGCGTCGCTCGCCATGGACATCTACCTGCCTGTCGTGCCGCAAATGCCCGGCATTCTCGGAACGTCACCGGCAATCGTCCAGCTGACGCTCAGTCTCTACATGCTCATGCTGGGCTTGGGACAGGTGCTGTTCGGCCCGCTCTCGGATCGTTTCGGCCGCCGTCCGGTGCTCCTCGGTGGCGCCATCTTGTTTGCGCTGTCGTCGCTGGGGCTGGCCATCACGAGTTCGGCGCCGCTCTTCGTGGCACTCCGGCTGGTGCAAGCAGCAGGCGCTTCAGCCGCGCTGGTTGCGACCTTTGCGACGGTGCGGGACGTCTACGGCGCACGTCCGGAAGGCGTCACCATCTATGGCCTGTTCAGCGCGATGCTGTCCTTCGTTCCGGCACTCGGACCGATCGCCGGCGCGCTGATTTCTGGCGCCTTCGGCTGGCGGGCGATCTTCCTGACACTCGGCGTGCTCGGTCTTGCCGCACTCGGCCAGGCGCTGCTGCGCTGGCCGGAAACCAGCCCTTCCCCCTCCGGCAAGGTTAAGCCCAGCTTTGCACTCATCCTCAGGAGCGGAGCATTCTGGACCTACACGCTCGGCTTCAGCACGGCGATGGGCGCGTTCTTCGTGTTCTTCTCGACCGCGCCGCGCCTGCTCATCGATCGGGCCGGCTATTCGCAGTTCGGCTTCAGCCTCGCCTTTGCGACCGCGGCCGTGGCGATGATCGTCACCACACGCTTCGCCAAGGGTTTCGTCGGCCGCTACGGGATTTCCGGCTGCCTTATACGCGGCATGGCCGTGATCATGGCGGGAGGGCTATTACTCGCCGTCGGCGAAGTCCTCACGATACCTTCGTTCGAGAGTTTCATGCTGCCGATGTGGGTGATCGCCGTCGGCATCGTCATGAGCGCCTCGGTGACCGCGAACGGCGCGCTGAAGGCCTTTGATGCGATCGCCGGAACGGCGGTGGCGCTCTACTTCTGCATCCAGAGCCTGATCGTCGCCGTCGTCGGCACCGGCGCCGTGCTGCTTCTCAAGGGCGATACGGCCTGGCCGCTTGTCGGCTACTGCCTGGTGATGGCGACGGTCACGCTCCTTGCGCTGGCGCTCCTGAACCGACATGGAAGGCAATAGCCGCCATGCAACCTCCCGGAGCCGTTGCCTGCTCCGGGAGGTACTCAGCCGTCCGGCGGCTCTACCTACAACCGGCGGCTCTACCTACAAGATGAAAAGATGCCTCTTGACCTCGCCCCTGGGGCAGGCCCCAGACTTGTTCCATGACCGATTCCTATTTCCTCGCCGGCCGCTTCGGCGCTGCCACAAGACTGTCGCCGAAGGCACTCCGGCTCTATGCCGAGCAAGGCCTGCTGGTTCCCGCCCATGTCGATCCGGTGACCGGCTATCGCTACTACGCCGCCGAGCAGGCGGGCCGTGCCCGGTTGATCGCGCGGCTGCGGCAATTGGGTCTGCCGATCGCCCGGATCGCACGCCTGATCGAGCGTCAGCCGGACGTGCGCCTCTCCGAGCTGCGTGCCTGGCTGGAGGTACAGACCAAACGGCTCGAAGAGCAGAGCGAACTGGTGGAGGCGATCTCCAGGCAATCGACCGGCGGCGATGATCCGCTGATCAAGGCCGTCCACGTGCGCGATGTTGCGCCTTCGAAGATCGTCTATCGGCAGGGCCACGTGACGGTCGGAGCGCTCGAGGCTTTCACGGAAAGCGCCGAAGCGGAAATCCGGACCTACCTGACGCAATGCGGCAAGGACGACGACGGGCCGATGACGCTGCATTTCCACGAGCCCGTGAACCATGACGGTAAGGGCCTCGTCGAGGTCGCGATCGGCTATGCCGGCAGCCTCGAACCGTCAGGTGATCTTCGCATCCGTCTTCACCCGGCGGGGCGCGAAGCATTCCTGCCGGTGCCCGAGACGTTCGAGACCTTTCCGGCGGTGCTGCGCGTCTATGACGCGATCGAGGCCTGGTTCGAGCACAGCAACGATCTCGACTGTTTCGGCAGCCCCTACGAAATCTACCCCGGCAGCAACGGCGCCCGCTTCGACGTCGCCTATCCCATCGTGTCTTAGATCAAGACGCATCCCTTCCGTATCATTCAAGGGTTCCACCTGATGCAGCACGTCCCCTATGTGGGCTCCGGCCCCTATTGTTACGCCAACTCCTTCGCCATGATGTTCGCAGATGCGGCGCCCTCGCCCGCCGTCATCGAATTTTCCACAAGCAGCCCCTTCGGCCTGCAGCTGATCGGCGGATCGCTGCCGTTCTTCGACCCCTATGGCTGGGATCCGGAAGCCGGATTCGAGGATGCACTCGCCGCGCTCGGCTGGACCTCGCAAGTCAGCACGGGTGACGATGCCGAGGACGCACTTTCTCGCCTCCGGTCGGCCTTGAAGGATGGCCCGGTCTGGGTTGGGCCGCTGGAAATGGGCCATCTGCGCCATCAGCCCGGCATGACCGGGCCGATCGAGGCCGACCACTATGTCGTGGTGCTCGCGCTCGACGCGAAGCGGGTTCTCATGCACGACCCGCAGGGCTACCCCTACGCCGCGCTGCCGATCGGTGATTTCATGGCAGCCTGGAGCGCGAAGACGCTCACCTACGGTGAGCCTTTCACGATGCGATCGAGCTTTTCGCGGGTGGCGGAGGTCTCCGAGGTGGACGCAATCCAGGCCTCTATCCCGGCCGCGATCCACTGGCTGTCGATGGTTACGGATCGACCCATGCCGCCCGGCAGCCTCGGTAACGCCGAGGCTGCCGAAGCGCTGGCAGCGCGCATCGAGCAAGGTTGTGACAAGGGCTTGCGGGCGCACCTGGTCCATTTTGCCGTTCGCGTCGGCGCCCGCCGTGCAGCCGACGCGGCGACCTGCCTCAAACGGATCGGCTTTGCCAAGTCCGCCGCCGTTGCCGGCGAACAGGCGCAACTGATCGGCGCGCTGCAATATCCGCTCGTCTTGCGCAGGGATGCGGAGGCCGCGGAGGCCCTGCGGCGGCTGGCTCCGACCTACAATCGGCTGCTCTTCGCCCTGCGAGGTGGAGACTGATTCCAGCAACACGCACTTCCGGACGGAAAACCGCTCCGCACTTTTCCTGGAATTGCTTCAGGTAATGAGTTCGGAGAAGCTCTTTGGTCGCTCGGTTTTGGTGTCACGCACGGTTGCGTAGTGAAGCCCGACGACACCGTTGTCGTAGTGCTCGCTATCGATCAGCTGCAGTTCGTTCTTGTCCCTCAGCCGGGCGAACCACGGCTCACCCGGCGAGACGACGGGATAGACGAAGAAGTGGTAGCGATCGACCAGCCCGAGGCCGATCACCGTCTGCGCCAGGCTGGCGCCGCCCGAGAGGTGGATATCGCCGCCGGGCTCAGCCTTCAGATCCATCAGGTAGCGCGACAGTGTGGCGTCGTCGGCAGCCACGACCTGCTCGGCATTGTGCCAGGGGCTGATCGTCTGCTCGCCGGTGCGGGAGAACACGATCTTGCGGTAGTCGTGCATGCGTTTGGCCATCATGCGATTGGTCTCGCCGTTCTCCTCATCGTTCAGCGCACCGGGCCAATAGCCGACCATCTCCTCATAGGTGGTGCGCCCGACGAGGACCGTGTCGTAGCCGGCATAGAGCCGGTCGATCGCCCGGTATTGCTCGTCAACCACCGTGCCCATCCAGGCGAGCGGATCATCGAGCCGGCCATTCAGCGTCGTCATCATCTGCAGGACAATGTTGCGCATGGCATTACCTCCTCAATGAGTTCGCTCCACGAGGCGGGCCAGTTGCTCCGCCACCGTCCCCCAGCCGTCGTGAAAACCCATCTCCTCGTGCATCTTCCGATCCGCGCCGTTCCGGTGCATCACGTGGGCGGCATATTCCGTGCCGGCCGGATGATCGCTGAGCGTGATGATCGCGGTCATGAAGGCGTTCTCGGCCGGCCGCCAGCCGGCAACGAGCGTATCGGTGAAGACGATGCGCGAGAGTTCGTCGACCGCGAGGAAGCAGGCATTGATGTGCGGCACGAAGTCGCCGCCGCCTTCGCTGATCCGGGTCACGAAGCTGCCGCCCGGCTTCAGGTCCATATCGATCACCTTGCAGATCGCCGGTGCCGGAACCCACCATTGCTCGAGCCGGGCCCGATCGGTCCAGGCGCGCCAGACGGTTGCGCGGGGCGCCTTGATGATGCGTGACATCGTCAGGTCGAGTTCGGGATCTGGCGAGCGGGTCATGTCATTCCTCCTCGTGTTCAGTGACGAATTTTTCCAACCGGTCGGCACGGCCTTCCCAGAGCGCGCGCTGCGCCGAAAGCCAGGTCTCGACCACGGCGAATTGCGTTTTTTCGATAGCGCAGGTGCGCACCCGGCCCTCTTTGTGCGTGCGGATCAGGCCGCTGCCTTCCAGGTAGTGGATGTGCTTCATGAAGGACGGCAGGGCCATGTCGAACGGTCTGGCGAGATCGCTGATGCTCGCCGGGCCGCCACCGAGCCGCGAAAGCACGGCACGCCTAGTGGGATCGGCGAGCGCCTGAAAGATCACGTTCAATCGGTCTGAATACTGTTCCATAAGGCTAAGTATCATGACGCAACACTTAGCGCAACAGCTAACTATTGAAGCACGACCCGACAGGCTTGGGGCCCGTTTGTCACACGGCGCCGTACCGCCGGCCGCAGATCAAGAGAGGAGACCATTTGCCCATTCCCGCTGATGTGTTTTACTTGCTGCACCTTGCGGGATCGACAAAGGTCAGGGGCCAAGCTCGAATGATGCGCTTGCTGGTATTCGCGGTCGCCGCGCTTATCGCATTCGACGGGAATGCGGCAGAGCAGACCTTCCCCGCCGATGGCGGTCTGGTCTATTTCAACATGCCGGCCGGCAACATCGGTTGCCAATACACGCCAGCCGGTGGCTCCGATGTTTATGTCCCGGAGGACGGCGGCCCGGAACTTGGCTGTGACCGCATCGAACCGACCTATCAGAGGTTCATTCTGGGAAAGGCGGGCAAGGCCCGACGCTTCCAGAACGCCGGCGATACAGCATGCTGCGACGGCTCACATATTCTGAGCTACGGCAACAGCTGGAAGAAGGGGCCGTTTAGCTGCCTGTCCAGCAAAACCGGGCTCAGCTGCACGCGCAGCGACGGCCACGGTTTTTACATCAGTCGATCAAAGACCGACGTCTATTAAAGCGGCAGCAGGAAAGGTGCGCACGGTTTGCCGCGTGCCCTGACTTCTGATGACGGCCAGAGCGCGTTTGGGCCCAATCCTGTCGCGTAAGCGCCGACGAGGTCAGCGATGGGCCGCGGCAGTACGCGGTGGCTCGATGCGGCAGAAGATCCGTGCTCGCCTCCTGCAGAAAAGTCTCCAGAACGCTGAGGCTTTGCGCCAGCTTTGCATGGGGCGCACGCGGCAGAGCCTAGCGCTGTTGAGATTGGCCGAGGCGGACAAACGCTTTCGTCGCGGCATGCCTCATCGCTTGCGAGCGACGATGTAGGGACGATTGTCATTGCCTTTCGTCGCGTGGTTTTCGATGTCCAGGATCTCGAAACCGGCAGCGGTTATCTGCTGGCTCAGCTCGATCAGCCCGAAGGTTCCTGCATAGGGCGCCTTTCCCAGGGCACGCATCGCCGGCAACAGCGCCAAGCGGATCAGCGGGTTCATCTCACCGACACACGGTGTCTTGGAGATGAACAGCCCGCCCGATGCAAGCAGTGCGTGAATGCTGCCGAGCGTGCCCGAGAGATCGCGCACCAAATGCAGATAGTTGAAGGCCAGGACCGCATCGTATTGCACCCGCTCGGCGGCCAGTGCTTCGGCCGTCGCCGTGCGGAAAGCGAGGTTCGGCACCAGGTCGATGACGTACCTCTCGTGCGCAATTGCGATCATCTCGCTGGAAAAATCGGTCGCAAGATAGTCCCGGACATCGCCTGCCAGCCGAAACGCCGTTGTTCCCGTACCGCAGCCGAGCTCCAGCACGCCGTCATCGGGCAGGAACAACGAGCGGGTGCGGTCGAGCGTGCGTTCATATCCGGCCAGGTCCGCGATCGCGCCCCTGGCGTATCGCCGCGACGTCCGGTCCCAGAAACGCGCGTCACTCGCCGTGTTCATGCTGGCAGCTCCCCAGATCGCGACCAGATCCCCTCGGCGCGATGGTCGATGCCGCAGTCACACCGGTCAAGCGATTCCGGTTACAGCGCCTTCATCAACAAATGGCGGAGATCCGACGGTCAATCAGCGGAGGCTTGTTGGCGTCAGGCCAGACGAACCCAATCGACGGTTTCAAGCACATAGGGCGCGAAGAGAAAGTCGCGGATCGCAGCGATCTCGTCCTCGCGCCAATCGAGAAGAACGAAATGCGCCGGCTTCTCCATCGCATCGGTGCCGTCGAAAACCAGCATGACCGGACGCCCCTCGATCGCTCCGAGTGCGAACCGCCACCTCGTCTCCTCGGCATAGCGGGTGAAATAGCGGCCAATGCCCTCGCGGCCCTCCAGCCGCAGCCTGTTGACCAGCTTGAGCTTGACGTCGTCGGCCAGCATGGCGCGGATCGCATCAAAATCGCCTGCCTGAAACAGGCGCACATAGGTCGCCATCTTCTGCCGGTTGGCATCGGACATCAGCGGCAGCCGCATGTCGTCCGGGCGGTCCGCCAGCTGCCGAAGCACCGCGCGTCCGCGCTGGAGCGCCGACTTGGCCGCCGCCGGCGTGCAGTCGGCAATATCAGCGATTTCTTCGACCGAATGTCCGAGCACATCCTTGAGAATCACGGCGCAGCGCTGGAGCTCTGGCAGCTGCAGGAAGGTGTGAAACCCGACCGCAACGATGTCCGTTTCGGGCAGCGGTGCGTCCTCCAGATCATCGAGCAGCGGAACGACCTTGTGCCGAGACCGACGGCGCAGGAAATCGAGGCTGGTATTGTGGGCGATGCGAAGCAGCCAGCCCTCGAGGTTCTCCACGACCGCGCCGGCTCCCCGCGCCTGCAGGGCCTTGATGAAAGTGTCCTGCAGCACATCCTCGCCGTCCACGGCCGAGCCGGTCATGCGTGCGCAATAGCGATGCAGCCGCGGCCTTATCTCCCGCAGGCGATCCTCGAAATCTTCCACGTTCATGTATCGAACTCCATGGACGCATCTCCCGGCGTCGGCCCATTGGCGACGACGGCACGATAGCGCGGCTCCAAGAAAATGTCCGTCGCCTTCCGGCCAATCCCGGCGGGCGGCGGCGGATCGACATCACCTGTTGTCGCTGAATACGGCCTCGCCCAGGATCGACTCAAGACTTGCCAGTTCCAGAATCTCAGGGAAGTAGGCCTTCATCCGGGGATCGGCCCGCATCGCCTCAATGGCCGCCGGCGTCTCCCATTCCGAATAGATGATGACGCTGGCGCCATCCCTGGCGGCGATCAGCCGGCTCGTACGCCAGCCTGCAAGCGTGCTGATGACAGTTTCGATGTTGCGCTTCAACAGCGCGATCAGTTGCGCCTGCTTGCCGGGCTCGACCTTCAGCAGATTGACGAGTGTGACGGGTGCGGTCGTCATTGGGGCTTCTCCTTTGTTGCGGATGCAGCAAAGACGATCGGGAGAAGCGAAACGGATCGCGCCGGAGAAGATTTTCTGCCCATAGCGCGAAGCGGGTCGGCAACGTCTTGATATGGAGCGCTGTAACAAGGAAAGAGGATGGCGGACAGAGAGGGATTCGAACCCTCGATACGCTTTCACGTATACACGCGTTCCAGGCGTGCGCCTTCAACCACTCGGCCACCTGTCCATCCGTCAGCAGCCGACGGTCAATCCGGCTGGATGGGAAGGGCAGGGCCCTTCAGTGTCAGCCAGTGTGAACCGGCGGACGCGCGTCTATATACCGATGATTTGCTTGGGATCAACTGCTTTCTGACAGATTGTTGACATCTTGTGAAACGAGCGGCCCGTCATCCCCATTGTGCATGCCAACAGGCCAGCTTATCTCTTTCGCCGGAACGACGATCGCGCTCCCCGCGGGGTCGAGATACCGAGCCGGATCTCGTGAGATCACCGCATAAATTCGCCGCCGGGCCTTGTCCGAAGCCCCTGCGATCGAAGAAGATGCCGCCGGCGGCGCTATGCTCTATCACGGCGGGGCGCGGCCAGTGACATGAAGGGAAATTGAACCGATGCGGTTTCTATTGAGGCTGGCGAGCGCCGTCGTATTGTTTGCCGCCGTGCTTGCCGGCGCTGTCGATGCGATCCAGTCGGTCGCCGCATCGGAACTGGTGACGACCTCGCTTGGCGACGACCTGGAGGCGCTGGGCGCCGATACGGCAAGCTGGATCCAGTTTGCGCAACGCTCCGATACGGCGCAGACGATCTGGCATTCGATCCTGCATTGGCTGCTGATGCAGCCGGCCTTCGCCGTGTTGGCGTTGCTCGCGCTCGTTCTGTGGATGGCCGGATACAAGAAACGGCCGGCGGCAGGCCGTTTCGCCGCCTGATTTTAGCGGAGCCCGTCTCCGGACCGACGAGGAGTATGCTGATGTTCCTGATCGACATGTTCAACAAGAAGACGATCATGCCCGATGCGCAGACGGCGCTGCCGGGTCGCGACGAGGCGATCCCGACGGCCGAGACGCATTTCGTTTCCGGGCGACCGCTGAAAGGCCCCTACCCCGACGGGACGAAACAGACCCTGCTTGGCATGGGCTGCTTCTGGGGCGCCGAACGGCTGCTCTGGAACATCCCCGGCGTTCACGTCACGGCTGTCGGCTACGCCGGCGGGCTGACACGAAACCCGACCTATCAGGAGACTACCACCGGGCTCACGGGCCATGCCGAAGTGGTGCTGGTCGTCTACGATCCCGAAAAGGTTCCGCTTGCGACCCTGCTCAAGACCTTCTTCGAGCAGCACGACCCGACCCAGGGCATGCGCCAGGGCAACGACATCGGCACCACCTACCGCTCGGCGATCTACACCTATGACGACGATCAACTGGCGGAAGCCAAAGCCGCACGCGCCACCTTCCAGACGGCGCTGAAGCATTCGGGCCACGGCGGCACGATCACCACCGAGATCGGCAAGGCCGGCCCGTTCTACTTCGCCGAGGACTATCATCAACAATACCTGGCGAAGAACCCCAACGGCTATTGCGGCCTGCGTGGCACCGGAGTGAGTTGCCCGATCGGATACTAGACAGGACGATGTGTCTGGGCCGGATCGACCCAAACCTTCAATGTGATCGTTTCGTTCAAACAGTACCGGATGCGGGGCGGAGAACTGCACACACAATTCCTTGTCCCGTCCTGACCAGGCGCTGCTTTGGGCATCTCGAACGCAGGCGCGATGCCCACAACCCAGAGGTCGCGCCGGAAGAGCGCGCACACTTGCCGGCGATCTCAAAAGCACAACAGAACCGGTGCCTTACGGGTATCGGCTTCTGTGGCTTCAATTTTTACCATCTGAAAAATTTTGAGTGTTTTTTTGCCGTGACCGTGCAAGGATGCGCCACCCTAGCCCCAAGGAGAAGGGGGTGGGTTCCGCAGACAGGCTTCCGTCAGGGAGCCGGCGGGAGGACCCAATAAGATCAATAGCGACAACAGGGCTGCACGATGAAAAAAACCATTCTCGGTCTCTTTGCCTTTTCGATGATGTCCGCGACGGCTCTGGCCGCCGACATCAAGCCGGCGATCATCTACGATCTCGGCGGCAAGTTCGACAAATCCTTCAACGAGGCTGCCTTTAACGGCGCCGAGAAGTTCAAGACGGAAACGGGCGTCGAATACCGCGAGTTCGAAATCGCCAACGATGCCCAGCGCGAACAGGCGCTGCGCCGCTTTGCAAGTGACGGCAACAGCCCGATCGTCATGGCCGGCTTCAACTGGGCGGCTTCGCTCGAAAAGATCGCGCCCGAATATCCGGATATCAAGTTCGCGATCATCGACATGGTCGTCGAGAAGCCGAACGTCAAATCGGTCGTCTTCAAGGAACAGGAAGGCTCTTACCTCGTCGGCGTTCTCGCTGGCCTCGCCTCGAAGTCGAAGACCGTCAGCTTCATCGGCGGCATGGACGTTCCGCTGATCCACAAGTTCGCCTGTGGCTACGTTGGCGGCGCCAAGTCGACCGGCGCTGACGTCAAGGTTCTGGAAGCCTACACCGGCACCACGCCGGACGCCTGGAACGATCCGGTCAAGGGCGGTGAAATCGCCAAGTCGCAGATCGACCAGGGTTCGGATGTCGTCTACCACGCCGCTGGCGGCACGGGCGTCGGCGTCCTGCAGGCGGCAGCAGATGCCGGCAAGCTCGGCATCGGCGTCGATTCGAACCAGAACGGCCTGCAGCCGGGCAAGGTTCTGACCTCGATGCTGAAGCGCGTCGACGTCGCCGTCTACGAAGCCTTCACGGCGGCCAAGAACGACAAGTTCGAGTTCGGCATTTCCAACCTCGGCCTCAAGGAAGATGGCGTCGGCTATGCGCTCGACGACAACAACAAGGCGCTGATCACGCCTGAGATGCTCGACGCAGTGGAAAAGGTGAAGGCCGAAATCATCGCCGGCAAGGTCGAAGTTCACGACTACATGAGCGACGAGTCCTGCCCCTACTAAGAGCAGCGCTTAGACAATCGAAGGCCGCCGGTTCGTTGAACCGGCGGCCTTTCTTGTTTCCGTTTGCCGTGGCGCGCGATCAGTAGTGCGGCGGCCGGGTGATTGCCGGCGCGTCGAGCGATTGCTCCTCGAGCGTCAGGAAACGCTCGGTCAGCCGGTCGAGCTTGGCACGCGTCTGCTCCACCACCTTCCATTGCTCGGCGAGCTGGTCGGAAAGTTCCTCGATGGTCTTGGCCTGATGGGCCACCGTTTCCTCGAGGTGGGTGATCCGTTCGTCCGTCTTGTTCATGTCCGCCAACTCCGTCCTGCCACGTGCCGGCGCGCCCGCGCAGCACAATGGGATTTTGCCGGCAGATTGGCGATCGCCGGCAGCATGTCAAGCAAGAGCCTCTCAGGCCTTCGCCGCCACATTGCCCGACAGCGAAAATCCGGGATCCCTTGCCGAAAGCCGCTTGTGCAGGTGAACCATCAAGCCGGCCGCAAAGAGCGGCGTCAAAAGGTTGACGAAGGGCACCGCCAGGAAAGCCGCCAGCAGAAGGCCGGCGAGAAACACCGTGGAGCGGTGCTTCTCACGGAAGAGCCGCGCCTCTGCGGGCGCACGATAGCGCATCGCCGCGAACTCGAAGAATTCCCGCCCGAGCAGGTAGCCGTTGACCAGAAAGAAGGCGACGAGATTGACGCCCGGAACGAGCAGCAGGAAGAGTGCCACCAGGTTGCCAAGAATGACGACGCCGAGGAACTTCAGCGATCCGGAGATGGCCTCGCCGAGCGGCAGCGGCCGGCCCTGCGGCTCGTTCGCATAGTCGCGCTTCTCGATCACCTCCGCGACGTCGTCGAGGAAGAAGCCGGCAATCAGGGCGGTCACGGGAGCGAGAAGCAGGGCGAGCGCCAGCGCCAGGCCGAGGCTTGCGAAGATGCCGACGACGAAGGTCAGCCAGCCGGCCCAGACGGGCGTGCCCGGCATCAGCGTATCGATCCACGGAAGCGCCAGCCAGATGAACAATTCGCGCACCGCAAACCAGAGCGCGACAAGCGCGAGGATCGTCAGTCCGAGGACTTTCCAGAAAACCGATCGGGTCTCGGGCGCAAGGAGATTGGCAAGCGAAAGTCGCGCCGCGTCCAGGATCATCATTGCTCTCCAGTATGGGCCAAGGTTCGATGATGCATGTAGGCAGAGGCACCATCGGCGACAAGACACGCGCGGCGGTAGCCGGTCTTTATGCAAGATTCATGCGCCTCGTCTAAGGGAAGCATGGAAAACGCCAAGGGCGGCGATATTGTAGACGTAACGGATGCCGGCAGCAGGCAGGAACAGCGTTCCGCGGAGGATGACATGACAGAACAAAAGACACTCGCCAGCCTTTCCGTGCTGGTGCAGAGCGGCAGGCTGGACCCCGTGGACCTCGCCAAGCAAACCTATGCGGCGATCGACGCACACGGCGACTATGCCATCTTCGTCGAACTGACGCCCGAGCGCGCGACGCGGGATGCGGAAGCCGCCTCGAAACGCCTCAGGGCCGGACGTTCGCTCGGCCTGCTCGACGGCCTGCCGGTTGCATGGAAGGACCTGTTCGACACCGCCGGCAACGTTACGACCGCCGGCTCGACGGTGCTGCAGACGCACGCCCCGGCAACGAGCGACGCTCCGGTCGTTGCCGCCGTTGCTGCAGCCGGCATGGTCAGCGTCGGCCGCACCAACATGAGCGAATTCGCCTTTTCGGGCCTTGGCATCAACCCGCATTACGGCACGCCGAGGAACCCCGCGGCCACCGACGTCGAACGCATTCCCGGCGGCTCGTCGTCAGGCTCGGCGGTCGCGGTCGCGGCCGGTCTCGTGCCGGCGGCCATCGGTACCGACACGGGCGGGTCCGTACGCATTCCCGCAGCGATGACCGGCATCGTCGGCTACAAGGCGACACGCGGCCGCTACGCGATGAAGGGCGTCTACCCGCTGGCAGAAAGCCTGGATTCGCTCGGCCCCCTCTGCCACACCGTGCAAGATGCCGTCTGGGTGGACGCCGCCATGCATGGACTGACGGCTCCGACGGTGCGCCGCGCCGATCTCTCGGGCGTCTCGCTGGTGATCCCGGAAACGGTGGTCTTCGACGATGCGGAGGCGGAAGTCGTCGAGGCCTTCGAGGATGCCATCAAGCGGCTCGAAAAAGCTGGCGTTGCCGTCAACCGCCGCGCCTTCCCGACGTTTTCGGCGGTCTTCGGGCTGATGGCGCGCCATGGCGCCCTGGTGACGGCCGAGGCCTATGCGCTCCACCGCGAGCGGCTGGCCGGGCACGAGGCCAATGAGATGGATCCCCGTGTCGTTGCCCGCGCGCGCCTCGGCGAGAAGATCACCATGCCGGACTACATCGCGCTGCTCGACGCCCGCGACCAACTCATTCACGAGACGGTCGACAGCCTGAAGCCGAACGAGCTCATTGCCCACCCGACGCTGCCACACGTCGCACCGCCGATCGCGCCGCTCCTCGAAGACGATGAACTGTTCTTCAAGATCAATGGCAGAACGCTGCGCAACACCTCGATCGGCAACTTCCTGGATTTTTGCGGCATTTCCATTCCCTGTGGGCTCGGGGCGGCGGAAATGCCCGTCGGCTTCCAGCTGGCAGCTCCGCACCACCAGGACGACAGGCTGCTTTCGGTCGCCCTATCCGCCGAAGCGATCATCCGGGGTGAGGCATGATCGTCTGTTTCGACATTGGCGGCTCGGCGATCAAGGGCGCGATCGTGCACGCGCGCGATCGGATCTTTCCGCTACCGCGCCGAGCCACGCCCCTCACCAACTTCCGGCAATTCGTGCAGGTTCTGGAATCGGTGCTCGACGAGGCCGGCGGCCACCCGGATTGCGTGGCGATCTCGATCACCGGCGTCATCGATCCCGAAACGCGACGGATCAAATGCGCCAACATTCCCTGCATCGACGGTCGCGAACTGGTCGCCGAGCTGGAAGCGGCGCTGCATCTTCCGGTCAGGATCGCCAATGACGCCGACTGTTTCGCGCTGGCTGAGGCCGGTGCTGGCGCCGGGCGTGGCCACCGTATCGTCTTCGGCGCCATCCTCGGCACCGGGGTCGGCGGCGGCCTGGTGATCGATGGGCGGCTGATCAACGCCGACGGCGGCTTCGCCGGCGAGTGGGGACACGGCCCGGCGATCGCGGCCGAGGCCGGCAATCCGCCAATCGCCATTCCCGCCTATGCCTGCGGCTGCGGCCAGAAGCGCTGCGTCGATACCGTTGGCGGAGCGCGCGGGTTGGAACGGCTGCACCAGACCGCGCATGGCAAGACGCTTTCAAGCCATGAGATCATCGAGGCCTGGAAGGCTGGCGATGCAGACGCAAAGCGCACGGTCGAACTGCTCGTCGATCTCGTGAGTTCACCGCTGGCACTCGTCGTCAACATGACCGGCACGACGATCGTGCCGGTCGGCGGCGGCCTCTCCAATTCCGAAGAGCTGCTCGCCGAGATCGACAGGACCGTGCGTAGCCGGATTCTGAGGCAATTCGACCGACCGCTGGTGGTTCCCGGCGAATGCCGGGTCGAGCCAGGACTGATCGGCGCAGCGCTGCTTGGACTGGGGGAGGAAAAGCCATGAGCGACATCAAACTCGAAGTCTGCGTCGATGACGCCGACGGGTTGAACGCGGCAATCGAGGGCGGAGCCGACCGGATCGAGCTTTGCTCGGCACTGTCGGTCGGCGGTCTCACCCCCAATCCCGGCCTGATGGCCATCGCCGGCCCGCCGGCGGTGCGGGTTTATGCGATGATTCGGCCGCGGCCGGGCGATTTCATCTTCTCGACCGCGGATCTCGACGTGATGCGCCGGGATATCGATGCGGTGCGCGCTTCCGGTCTTAACGGCGTCGTGCTCGGCGCCTCCCTTGCCGACGGCCGGCTCGACGCTTCGATGCTCATCAAGCTCACCGGCCACGCAGCCGGCCTCGGCATGACGCTGCACCGCGCCTTCGATCTCGTGCCGGATTTCGCCGAGGCGATGGAGGTCGCGGTCGAACTCGGCTTCGAGCGCATCCTGACTTCCGGTGGCGCCAGGAGCGCACCACAGGCGATCGACCGGCTCGCCGAAATCATCGACCTCGCCAAGGGCAGGCTGTCGATCATGCCGGGGTCCGGTGTCACGCTCGAAAGCGTCGACGCGCTTCTCGACCGACTCTCCGTCGGAGAAGTGCATTCTTCCTGCTCTGTTCGTAAGCCGGCTCAGGATCAACGACTGGTCGATATGGGCTTCGTTTCGGCTGACCGCCGCTGCACCGATGCCGAGACGGTCCGGGCGATGAAGGCGAAGCTTTCAGCGCGCTGACACCGACGTCATCTGAAAGAGAAAGCCCCGGAAGGCGGTTGCCGTCCGGGGCTCTTGTTTGATGGCAAGGCGATCAGGCGGTGTAGACCTGCGTACCACCGATCCAGGTGGAGCCCATGCCGAGCTCCGGTGTCAGCAGCACGAAATCGGCATCCGCTCCAGGCTTCAGCCGTCCCTTGTGGCTGGCAAGCCCCATGGCATCGGCCGGATAGGCAGACGCCATGCGCAAGGCTTCTTCGACCGGCAGGCCAAGCTTCTCGTGCACGAAGCGGACCGACGACAGCATGTCGATGTCGGCACCGGCGAGCGTGCCGTCGGCAAGCGTCAGGCGACCGCCTTCGCGCAGGATCTCGCGGCCGTTCAAGTGGAAGCTCGTCATGTCGGTGCCGATCGGCGACATCGCATCCGTGACCAGGAAGATCTGACCCGGGCCCACCTTTGCCCGCAGCGCCACGCCCATCGAGGCCGGCTCGACGTGATAGCCGTCGGCAATCAGGCCGGCATGCAGCGTGCCGGTGGCAAGCGCTGCGCCGACCACGCCCGGTTCGCGATGGCCGAGGCCGCTCATGGCGTTGAAGAGATGCGTCACCGTGCGGGCGCCGGCCTTGGCATAGGCGACAGCGGTCTCGTAGCCGACATCGGTATGGCCGAGGCTGACGACGGCGCCGGCATCGGCGAGTGCCCGCACCTGCTCCTTTGTGGCGTTTTCCGGCGCCACAGTCACCATCAGGACGCCAAGCGCCTTGGCGCAATCGAGCATTTCGGCGAGATCGGCCTCGTCCATCGGGCGGATCAGCTTCGGATCATGAGCACCCTTGCGCGCCACCGAGAGATGCGGACCCTCGAGATGCAGGCCGAGGAAGCCAGGCACGTTTTGCGCCTTTGCTTCAAGGCCGGCCTTGATCGTGGCGCTTCTGACTTCGCGCGTGTCGGTGATCAGCGTCGGCAGCAGCGCCGTGGTGCCGAACTTGGCATGCGCCGAACAGATCTGCCGGATGCCCTCGACGGTCGTCTCCTCGTTGAGAAGCGCGCCGCCGCCACCATTGACCTGCAGGTCGATGAAGCCGGGCACGAGCAGCATGCCGTGGGCATCGATCTTTTCGGCATCGGCGGGAACGTCCGCCGCAGCCACGATCGCCTTGACGCGGCCGGCCTCGATCACGAGGGCACAGCCGTCATGCCATTCGACCCCGTCGAACAGGCGGGCGCCGGTGATTGCCTTCCTCTCGCTCATCTCGTCTCCGTCACCTTCTTGAGGCTTGCGGGTGCATCAGGGTTGAGACCGCGCGAACGCGACCAGGCCTCGACGAAGCCATAAAACGGCAGGATCAGCGTCAGCGCGTCGGTGATCGGGTGACCGGTCTCGACGAACGGAAGGCGCTTGGCCTTGGCTGCAAGACCAGAGGTAACATGAACCACTGCGCCCTTTTCCGCCATACCGTCGGCAATGCCGGCGACAGAGGTTTCGGCCGCGTCGCGGGCGGCAAGCGTCAGCACCGGGAACTTGGCGCCGACGAGCGCCACCGGACCATGCAGCACTTCGGCCGCCGAATAGGCTTCCGCATGCATGCCCGAGGTTTCCTTGAACTTCAGTGCCGCTTCGCTGGCAATCGCGAGTGCCGGCCCGCGGCCGAGCACGTAGAGCGATTCGGCTTCGCCGAGGTCGTCGGCAAAGGCCTGCCAGTCAAGCTTGACCGCCTTGGCAAATTGGTTCGGCAGGTCGGCAACGGCGCGCTTGAGCGCAGCGTCACCCGTCCATTCGCCGAGCACGGCAAGGCCAGCGACGATCGAATTGACGTAGGACTTGGTAGCCGCGACCGCGATTTCAGGGCCGGCGAGAATGTCGAGGGGATTGGTGCAGGCCTCCGAAATCGGCGACGGCAGCGTGTTCGTCAGCGCGATCGAGACCGCGCCGGCATCGGTCGCGGCCTTGGCCATGGCGACGATGTCGGGGCTCTTGCCCGATTGCGAAATCGCGATCGCCGCCGCACCGCCGAGCTTCAGCTTGGCGCCGTAGATCGAGGCAAGCGACGGGCCGAGCGAGGCGACGGGCACACCGGCCTGCAATTCGATCGCATATTTCAGGAACAGTGCCGCATGGTCGGAGGACCCGCGGGCGATCGTCACCAGGAAGGCCGGATCCTTGGCGCGGAGTGCCGCGCCAGCTGCCTTCAGCTGATCGGCGGAGCGTTCCAGCAGGCGCTGGGCGGCCTCGGGGATCTCGTCGATTTCTCGGCGCATATTGGTCTGCATGGTCAATTCCTTTCTGCGGGCGGTCGCTTTAGGATTCCGACAGCGTCAGTTCCGCGACAAAGTCATAGGCATCGCCCCGATAGAGCGAGCGGGTGAATTCGACGACGCGTCCTGATGCGAGATAGGAGACGCGTTCGATGGAAAGGCCGGCCGAGCCGACGGCAACGCCGAGCATCGAGGCATCCGGATCCTTGATGTTGCAGGCGGAGATGCGCTGAACGGCGCGGACCGGGCGCGAGCGGGTCTTGTCGAGCGCTGTGTAGAGCGACGAGGTGACGGCCTGCGGATCCGGCAGGAACTCCGCCGAAATGCTGGCCCGCTCGATCGCGAGCGGCATGTCATCGGCGATACGCAGGCGGCCGAGGCGCGCGACCAGCGCGTCGGCGGGAAGGCCAAGCGCCATCATCTCATCCGGCGAAGGATGAAACAGACCGCGTTCCAGCCAGCGCGCGTGAGTGTTCAGCCCGCGGCGCGCCATGTCTTCGGTGAACGACGTCAGTCGCGACAGCGACTGTTGCACCTTGGAGACCGGCTTGACGACGAAGGTGCCGGAACCGTGACGGCGCACCAGCAGACCGTCGCGCACCAGATCGTCCACCGCCTTGCGCACGGTGACGCGGCTGATGTTGGCGTAGTCGGCGAGATCACGCTCCGGCGGCAGCGCGTCGCCATGGTTGAGCTTGCCCGACTGGATTGCATCTTCGAGCGATTGCCGAAGCTTGAGATAGAGCGGCCCCGATCCTCCGGACTGCAGACCCTCGAGCGGCAGAATGGAAGCGAGTTGGTGCGTCATGCACGCGCCCTCGCCTGTGAACCAAACCGTTGCGCGGCAAGAGCGACCGACCCGGTCAGCGCGTCCGCTTCCGCTTCGACGAGCAACGCCTGATGGCGCTCGGCAAGCCAGGGGCGATAGAGCGGCGCCAATCCGCCAAGCAGACACAGCCTCTCACAGCCTCGTGCTACCACGACATCGAGCGCCTCATCCACCGTAAGGGCGGCGGCCTTCAGGATCCGTACGGCGACCGGGTCGCCCACGGCAGCCCCATCGAAGACCCGCGGCGCATAACGACCGAACTCGCCGGGCTTGGCAAGGCGGGCGAAATCGACGACGTCGCGCGCGTCGTTGTTGAACTCGGCCAGAACGCTGTCCGTAACCGCGGAAGCGTCATGAATATTGTCGAAGGCGAGCAGGCTTTCCTGCAGAAGCGCATGGCCGATGCGGGCTCCGCTGCCGTGGTCGCCGATGGTGAAGCCCCAGCCGCCGACATAGCTGACGGTTTCGCCCTGGCGCAGGATATAGATTGTGCCGGTACCGAGAATGGCGACCGCGCCATCCTGGTTGCCGAGCGCCCCCTGCAGCGCGATCAAACCGTCGGATTCGATATCCGCGGCGGCGAAGGGCAGACGACGCTTCACGTAATGCACGGCATCGCCGACATTATGCCCGGCCACACCGACGATCGCCTTGGCGCCGGCAATGCCCTCAGGATCGAGGCCCGCCTCTTCAAAGGCAGCGCGCGCGGCTCCACCAATATTGGCGAGCGCGGTTTCCGGGTCGGTCAGGATATTGGCAGCGCCGGCCTTGCCGCGCCCGAGAATGCGCCCATCCGCCGTTGCCACGGCAGCCCGGCAGCTCGTCCCGCCCCCATCGATTCCTATCAGGTAGTTTGTCATGAGCACCTCCGCCCATTGAGGATACCAAAAAAATACCAATAACCAAGTCTGAATCCATCCAGACTTTCGATTTCGTTGCAATACATTGAAATCTAAAGACTAATTTAGAGGATTAGTTTTTTCAGGCGCCAAAAGTTAAATTCTGCTGGACAATTGGTATTTTTTTGGCATTAATTTCAACCGAGAGGAGACACGACCCATGCCGTCAGCAAAGACCGAAGAGCGTCACGACAACGCCAAGGGCCTGGATCTCATGCATCCGGCGCTGGCGCTGCGACTGCTCGCAGCCGGCCAGCAGGCCGCGGCCAAGGCCGTCGATGCGGCGATTGAATCGATCTCCGCCGCCGCCGCCATTGCCGCCGAAGCGCTCAGCTCCGGGCGGCGTCTTGCCTATGCGGGCGCGGGCAGCTCCGGTCTCATGGCGATGGCCGATGCGCTCGAGCTGCCCGGCACCTACGGCATTGCGCAGGATCAGATCGTCATCCTGCTTGCAGGCGGCGCTGCCAGCCTCAGCGACCTTGCGGGCGGCTACGAAGACGACATGGACCTTGCACGCGAGGACGTGCGCAAGGCCGGCATCGGCGCGGGCGACTGCCTCGTTTCCGTTTCCGCCAGCGGCTCCACCCCTTATGCGCTTGCCGCCGCCGACGAGGCGCGCAAGCGCGGCGCCAAGGTGATCGCGGTTGCCAACAATCCCGGTGCCGCACTCTTCAAGGACGCCGACGTCGCGATCCTTCTGCAGACGCCGCCGGAAGTGGTCTCCGGTTCGACCCGCATGGGCGCCGGAACGGCGCAGAAGATCGCCTTCAACATGTTCTCGACGCTCGTCGGCATCCATCTCGGCCACGTGCTCGACGGCCACATGGTCAACCTGCGCGCCGACAATATCAAGCTTCATGGCCGCGCGATCCGCATTGTCACCGACATCACCGGCATCAGCGCCGCCGAGGCCGGCCGGCTGATCACCATGGCCAGCGGCTCGGTCAAGGTCGCAATCCTTCTCGCCTCGGGCGCGAAGGACGTAGCGGCGGCGGATGCGGCGCTCGATGCGGCCAAACAGAACCTGCGCCGGGCGATAGACATCGTTTCAGCCTGAACATTTTCGGGATCCAAACCGCGCCAAAGCGGCGCTTATAAAAAGGGAGAACCTGCATGACCCGTACGACAATCAAAGGCCTGCTGCTCGCTTCGAGCATCCTCGGCACGGCCGGGCTGGCGCACGCCGAGGACGTGACGCTGACCATCGAAAGCTGGCGTAACGACGACCTGGCCATCTGGCAGGAAAAGCTGATCCCCGCCTTCGAAGCGAAGAACCCGGGCATCAAGGTCAAGTTCGCCCCGATGGCGCCGACCGAATACAACGCCGCGCTGAACGCCAAGCTCGACGCCGGCTCCGCGGGTGACCTCGTCACCTGCCGTCCGTTCGACGTTTCGCTCGAACTCTACAACAAGAAGCACCTTGCCGACCTGACGGCGCTGCCGGGCATGGAAAACTTCTCGCCGGTCGCCAAGTCCGCCTGGACGACCGACGACGGCAAGTCCACCTTCTGCGTACCGATGGCTTCGGTCATCCACGGCTTCATCTACAACAAGGACGCCTTCGACCAACTGGGTATCCAGATCCCGACGACGGAAGCCGAGTTCTTCGCAGCCCTCGACAAGATCAAGGCCGACGGCAACTACATCCCGATGGCGATGGGCACCAAGGACCTCTGGGAAGCCGCCACCATGGGCTACCAGAACATCGGCCCGAACTACTGGAAGGGTGAAGAAGGCCGCGCCGCGCTGATCAAGGGCGAACAGAAGCTGACCGACGAACCGTGGGTCGAACCCTATCGCGTTCTTGCCAAGTGGAAGGACTACCTCGGCGACGGCTTCGAAGCCCAGACCTATCCGGACAGCCAGAACCTCTTCACACTCGGTCGCGCCGCCATCTATCCGGCCGGCTCGTGGGAAATCGGCCTGTTCAACACCCAGGCGCAGTTCAAGATGGGCGCCTTCCCGCCTCCGGTTAAGAACGCCGGTGACACCTGCTACATCTCGGACCACAACGACATCGGCATCGGCCTCAACGCCAAGAGCGCCCATGCCGAACAGGCCAAGACCTTCCTGACCTGGGTTGCTTCGCCGGAATTCGCCGACATCTACGCCAATGCACTGCCGGGCTTCTTCAGCCTCAACTCTACCCCGGTGAAGATGACCGATCCGCTCGCCCAGGAATTCGTCTCCTGGCGCGAAAAGTGCAAGCCGACGATCCGCTCGACCTACCAGATTCTGGCACGCGGCACCCCGAGCCTCGAAAATGAGACCTGGGTCGAATCGGCCAACGTGATCAACGGCACGGATACGCCAGAGGTTGCTGCCGAGAAGCTGCAGAAGGGCCTCGACTCCTGGTACAAGCCGGCGAAGTAAGACTGACGTAAGCGCAACAGGTTCCCTCCCCTTGTTTGGGGGAGGGTCGGCCCTATGCCACCGCACGTCCTGGACGTGCACAGAGCACCTCGGATCGAGTGGATCCGAGGATGCGGTGGGGACCGGGCGGGGCGACATGCCGGATCTGGCACTCCCCCAGCCGAAGCGTCACCGGCCTCCCGTTGTGGGAGGCCACCGACGCAGTCGTTTGCAAAAGAACGCGATAGACTTAACCTTCGTCATGAGCCCTCGCAAAAGGGCAGATGGCATGCGGCGAGACCGGCCGTGTGGCGTCGGTGTGCATCGTGACTGTCTGGGAACCGGTCTTCTAGAAACGGATGGACCAATGAGTGACGCTCTTTCAGTGCAAGACGGACAGCCGACCGCAAGGCGGCCGAAACGCTGGCACATCCTCGTTTTCCTGCTGCCGGCCTTCCTGATCTATTCGGCGGTCATGATCCTGCCGCTGATCGAGACGCTCCGGCTCTCGCTGTTCAACACGGTCGACGGCCAGCCAGCCTTCGTCGGGCTCGCCAACTTCCAGACGCTGTTCGGCGAGGAGCGCTGGGCCCACGACTTCTGGAACGCGCTGAAGAACAACGTCATCTTCTTCATCATCCACATGTGCGTGCAGAACCCGATCGGCGTTGCGCTTGCCGCGATGCTGTCTATTCCGAAGCTGCGCTTCGTCACCTTCTACCGCACAGCAATCTTCCTGCCGACGCTGCTGTCCTTCGTGATCGTCGGCTTCATCTGGAAACTGATCCTGTCGCCGATCTGGGGTGTTGCGCCCTGGATGCTCGATCTTGTCGGCTTGAAGTCGCTGTTTGCGCCCTGGCTCGGAAAGCCGGGCTCGGCCCTCGTCGCCGTCTCGCTGATCTCGGTCTGGCAATATGTCGGCATCCCGATGATGCTGATCTACGCCGCGCTGCTCAACATCCCGGACGAGGTGATCGAGGCGGCCGAATGCGACGGCGTCACAGGTTGGAGCCAGTTCTGGAAGATCAAGCTGCCGCTGATCCTGCCGGCCATCGGCATCATCTCGATCCTGACCTTCGTCGGCAACTTCAACGCCTTCGACCTGGTCTACACGGTGCAGGGCGCGCTTGCCGGCCCGGACGGCTCGACCGACATTCTCGGCACGCTGCTCTATCGCACCTTCTTCGGCTTCCAGCTGCAGCTCGGTGACCGCTCGATGGGCGCGACGATCGCCACTGTGATGTTCCTGATCATCCTTGCCGGCGTCTCGCTCTACCTGTTCGTCATTCAGCGCCGCATGCGCCGCTACCAGTTCTAAGGAGACCGGAGATGTCGAAAGCACGCGATTCCATTCTCCGCACCGGCTTCGTGCATGTGGCGCTCATCGCCTACACGCTCGTGTCGCTGTTCCCGGTGTTCCTGACGATCATCAATTCGTTCAAGGATCGCAACGCGATCTTCCGGGCGCCGTTGACGATCCCGACGCCGCAGACCTTCAGTCTGATCGGCTATGAGACCGTTCTCGGTCAGGGTGACTTCGCCACCTACTTCCAGAACAGCTTCGTCGTCACGATCGTCTCGATCGCATTGGTGCTGCTCTTCGGGGCGATGGCCGCCTTCGCGCTGTCGGAGTACCGCTTCCGCGGCAATACCGTCATGGGCCTTTATCTGGCGATCGGCATCATGATCCCGATCCGGCTCGGCACCGTCGCCATTCTCCAAGGCATGGTCGCCGCCAACCTGGTCAACACGCTGACGGCGCTGATCCTCGTCTACACGGCGCAAGGCCTGCCGCTTGCGATCTTCATTCTCTCGGAGTTCATGCGAACGGTCTCGGACGACCTGAAGAACGCCGGGCGCATCGACGGGCTTTCGGAATACTCGATCTTCTTCCGCCTGGTGCTGCCGCTGGTCCGGCCGGCAATGGCGACGGTCGCAGTCTTCACGATGATCCCGATCTGGAACGACCTCTGGTTCCCGCTGATCCTGGCACCGGCGGAAGCGACCAAGACCGTGACGCTCGGCTCGCAGATCTTCATCGGCCAGTTCGTCACCAACTGGAACGCGGTGCTTGCGGCGCTGTCGCTCGCCATCCTTCCGGTTCTCGTCCTCTACGTCATCTTCTCGCGGCAACTGATCCGCGGCATCACGGCAGGAGCAGTCAAGTGAGTGCAAGCAGCAAACCCGTCCGGGTCCTCGTCGCAGGGCTCGGCAACATGGGGCGCAGCCACGCGCTCGCCTATCACAACAATCCCGGGTTCGAGATCGTCGGCCTCGTCAACCGCTCGAAGGTACCGCTGCCGGAAGAACTGAGCGGCTACACGATCCATCCGGACTTCAAGACTGCGCTTGCCGAGCTGAAGCCGGAGCTCTGCTCGATCTGCACCTATTCGGACAGCCATGCCGACTTCGCGGTCATGGCGTTTGAAGCCGGCGCCGACGTTTTCGTCGAAAAGCCGCTGGCAACCACCGTCGCCGATGCCGAGCGCGTCGTCGCGGCGGCGAAGAAGTACGGCCGCAAGCTGGTGATCGGCTACATCCTGCGCCACCATCCCTCGTGGATCCGGCTGATCGCCGAAGCGCGCAAGCTCGGAGGTCCCTATGTCTTCCGGATGAACCTGAACCAGCAGTCGAGCGGTCCAACCTGGGAAACGCACAAGTCGCTGATGAAGACAACGTCGCCGATCGTCGACTGCGGCGTGCACTATGTCGACGTCATGTGCCAGATCACCGACGCGAAGCCCGTGGAAGTGCGTGGCATGGGGCTTCGCCTCTCCGACGAGATTGCGCCCGACATGTATAATTACGGCCACCTGCAGGTGATCTTCGAGGACGGTTCCACCGGCTGGTACGAAGCCGGATGGGGTCCGATGATCTCGGAAACCGCCTTCTTCGTGAAGGACGTGATGTCGCCCAAGGGCTCGGTCTCGATCGTCATGGACCAGAACGCCAAGTCCGACGACATCGACATGCACACCAAGACCGCGGTGATCCGGCTGCACAATGCCGAAACCGGTCCCGACGGACGTTTCCTCAGGACCGACGAGGACCTGAAGATGGACGGCGAACCCGGCCACCAGGAACTCTGCGACCGCGAGCAGGCCTATGTGCTGAAGGCCATTCGCGAAGACATCGACCTCGACCGTCACATGAACGACGCCGTCCAGTCGCTACGCATCTGCCTCGCCGCAGACGAAAGCGTGCGCACCGGCAGACCAGTCAAACTTTAAAGGGGGCAACCAGGTGGGATCGCTTCAACTCAAATCCATCCGCAAGGCCTATGGTAGCCACGAGGTGCTGAAGGGCATCGACCTCGAGGTGAAGGACGGCGAGTTCGTCATCTTCGTAGGCCCCTCCGGCTGCGGCAAGTCGACCTTGCTGCGCACCATCGCCGGCCTCGAGGACGCGACCTCCGGCAGCGTTCAGATCGACGGCACCGAAGTCGGCCACGTGGCGCCCGCCAAGCGCGGCATCGCGATGGTGTTCCAGTCCTACGCGCTCTATCCGCACCTGACGGTGAAGGACAATATGGGCCTTGGCCTCAAGCAGGCCGGCAAGCCGAAAGCCGAGATCGACGACAAGGTCGGCAAGGCGGCGAGCATGCTGTCGCTGGAGCCCTACCTCGCCCGCCGCCCGGCCGAGCTTTCTGGCGGCCAGCGCCAGCGCGTGGCTATCGGCCGCGCGATCGTGCGCGAGCCGAAGCTCTTCCTGTTCGACGAGCCGCTGTCGAACCTCGATGCGGCGCTGCGCGTCAACACGCGTCTCGAGATCGCCCGGCTGCACCGCAGCCTGAAGGCGACGATGATCTACGTCACCCACGATCAGGTGGAGGCCATGACGCTCGCCGACAAGATCGTCGTCTTGAACGCCGGTCAGATCGAGCAGATCGGCTCGCCGATGGATCTTTACAACCGGCCCGCCAACGTCTTCGTCGCCGGCTTCATCGGCTCGCCACAGATGAACTTCATCGAGGGTGCGCGGCTCGGCGATGTCAGCGCCAAGACGATCGGCATCCGCCCGGAGCATATGGCGCTTTCGCGCGAGAGTGGCGACTGGAAGGGCAAGGTGGTCCACGTCGAACATCTTGGTGCAGACACGATCGTCTACATCGATTCAGAACAGGCCGGCACCATCACGGTCCGTCTCTTCGGCGAGCATCGCTACGCACCCGACGACATCGTCTACGCGACGCCGATGGTCGGCAGCATGCACCGTTTCGGTGACGACGACCGCGTTCTCGCCTGATCCATTTTGGGGCCACCGCCCCATCACAGCTGCGTGAAAATCAGCCGCCATGGGGACTAACACCCTGTGGCGGCTGATTTATTTTTTGATTCGATGCGCCGCATCACGCTGTTGCACTGCAAAGCGAATTAACATACATTTGTGTTTGTATATTAGCTTTCCGGTATTTGCCGAACCTGATACCGGTTCCGCTCCCCTTTCACTTCCGGACCGCACGGGCACCTTGCGAGATGCAGCTGTTGCCTGCGGTCACCGAATATGGACATCGCTATGCGCATGAACCGACCGACACTGGCCGCCGCCTTGGCAACCGTGATTCTTCTTTCCGGTTGCCAGAAAGAGGACGAGCAGCCGGCCGCCGCCGCATTCCCCCCGTCCGCAGTCGCCGTCTTCACGACCAAGGCCGAAACGCTGCCGATCACCAACGAGCTTCCCGGTCGCATCACGGCAACACGCGTCGCCGAAGTGCGCCCGCGCGTCTCCGGCATCGTGGTCGAACGGGTCTTCCAGCAGGGCTCCAAGGTCAATGAGGGCGATGTGCTCTACCGCATCGACCCGGCACCCTTCCGCGTCCAGGTCGAAAAGGCCGAGGCGACGCTGCGGCGCGCCCAGTCGGTGCGCCAGCAGGCGCAGCAGAAGGCTGACCGTCAGGAGCAGCTGAAGAAGGCGAATGTCGTCGCCGCACAGCAGTTCGACGATGCATCCGCCCTGCTGGCTGCAGCCGACGCCGACGTTGCGATTGCCCAGGCGGGCCTCGCAGCTGCCAAGCTCGACCTGCAATACGCCGACGTGACGGCGCCGATCAGCGGCCGCATCGGTCGCGCGCTGATCACCGAAGGAGCGCTGGTCAGCGCCAACAGCTCGGAAAATCTCGCGACGATCCAGCAGCTGGACCCGCTCTATGCCGACTTCACCCAGTCGGCGACCGACCTCATCCGCCTGCGCAAGGCGCTCGAGGAAGGCAAGATGATGAGCGGCGACGAGGAAGCCGAAGTCCAGCTCGTTCTCGATGACGGCACCGTCTACGAACACAAGGGCAAGCTCTTGTTCTCCGAAGCCGCCGTCGACGCGACGACCGGCCAGGTGACCCTGCGCGGCGAATTCCCGAACCCCAACAATGATCTGCTTCCGGGCATGTATGTCCGCGTGCAGGTGCAGCAAGGCATCGAGAAGGACGCGATAACCGTCCCGCAGCAGGCCGTCCAGCGCAACAATGCCGGCCAGTCGCAGGTCTATGTCGTCACCCCCGACAAGAAGGTCGAGTTCCGCAACGTGACGCTCGGCCGCACCGTCGGCAGCCGCTGGCAGGTGACCTCAGGCCTCAAGGCCGACGAGAAGGTCATCGTCGAAGGTTTCCAGAAGATCGGCCCCGGCGCACCGGTCGAGCCGACGGACTGGGATCCGAACGCCAAGCCCGCGGCCGAAGCGGCGCAGACGACCGCAGCGGCCGAAGAAAAGCCGGCTGAAGCCACAAAGTGAGTGCTGATTAATGCCCAGTTTTTTCATCGACAGGCCTATCTTTGCCTGGGTGGTGGCGATCTTCATCATGATCGCCGGCATCATTGCGATACCGCTTCTGCCGGTCTCGCAATATCCTGATGTCGCGCCACCGCAGATCTCCATCAACACGAGCTATCCTGGCGCCTCGTCGCAAGACACCTACCAGAGCGTCACCCGTCTGATCGAAAACGAGCTGAACGGCGTCGAAGGCCTGCTCTATTTCGAATCGACCTCCAGTGCTTCCGGCTCCGTCGATATCAGCGCCACCTTTGCGCCCGGTACCGACCCGGGTCAGGCCGCCGTCGACATCCAGAACCGCGTTCGCCGCGTCGAGCCGCGCCTGCCCGATTCGGTCAAGCGCCAGGGCGTGCAGGTGGATGAAGCCGGCTCCGGCTTCCTGATGATCGTTGCGCTCACCTCGACCGATGGCTCGATGGATGCCATCGGTCTCGGCGATTACTTGAGCCGCAACGTGCTCAACGAAGTCCAGCGCGTGCCCGGCGTCGGCCGTGCACAGCTGTTTGCGACCGAACGCTCGATGCGCGTCTGGCTCGATCCGGACAAGATGCTCGGCCTCAACCTGACGGCCGCCGACGTGACGAATGCCATCCAGGCTCAGAACGCCCAGATCGCGTCCGGCTCGATCGGCGCTCAGCCGAACCCGATCACCCAGCAGATCAGCGCCCCCGTTGTCGTCAAGGGCCAGCTGTCGAGCGCCGAGGAATTCGGAGCGATCGTGCTTCGCGCCAACCCGGACGGTTCGTCCGTTCGCCTGCGTGACGTCGCCCGCGTCGAAATCGGCGGCGAAAGCTATGCGTTTTCGACCCGTCTGAACGGCAAACCGTCGGCGGCCATCGCCATCCAGCTGTCGCCAAGCGGCAATGCCATGTCGACATCGGCCGCGATCAAGGAACGCATGGACGAACTGGCCAAGTTCTTCCCGGCCGGTCTCGAATATTCGGTTCCCTACGACACCTCGCCGTTCGTCGCCGTTTCCATCGAGAAGGTGCTTTCGACACTCGTCGAAGCCGTCGCACTCGTCTTCATCGTGATGTTCCTGTTCCTGCAGAACATCCGCTACACCATCATCCCGACGCTGGTCGTTCCGGTTGCCTTGCTCGGCACCTGCGCGGTGATGCTGGCGATGGGCTTCTCGATCAACGTGCTCACCATGTTCGGCATGGTGCTGGCGATCGGCATTCTCGTCGATGATGCGATCATCGTCGTCGAGAACGTCGAGCGCATCATGTCCGAGGAAGGACTGACACCGAAGGAAGCGACCCGCAAGGCGATGAAGCAGATCACCGGCGCCGTCATCGGCATCACGCTGGTTCTCGCCTCGGTGTTCATTCCGATGGCCTTCTTCCCGGGTGCCGTCGGCGTGATCTATCGCCAGTTCTCGCTGACGATGGTCGTGTCGATCCTGTTCTCGGCGCTGCTTGCGCTGTCGCTGACGCCGGCGCTCTGCGCCAGCTTCCTGAAGCAGGTTCCCAAGGGCCATCACCACGCCAAGCGCGGCTTCTTCGGCTGGTTCAACCGCTCGTTCGACAAGACCTCACACGGCTACAGCGGCCTCGTGAAGGGCATGGTCCACCGGACCGGCCGCTACATGATCGTCTATGTCGCGGTGCTCGCCGGTCTTGGCTGGCTGTTCATGAAGCTGCCGTCGTCGTTCCTTCCGGACGAAGACCAGGGCTTCGTGATCGTCATGATGCAGCTTCCCTCCGAAGCGACGGGCAACCGCACGACCGAGGTGGTGGAGCAGACGGAGAAGATCTTCGGCCAGGAGCCGGCAGTCGAACGCATCATCGCGATCAACGGCTTCTCCTTCTTCGGCACCGGCCAGAACGCAGCGCTCGCCTTCGTGACGCTGAAGGACTGGAAGGAACGCGACGCCGACAACGCTGCGCAGTCGATCGCCATGCGTGCGACGATTGCCATGAGCCAGATCAAGGATGCGATCAGCTTTGCGCTGTCGCCGCCGGCGATCCAGGGTCTCGGCACCACTGGCGGCTTCTCCTTCCGCCTGCAGGACCGCGGCGGTCTCGGCGAAGCAGCACTTTCACAGGCGCGCGACCAGCTTCTTGGCCTTGCGGCTCAGAGCAAGATCGTCACCGGCGTTCGCTTCGAGGGCATGCCGGATGCGGCCCAGGTCAGCGTGACCATCGACCGCGAGAAGGCCAACACCTTCGGTGTGACCTTCGCCGACATCAATTCGACGATCTCGACCAACCTCGGCTCGTCCTACGTCAACGACTTCCCCAATGCCGGACGCATGCAGCGCGTGACGGTGCAGGCGGACGAAGGTCAGCGCATGCAGACCGCCGACCTCCTCAACCTCAACGTCCGCAATGCCAATGGCGGCATGGTGCCGCTGTCGGCCTTTGCAACGGTGGAATGGGTCAAGGCTTCGACCCAGACGATCGGCTATAACGGCTACCCATCGGTCCGTATCAGCGGTGAAGCCGCCCACGGCTACTCTTCGGGTGACGCGATCGCCGAGATGCAACGGTTGGCGGGACAATTGCCTGCAGGCTTCGGTTACGAGTGGACCGGCCAGTCCCTGCAGGAAATCCAGTCGGGCACCCAGGCACCGCTTCTGATCGCGCTGTCTTGCCTTCTGGTGTTCCTGTGCCTGGCCGCACTCTATGAGAGCTGGTCGATCCCGGTGGCCGTGATCATGGTGGTGCCGCTCGGTGTCATCGGCTCCGTGCTGGCGGTCACCATGCGCGACATGCCGAACGACGTGTACTTCAAGGTCGGCCTGATCGCGATCATCGGTCTCTCGGCCAAGAACGCGATCCTGATCATCGAGTTTGCGAAGGAACTGCGCGAGCAGGGCAAGTCACTGATCGACGCAACGCTGGAGGCGGCGCATCTTCGCTTCCGGCCGATCCTGATGACGTCGCTCGCCTTCACGCTCGGCGTTCTGCCGCTGGCGATCGCTACGGGTGCCAGCTCCGGCAGCCAGCGCGCCATCGGCACGGGCGTCATGGGCGGGATGATCTCGGCAACGGTGCTCGCCATCTTCTTCGTTCCGGTCTTCTTCGTGTTCGTTACGAAGATCTTCGGCCGAAAGAAGGTGGAAAACACACCGACAGCCGCAGAAAACCCGACACCCGCCGAGTAAGATGACGACAGACGGCCCGCCCATTCGGCGGGCCGTCGCATGAGGAGGAATGAATGCGCCGAACAAAAGCCGACGCAGAAGCAACAAGACAGAAGATCCTATGCGCCGCCGAGCGCGTCTTCTACGAAAAGGGCGTCTCGAACACGACGCTCGAAGAAATTGCCAAGGCCGCCGGCGTCACGCGCGGCGCCATCTACTGGCACTTCGCCAACAAGACCGACCTGTTCCTCGCGCTGCATGATGCCGTGCCGCTGCCGCAGGAAGACATGGTTGCCCGCGAAATCGAGGCGGAAACGGCCGATACCCTTTCGATCCTCGAGGGCGCCATGGGCGACTGGCTGGATGTTCTCGCCGCCGACGAGCAGCGCCAACGCATTCTGACGATCATGTTGCGCACCAATTACGATGGCGACATGAGCGAAGTCCTGACCCGGCAGAAGGAACTCGACGAGCGCCACAACGTCCTGCTCGAACTCGCTTTCTCCCGCGCACTCGCCAAGGGGCAGATGCATGAGAGCTGGACGCCGGCGTCCGCAACGCGGACACTGCACTGGATGATGCTCGGCCTCTGTACGGAATGGCTGCTCTTCGGCCGCCGCTTCGATCTGACGGCCGACGGGCGCGAAGGTCTGAGCCGGCTCTTTGCCAGCTTCCGCGCGCCGGCGATCACGGCAACCGCCGTTGGCGCACGCCCCTAACATCCTTGGCCGGAGCCCGTGCGGGCACCGGCTCAGGTGCCTTTCGCACCCTCTTAGCTGAACACCACCGTCTTGTGGCCGTTGAGCATCACGCGCCGCTCCAGGTGCAGCTTGACGGCACGGGCAAGCACGCGGCTTTCGATATCACGGCCAGTGGCGACGAAATCCTCGGCCGTCAGCGCGTGGCTGACGCGCTCGGTTTCCTGCTCGATGATCGGGCCTTCATCGAGATCGGGCGTCACATAATGCGCCGTCGCGCCGATCAGCTTCACCCCACGCTCATGCGCCTGATGATAGGGCTTGGCGCCCTTGAAGCTCGGCAGGAAGGAGTGATGAATGTTGATCGCCTTGCCGTAGAGGCGCTTCGACAGATTGTCCGAAAAGACCTGCATATAGCGGGCGAGGATGACGAGATCGGCTCCGGTTTCCTGGACCAGGCGCAAGAGCCTTTCCTCCTGTTCGGCCTTGTTCTCCTTCGATACCGGCCAACAGTGATAGGAAAGCCCCTCGGCCTCGGCCGTGCGCCGGCTATCCTCGTGATTGGAGACGATAGCGACGACTTCCGCATTCAGCCAGCCGACACGGATCTGGTAGAGCAGGTGCAAGAGCGCATGGTCGAACCGGGAGACGAGGACCAGGATCTTCGGCTTCACCGTGGCGTCCGCCAGAGCGGTTCGCATCTGGAAACGCTCGACGGCAGGCCGCAAGGCCCGCTCGACATCATTTGCCTGAACGCTCGCCGCAACCTGAAAGGCGATGCGCATGAAAAAGCTGTTGGTCTTGGTATCCCAGAACTGGTTGCTCGCGGCGATGTTGGCGCCGAGCGCGGCAAGCTCGGTGGTAACGGCCGCGACTATGCCGGGCTTGTCGTCGCAGGAAAGCACAAGAATGAAGGTCTTCGGCGCCATGATCTCCTCCGATTGCGGCGGTTCCAGATAGGGCTTCAAGCCCCTTCTCAACCGTTGCCTATGGGGAGTTGAACGCGTCGGCAATCGTTCCGGCTGCAACGACCGGCGCTTTCTATCATCCTGATGGAAAGGCGCCCGGGGTCATCGAATGGCCCCGGGCACTGCAAGATTCATCGCATGTGGCTTTTGAGGTTTTCTGAGGGAATTCCCTCAGAACCCAGGCATCGTGCCGCTCGGATTAGTGCGCCTCGTCCCAATTGGTCGCGGCGCGCGCATCGACCTTGAGCGGCACCTTCATGTCGAGCGCCGGCATGGCGGCGTTCTCCATGACCGAGACGACGATCGGAATGGTCTTGTCGACCTCGGCGTCCTCGACCTCGAAGATCAGTTCGTCGTGCACCTGCAGCAGCATGCGGGCAGAGAGCTTCGCCTCGGCCAGCGCCGGCTCCATCTTCGCCATCGCGCGGCGGATGATGTCGGCTGCCGAACCCTGGATCGGCGCGTTGATTGCGGCGCGCTCGTTGAAGGCGCGATGCGACGGGATCGACGAGCGGATATCCGGGTAGTGCGCGCGGCGGCCGAAGATGGTCTCGACGTAGCCATGCTCGCGGGCAAACACTTTTGTGCCTTCCATGTAATCACGGATGCCGGGGAAACGCTCGAAATAGCGCTTGATGTAGTCGCTGGCCTCGGAGCGCTCGATCGACAGCTGGTTGGCGAGACCGAAGGCCGAAATGCCGTAGATGATGCCGAAGTTGATCGCCTTGGCGCGGCGACGGATTTCGCCCGGCATGCCCTCGACCGGAACGCCGAACATTTCCGAGGCCGTCATCGCGTGAATATCGACACCGTCGGCAAAGGCCTGGCGCAGCTGCGGGATGTCGGCGACGTGGGCGAGTACACGCAGCTCGATCTGGCTGTAATCGGCCGAGAGCAGCTTGTGGCCAGGCGTCGCGATGAAGGCGGTACGGATCTTGCGGCCTTCGGCGGTGCGCACCGGGATGTTCTGCAGGTTCGGATCCGACGACGACAGGCGGCCAGTCGTCGTGGCGGCGAGCGCATAGGACGTGTGAACGCGCTTCGTCTCCGGATGGACGAAACCGGGAAGCGCATCGGTGTAGGTGGACTTGAGCTTGGTCAGCTGCCGCCAGTCGACGATCTTGCGCGGCAGTTCGTGGCCCTCGGCGGCCAGGTCTTCCAGCACCTGCGCCGAGGTCGACCATTGCCCGGTCTTGGTCTTCGACCCGCCGGCAAAGCCCATCTTGCCGAACAGGATATCGCCGAGCTGCTTCGGTGAGCCGATGGTAAAGGTCTCGCCTGCGAGCTTGTAGATCTCGTCCTCGAGCGCCGCTGCCCCTTGCGCCAGTTCGCCCGAAAGCCGCGACAGGATCTGGCGATCGATGGTGATGCCGCGGTCTTCCATGCGCGCCAGAACGGCGACCAGCGGTCGCTCCAGACGCTCATAGACGCGCGTCAGCCCCTTGGCGGCGAGCCGCGCCTTCAGGATGTGCCAGAGCCTCAGCGTGACGTCCGCATCCTCGGCGGCGTAGGCCGTCGCCCTGTCGATATCGACGAAATCGAAAGTCACCGACGACTTGCCGGTGCCGGTGATGTCCTTGTAGGCGATCGGCTTGTGGTTCAGCCATCGCTCGGAAAGCGCATCCATGCCATGGGTGCCATTGCCGGCATCAACGACGTAGGACATCAGCATGGTATCGTCGAAGCTCTCGACGGTAATACCGTGCCGCTTCATCACCAGGTAATCGTATTTCAGGTTCTGCGCGACCTTTAGGACGGAGGGGTCCTCGAGCAGGCGCTTCAGCCGGCTCAGCGCTTCTGCGACCGGGATCTGGTTTTCGGCAAGCCCTCCGCCCAAGAGATCGCCGACACCGGTCTTGTGGATCAGTGGAACATAGGCCGCCCGGATCGACGCGCCGGTCGGGTCGGTCTTGTGGTCGGCAATCGCCAGCGAGAAGCCGACGAGGTCGGCCTGCATGGCGTCGAGCGAGTTCGTTTCCGTGTCGAAGCCGACGACGCCGGCATCGCGCGCAGCTGATACCCACTGGTCGAGAGTGGCGACATCACGGATCGTCACATAGGCACTGCGATCGAAAGGTGCCTTGGCAAAGATTTCGGCCCGAGCCGCTGCCAGCGCCTGCGGCGTGGCATCTGCTGCATCCGTTTCGCCGGTACGTGACAGGACTGCGGCAGCCTCGGCCGCCTCGCCGCGGACCGCTGCCTTTGCGGTGGAACCTTCGCTGACAGCCGTCGCCGCGTCGCCCTTGTCGAGATCCGGACCGCGCGCATCCGCGCCCCATTCCACCGGCACGGTGGCGACTTCGACGGCGTCTGCGTCGGTGCCGGTTGCGGCAGCCACACGGCGCGTCAGCGTGGTGAACTCCATCGCCTTGAGGAAGGCGATCAGCTTCGGACCGTTTTGCGGCTCCAGGCTCAGCTCTTCCAGCGGGACATCGAGCGGGGTGTCGGTCTTGAGTTCCACGAGCTGGCGCGACAGGCGCGCGAGGTCGGCGTTCGCGATGATGTTTTCGCGGCGCTTGGCCTGCTTGATCTCGCCGGCGCGGGCAAGGAGTGTCTCGAGGTCACCGTATTCTTCGAGCAATTGCGCCGCCGTCTTCGGGCCAATGCCGGGAATGCCGGGGACGTTGTCGGTGGAGTCACCGGTCATCGCCTGGAGATCGATCATCTTCTCCGGCGGCACGCCCCATTTCTCGATGACCTCGGGGATCGAGATCTGCTTGTCCTTCATGCTGTCGTACATCGACACATTCGTGGTGACGAGCTGCATCAGGTCCTTGTCGGACGACACGATGGTGACGCCCGCGCCGGCCGCCTCGGCAAGGCGGGCGTAGGTGGCGATCAGATCGTCTGCCTCATAGCCTTCCTTTTCGATGCAGGGCAGATTGAAGGCGCGGGTCGCGTGGCGGATCAGGCCGAACTGCGGAATGAGATCTTCCGGAGGCGCCGTACGGTTGGCCTTGTACTGGTCGTAGAGCGCGTTGCGGAAGGTCTTCGAGGAGTAGTCGAAGATAACAGCGAAATGGGTCGGCGTGACACCGACCGAGGTGTCGCGCGCATCGGTGAGCAGCTTCCACAACATGTTGCAGAAACCCGATACCGCATTGACCGGGAGGCCATCGGATTTGCGGTTCAGAGGTGGGATGGCGTGGAACGCCCGGAAGATGAATCCGGAGCCGTCGACGAGGAAGAGATGATCACCGTTTTTCATGGGCAAATGGATAGCGCGGGGCAAGCCAAAGGTCCATTGCGGTTTTCCCGCCGGACACTACAATCATCACTTGCCTCAAAGGAGATTAGTCATGCCGCATAACGTGCATTATGCCCTCAGGCGGTATCTTGTCCTTTCCGGGTTTGCGGTGGCCTGCTTCACCATTTCCTGGCTCCTGCTCAGCGATCCAGGGTTCCTCGTCGCAATCAAGACGTTGTTTGCGCCCATCTATCTGCTTGCAACAGCTGGGCTCGACACCCATTTCAGACGCGCCGACGGCAGGCCCTGGCCGCTTTGGCAGAAGGTCGAATACGCGATCGCGCGCGCCGTACTCTTCGCTGCCTTCATCGTCATCATGTGCGTCGGGCCGGATCAGTCCATCGGCGACGTGGCGAAAACGGGGGTCTTGGTCGCACTTGCGATGGGTTTGGTCGAGATCTTTTTTGCCTTGCGGAACCGGCGCTCGACGGGCTTTTGAACGGCATTCGGCTTTCACGCAAACGTTACGTATTTGTAATGTCCGATTCGCCCTACCTATCCTTGAAAAGCCACATTTGAATCCTCAAATCCTACTCAACGGCACCGAGTGATGCCGTCTTCTGGTGATTGGCCTGTCCCCCGCCCGCACCAGATGAGGACAAAGGCCTTATCCCCCTCTCCGGGCCTTTGTCCCGTTTTCAAGAAACCGTCACGGCGCCGCCTCCGCGCCGTGGCGGTTTTTTGTTTGGCATCAAGGCTTTCGATAAAGTCCGGTCAAATCGAAGTGAGCCCGCGCTTCCCCAAGGTTCATCGCCTGCATTGTAACTTGTCTTCATGGCGCTTCGGGCGTACCGATAGGCATGGCCTTCAATCGGATGGAATCTGCAACCTATCTGGCCAGCCTGCTGGCGAAGAGCTTTTCGCGCGCGCTTCACGAGCGCGGCCAGAAGCTTGGTTTCGCACCCGGTCAGTTTCCCATTCTGCTCGAACTTTGGGCCGAGGAAGGCCTGACGCAGAAGCAACTGCTCGATCGCCTCGATATCGAGCAGGCGACGATGGCCAACACGCTCTCGCGCATGGAGCGCGACGGGCTCATCATCAGGCGCAAGCACCCCCAGGACAAGCGCTCACAGCAGATCTTCCTGACTGAACGGGCAAGGGAGATGGAGGCTGCCGCCAAGGAAGCAGCCCTTGCCGCCGACCAGTCGCTGCTTTCCGGCCTCAGGAACTTCGAGCGCGAGCTGATGCTCGAATATATGCGCATGGCGCTTGCCAGCGTGGCCCGTGGCGACGGCCGCGCCTGAAGCTTCGCACCTCCCCTGATCGATCCATCAAAAAATTTGGCTTAAGGAGAATGGCCTTAGGCTCTAAATCAATGCGAGCGCGTCCGGTGACTTTGCGCTTCTGAAGGCGCAGCGTCGAACACTCGCCAGCAGTTGTAGAACTTTAATTTGCTGCGTGTCGTCGTCCTTAAATCGATTTCGATTTGGCGATTGATGCAGTAGGTTCCGGCAAAACTTGAAGCAAGGATATGCATGATGGCAGACATCACCCCCGTTCTCGAACGCGCAGACGCCAATCTGCCTGACAGCCTCGACCGGCTGTTCGATCTCGTTCGGATCAAGTCGATCTCGACCGACCCGGCCTTCAAGGCGGAGTGCCGCAAGGCCGCCGAATGGCTGGTGGCGGAACTCAACAGCCTCGGCTTCACCGCTTCGGTGCGCGACACCCCCGGCCATCCGATG
The DNA here is from genome assembly GCF_028993555.1 of Ensifer adhaerens. Taxonomy (NCBI): domain Bacteria; kingdom Pseudomonadati; phylum Pseudomonadota; class Alphaproteobacteria; order Hyphomicrobiales; family Rhizobiaceae; genus Ensifer; species Ensifer adhaerens. Next base: position 3,979,712 of record NZ_CP118610.1, on the reverse strand, counting down.
GTCGTCGCCCATCACGATGCCGCCAAGCCGGATGCGCCGCACGTGCTGTTTTACGGTCATTACGACGTCCAGCCGGTCGATCCGCTGAACCTCTGGGACACGGATCCTTTCGAGCCGGGCATCAAGGAAATCGAACCCGGCCGAAAGGTGATCACCGGCCGCGGCACGGCTGACGACAAGGGCCAGCTGCTGACCTTCGTGGAGGCAGTACGCGCCTACAAGGACGTCCATGGCGGCCTGCCCTGCCGCGTGACCATTCTGTTCGAAGGCGAAGAGGAATCCGGCTCGCCGTCGCTGAAGCCTTTCCTTGAAGCCAATGCCGCCGAGCTCAAGGCCGATTATGCGCTGGTCTGCGACACCAGCATGTGGGACCGCGATACGCCGGCCATCTCCGCAGGCCTGCGCGGCCTCGTCGGCGAAGAGGTCATCGTGAAGGCTGCCGACCGCGACCTGCATTCGGGCTACTTCGGCGGTGCCGCGGCCAACCCGATCCGCATCCTCACCACCATTCTTGCCGGCCTTCACGACGAGAACAGCCGCGTCACACTCCCCGGTTTCTACGACGGCGTCGAAGAAACCCCGGCTCAGATCAAGGCCGCCTGGGAAACGCTCGGCCAGACGGCGGAGAAGTTCCTCGGCGAAATCGGCCTGTCGATCCCGTCGGGCGAAAAGAACCGCTCGGTGCTGGAACTGACCTGGGCGCGCCCGACCGCGGAAGTCAACGGCATCACCGGCGGCTATACCGGCGAAGGCTTCAAAACGGTGATCGCGGCCGAGGCTTCGGCGAAGGTTTCCTTCCGCCTCGTCGGCAACCAGAACCCGGAAAAGATCCGCGAGGCGTTTCGCGCCTATGTCCGCTCCAAGGTTCCGGCGGATTGCTCGGTCGAGTTCCACGCCCACGGCGGTTCGCCGGCGATCCACCTGCCCTATGAATCGCCGCTGCTCAACACGGCGAAGGTGGCCCTTTCCGACGAGTGGCCGAAGCCGGCCGTCATCATCGGCATGGGCGGCTCGATCCCGATCGTCGGCGACTTCCAGAAGATGCTCGGCATGGAATCGCTGCTGGTTGGCTTCGGCCTTTCAGACGACCGGATCCATTCGCCGAACGAGAAGTACGAGCTGCAGTCCTACCACAAGGGCATCCGCTCCTGGATCCGTATCCTGGATGCGCTCGCTGCTTAATCCAGCCGGAGCGGGATGTGGGGTGCGCACGGCTTTTCCGCTCGTGTCCCGCTCAACTTGCTTCAGGGCCGCAGCGGAGTGCTCCGCTGCGGCCTCTTCGAATTCGGTTGCGCCTCCACCGACGACACAGCCCTCACGCGCAATCTGACTGCCGACGCGCGCGCATCGCCGCTGGATCGGCGCCACCTCCACATTTTACCGTTTCCCCTTCACCGTTTCCCGTCGGTTTCTCCGGTTTCGGCAGACCCTCAATCCTTGACCTGCGGGGTCTCAGGTGCTTCCTTTTTGTGAAACAAATCACAAAGGGAAATCGGATCATTGGCAAGGGTAAGGACCGAAGCGTCGCGCTGCGGGCGTGACGCTATGACAAGGCAGCCTAGAAAACAGAATGTCTCCGCTTGGAGAACCACTCCGGCAGCTGCAGCAGAAGTGTCCTTGGAACGCCTCGCCCACTTCCTCGCACCGATCGCGGCGCCGGTATGAAAAGGCTGCAGACCTATTTCTGGCCCGTTGTCGGCCTTCTCGCGATCCTCTTTTCGGTGAATGCACTTTATCACGAGCTCCGCGGCCTTTCGCTCGACGAGTTCCTCGCAAGCTTCAACGCGATCTCGCTCAAGAGCTGGCTGCTGGCAATCGGCTCGACGCTGGTCGCCTATGCGGCGCTTGCGGCTTACGACCGCTTGGCGCTCGACCATCTCGGACACCGCATCTCGATCTGGTTCATCACGCTCTGCTCGTTCACGACCTATGCGCTTTCGCACAATCTCGGCGCCTCGGTCTTTTCCGGCGCGGTCGTGCGCTACCGGGCCTATCGCTCCAAGGGACTCTCTGCGGGCGAAGTGGGCGTGCTCGTCGCCTTCTGCTCCTTCACCTTCACGCTCGGCACGCTGGTGCTTTCGGCCATCGTCCTCCTGGTGCGGCCCGACATCATCGAACGCTTCGCCGAATTCCTGCCGGTGGAAATGTCGCTGACCACGGGCGTGCTGATCCTCGTCGTCATCGGGCTCTATGTCATCGGTAGCCTCGTCGGGCTTCCGTCGTTCCGCACACGATGGTTCCAGTTGCACTATCCGAAGCCGAGAATCGTCTTCCGGCAATTGGTGATCGCGCCGGTGGAGCTGGTCGGCGCAGCGGGCATCATCTATTTCGCGCTGCCGGAAGCCGGAAACCCGGGCTATATCGTCATCCTCGGGATCTTCCTCGCTTCGTTCTCGGCGGCGCTGCTCTCGCATGCGCCGGGCGGGCTCGGCGTGCTCGAGCTGATATTCATTGCCGCGCTGCCGGAAATGGATCCGGCCGACGTACTTGCCGCCCTTGCAATCTTCCGCCTGCTCTACCTGGTCATCCCCTTTGTCCTGGCCTTGGTGGTGATCCTCGTCTTCGAGCGGGCTCGCTTCGTGGCCCAACGTCCTCCCCCGGGAGGAACCGACCTTCCCTAGCGGGGATCGCTTTGCTTCAGCTTGCCTCGCATTGCAGGGCTGCGGAAACGACGCGCTCCCTCCTCAGGACGCGTTGCAGACCGTCGGCAGCGCCTGCTCGAGCGGCCCCTTCACTTCGCGCAGCCGCGCCGCTTCGATCTGATACGGCGTGAACGGCGGCACCTGCAGCGAGGGGTTGATGATGCGCGTGACGTAGTAGCCGGCGAAGAACCGGACCCGCGCGCGCTGCTCGGTGGATTTCACCGCAACCGGAACCGCGGAATAGATGCTGCCGGCGCCGGCCTCCGTTTTCACTTTGCCGATCTTCACTTCGACCGACACGGTGCGATCATAGCCGCGGGTGAAGGACTTGAAGCCGCCGACCGGCTTCGTTTCGCCGAAATAGCCGTAGGCGCGGGCATATTCCTTGCGGTTGATGGCATTGTAGAGCGAACGGACGAGAGCTGCGCCGTCGGAACGGTCGTCGACATAGGCGACGCCTTCTTGTGCCAGAGCTTCGCCATTCAACGCTGCAAATGCGCCGAGGGCGAAGACGGTGGAGCGAAACTTCATGGCAGTCCTCCTGTTGTCGTGCGCAGCCGAGCACAACAATAAGGCGAAGCCATAGCAGAATTCGCCACCCGGATGTTTCCCGACAGCACCGCGCGTCTTATGAGACGCGCAAAGGTCGCTGTAGCACTTTGAATTGCTGCATGTTTTTGTCCTTCAATCGGCTACGATTAAAGGAAACATGCAGTCGTCTCTGGTCGAGCTCAGGCCGGTGGCAAGCCGGCACGGCGTCGAGCAACGACACGCTCGCGCCACACGGTGAAGATGCCGGCTGCGACCACCAGCACGGAGCCGACGATCATGTTGACGGTCAGCGTCTCACTGAAAATCGTCACGCCCATGATCGAGGCAAAAACCAGCTGCAGATAGGTGAGCGGCTGAACGGCCACCGCATCCAGCACCTCATAGGCGCGGATGAGGAAGTAGTGGCTGGAGGATCCGGTAATGCAAAGCAGCAGCATCCAGCCCCAGTCGGCCGGCGCCAGCGTGACCCAGAAGAACGGGCCGACCAGGCTGATCGCGGCAGCACCGACGACGCCGGTGTAGAAGAAACTGGTCATCGCCGAATCCTGGCGGCTGACGAGCCGCGTGACGATGACGTAGAGCGCAAACAGCAGGGCCGCCCCGAGGGGCAAGAGGAAGGTCCGGTCGAACAGGCCGTCCGCGGGCTTCAGAATCAGAAGCACGCCGCCAAGACCGACGGAAATAGCCAGCCATCGCCGCCAGCCGACGCGCTCACCGAGAAGCGGCATCGACAGGAGGGCAACGAACAGAGGCGTCGCCGCCAGGATCGCTTGAGAATGGGCAAGCCCGACCCAGGTGAAAGACGTGATCACCATGACGATCTGGGTTGGCAGCAACACGCCGCGCACGAGCTGGAGCCACGGCCTTCTGGTTGTCGCCGTGACTTTCAGACCTTCTTTGGTACGCGCAGCCAGCGCAATCGCGAAAAGCGCGAAGGCCCAATAGCGGATCATCGCAACGAAGACCGGCGGATAGATCGCGCCAAGATGTTTGGAGATGCCGTCCTGGATCGAAAAGATGACGATCGCCAGAAGCGTGAAGATGTAGCCGTTTGCTTTGGAAGCCTGTGAGACGGTGGACGTCATGGCGCGCCGATACCTGCGAGAACCCGCCGCGCCGCCAATTGCGCACGACAGGTGCCACATACAGGGAAACACGGCCGCATTCGAGACATGAAAAGAGCCCCGTGTGGGAGGAGGTACACGGGGCTCTCGAACTTGATCGGTGACTGGGAGGAGGAGTGCCACCGATCCGCATCGGGCGCCGCGGGAGGAGGTGCAGCGCTTCGATAAGTCATATAATAATCATGCGTCGCAGCAATTTCAAGACAAGATTTTTGCATTGCACAAAATCGTGAAGGCGAAGCAGCAGGGGTCGAGGCATATCGAACCGCTCATCGGAGCCTGAGCCATGGTTCAGCTCACCGACGGGCCGAGGCGCAAAGCCATGTATGGCGCGGTAACCGACCGGAAACCACAACCCTTGATAGCTTTTTACTCTCCTTCGTCTTTTCTGATATACGACCAGCAATATTAAAATAATTGCGTTTGCTCTCCATAATTGCAGGTTTTCAGAATGAAATTGTTGCTCCAGGTCCCCACCGCAATCATCGTTGTCCTGATCCTCTCCACCTGGATCGCCAGCCTTCGCTTCGTCGTGCTGCCACCGGGCTCCTTCAAGTTGAGAGCGATGACAGCACTCGTTTATCAAGGGCACGACTACCGCCTGGTGGACAGCCCGCGGGCCATGTGCGGCCGCCAGGCCTACCCGGCAAAGAACTGCGAGGAAGTGGCGATGAACCATCTGGGGAAGCGGGTTCTGTTTCGGCTTCCCTATAGCCAATGGCTCTACGACTTTACCGAGCCCGGCGCCGCGGCATCAACCGTGGCGGTCGAAGACACGCCACTGCGGAGCTCCATCCAATAGACGCGACCATATTGGGTTCGCCTACATAACGGCGGGGACCGTCTCACATACTGCACCGGGCTGCGCATCACATGGGCAAGCTGTTGAAGACCATGCGTATTTCACGATCCGCTTCTTAACTCCCCCTTAAATTGCCGTATTTAAAGTTCACCCGGTCGCCGTGGCGGATTGGCGCAAAGCGCAGTTATCGCCGTCGAGATCGAAGTCACCGTCGCGGTCGAGCCAGTCGGCCCCCGCAAACGGCAGAGGGACAAACCCAACGGCATGGCAACAAACGGCAGGTCAGGACAGCGGATCGAGCCATCGTTCGGAGGAAACGAGAACGATGACGACGATTTTCGCGTCGAGGCCAGCGATCGCGTGACCGCCAGCCGCAAGGCGCCCCGCGGCAAATCTTCAGGCAACAGCAAGAAGGGCAACGGCAAGAAGAAGGCAGCTGGCAAGCGCGGCAGCGCGCGTCGCAGCTCTGGCGGCGGCGGCTTCATCGGCCTTGTGCGCACGCTGTTCTACTGGTGCATCGTGCTCGGTATCTGGGGCGCCATGGGCGTCGGCGGCCTGGTGCTGTACTACGGCGCGCGCATGCCGAGCGCGGAGAGCTGGTCGATCCCCGAGCGGCCACCGAACGTCAAGATCCTTGCGGTCAGCGGCGACGTCATCGCCAATCGCGGTACCACCGGCGGTGAAGCGCTGTCGCTCGAAAACATGTCGCCCTATATCCCGCAGGCGGTGATCGCCATCGAGGATCGCCGGTTCTATTCACATTTCGGCATCGATCCGCTGGGCCTCGCCCGCGCCATGCTGACGAACCTGACCACCGGCCGCATGGTGCAGGGTGGCTCGACGCTGACGCAGCAGCTTGCCAAGAACCTGTTCCTCTCGCCGGAGCGCACGCTCGAGCGCAAGGTGCAGGAGGTGCTGCTCGCCTTCTGGCTCGAGCAGAAGTATTCCAAGGACCAGATCCTGGCGATGTATCTCAACCGGGTGTTCTTCGGTTCCAACGCCTATGGCGTGGAGGCGGCATCGCGGCGCTATTTCAACAAATCGGCGCGCGACGTGAACCTCGGCGAGGCGGCGCTGCTGGCCGGCCTGCTCAAGGCCCCTTCCCGCCTGTCGCCGGCGCGCGATCCGCAGGCCGCGGAAGAGCGTGCCCAGGTCGTTCTCGGCGCCATGCGCGAGGAAGGCTACGTTACCGACAGCGAGATCAAGACGGCGATGTCGCAGACCCCGACCAAGGCGAAGAGCTACTGGTCCGGCGCCGAGCACTATGTCGCCGACATGGTGATGGACCAGCTGCCCGGCATGATCGGCGAGATCAAGGAAGATCTCGTCATCGACACGACGATCGACCTCAACCTTGAAAAGAAGGCCGAGGAGGTGATCGCTGCGACGCTCGACGCCGACGGCAAGAAGCTTGACGCTTCGCAGGCGGCCCTCGTCTCGATCGACGGCACCGGCGCCATCCGGGCGCTCGTCGGCGGCAAGGATTACGCCGAGAGCCAGTTCGACCGCGCCTCCAAGGCAAAGCGCCAGCCAGGCTCGGCCTTCAAGCCCTTCGTCTATGCGGCAGCACTCGAGATCGGCCGCACGCCGATGTCGATCCGCAACGACGGTCCGGTCCGGATCGGCAACTGGACGCCCGAGAACTACGACCAGAAATATCGCGGCGAGGTGACGATCGCCGATGCACTCGCCAATTCGCTGAACACCATCGCCGCGCAGTTGGTGATGGAGGTGGGGCCGCAGAACGTCGTCAAGGTCGCCCATCGCCTCGGCATCGATTCCGAGATGCAGGCCAATGCCTCGATCGCGCTCGGCACATCCGAAGTCAGCCTCGTCGAACTGACGTCGGCCTACGCCCCGTTCATGAATGGCGGCTTCAAGGCGACGCCGCATGTCATTCGCCGCATCTCCAAGGCCGACGGCACGGTGCTTTACGAAAACACCTACGACAACCCGCCGCGCGTGCTCGACCCGGCGATCGTCAGCGAAATGAACCAGATGATGGTGCGGGTGCTGACCAAGGGCACGGGCAAGAAGGCGCAGCTCAAGGGCTGGGAGGCGGCCGGCAAGACCGGCACGACGCAGTCCTTCCGCGACGCGCTGTTCGTCGGCTACACTTCGAACCTGACGACCGGCGTCTGGTTCGGCAACGACGACGGCAAGTCGATGAAGAAGGTCACTGGCGGCGGCCTGCCCGCCAAGGCCTGGCACGATTTCATGATGGCGGCGCATGAGGGCCTCTCGCCCTCGCCGCTCTTCGGCACCACCGGTGTCCAGCCGGTCTTCGATGAAGGCACGGGCGCGCCGGCCGGCGACTTGCTCTCCGGCGATCCGGAAGCCTTCCCGGAAGCACCCGTTGGGGTCAATGGCGCGGTCGCCGTGGGGCAGCGTCCAGCGGACCAGGGGGGTGAATGGGGTGGCCAGGGCGTTGACCAGGGCAATGGCGGCCTTGTACCGCCGGCCGATGTCGGCCAGACGACGGGCGCCACGCGCCGCACGACCCTCTTCGACATTCTGACCGGCGGTTGAGCCGGCGCCACAGGCATGCGACTGGTGGCTTTCTCGCCTGCAGCGGATGGCCCATTTCTGGCTAGGCAAATCCCGGACTTGCATTTGCCCCCAAACGCCCCGCAGAATGCCTTGCAGTCCGAAACGCCGGTCCTTATATACGCCGCATCGGCGCAGTCTTGGCTGCGAAGAAATCCTGAGACCATCCCGTTAGGGGCTGTCTTACGAATGCCTGACCGGGTTCCGACAGTCCGCTGCAAGGAGAGAACGACATGGCTAAAGTTATTGGTATTGACCTGGGAACGACCAACTCCTGCGTCGCCGTCATGGACGGAAAAGACGCGAAGGTGATCGAAAATGCCGAGGGCGCGCGCACGACCCCCTCGATGGTGGCATTCAGCGACGACGGCGAACGTCTCGTCGGCCAGCCGGCCAAGCGCCAGGCCGTCACCAATCCGGAAAACACGCTTTTTGCGATCAAGCGCCTGATCGGCCGGACCTTCCAGGACCCGACCACGCAAAAAGACAAGGACATGGTTCCTTACAAGATCATCAAGGCCGACAATGGCGATGCCTGGGTCGAAGCGCACGGCAAGGATTATTCCCCGTCGCAGATCTCCGCCATGATCCTTCAGAAGATGAAGGAAACGGCCGAATCCTACCTCGGTGAAAAGGTCGAAAAGGCCGTCATCACCGTTCCGGCCTACTTCAACGACGCCCAGCGCCAGGCAACCAAGGACGCCGGCAAGATCGCTGGTCTCGAAGTTCTGCGCATCATCAACGAGCCGACCGCGGCAGCGCTTGCCTACGGCCTCGACAAGAAGGACGGCAAGACGATCGCCGTTTACGACTTGGGTGGTGGTACCTTCGATATCTCGGTTCTGGAAATCGGCGACGGCGTCTTCGAAGTGAAGTCGACGAACGGCGACACCTTCCTCGGCGGTGAAGACTTCGACATGCGTCTCGTCGAATACTTGGCCGGCGAGTTCAAGAAGGAACAGGGCATCGACCTGAAGAACGACAAGCTCGCCCTTCAGCGCCTGAAGGAAGCTGCCGAAAAGGCCAAGATCGAGCTGTCCTCGTCGCAGCAGACCGAAATCAACCTGCCGTTCATCACGGCTGACGCTTCCGGTCCGAAGCACCTGACGATGAAGCTGTCGCGCGCCAAGTTCGAGAGCCTCGTCGATGACCTGATCCAGCGCACCGTCGCACCGTGCAAGGCAGCACTCAAGGATGCCGGCGTCTCGGCTGCCGAGATCGACGAAGTCGTTCTCGTCGGTGGCATGAGCCGCATGCCGAAGGTTCAGGAAACCGTCAAGCAGCTGTTCGGCAAGGAGCCGCACAAGGGCGTGAACCCGGATGAAGTGGTCGCCATGGGTGCTGCCATCCAGGCCGGCGTTCTGCAGGGCGACGTCAAGGACGTTCTCCTGCTCGACGTCACGCCGCTGTCGCTCGGCATCGAAACGCTCGGTGGCGTCTTCACCCGCCTGATCGAACGCAACACGACGATCCCGACGAAGAAGTCGCAGACCTTCTCGACCGCTGACGACAACCAGTCGGCCGTGACGATCCGCGTTTCGCAGGGCGAGCGTGAAATGGCTGCCGACAACAAGCTGCTCGGCCAGTTCGACCTCGTCGGCATTCCGCCGGCACCGCGCGGCATGCCGCAGATCGAAGTCACCTTCGACATCGACGCCAACGGCATCGTGCAGGTTTCGGCCAAGGACAAGGGCACCGGCAAGGAACACCAGATCCGCATCCAGGCATCTGGCGGTCTTTCCGACGCCGACATCGAGAAGATGGTCAAGGACGCTGAAGCGAACGCAGAAGCTGACAAGAAGCGTCGCGAGGGCGTCGAAGCCAAGAACCAGGCCGAGAGCCTGATCCATTCCAGCGAGAAGTCGCTGAAGGATTATGGCGACAAGGTTTCGGAAGCCGACCGCAAGGCGATCTCCGACGCGATTGCCGCGCTGAAGACCGCTGTCGAAGCCTCCGAGCCGGATGCCGAAGACATCAAGGCCAAGACCAACACGCTCATGGAAGTTTCCATGAAGCTCGGCCAGGCGATCTACGAAGCGCAGCAGACGGAAGCCGCTCATGCGGATGCCGCAGCAGACGCTGCCCGTGACGGCGATGTCGTCGATGCGGACTACGAAGAAGTCAACGACGAAGACGACCGCAAGCGTTCGGCCTAAGTCGCCCTTCAAACCGACGAAAAGCCCGGGCTCGCCCGGGCTTTTTTGTTGCCTGCGCAACTCGGCGCGACCGCCAAACATGGCGACAGGTGCCGCGAGCCGCTGCAAACGTTACTTTTCCGACAAAAAACCGCGTCTACTGCCGTTCGGGCTATGGTATCGCGCTTCAAGGTTTACTAAATCGGTGGCAAGGTAAACGGGCAGCCGCCGAGCCCTCGCGCTGGCATGCCAACAGGATAATCTTCGACGAATGAAACGTGATCTGTACGAAACGCTTGGCGTTGCCAAGAACGCCGACGAGAAGGAGCTGAAGAGCGCCTTCCGCAAGCTCGCGATGAAGTATCACCCGGACAAGAATCCCGGCGACGCGGCAGCAGAGAAGACCTTCAAGGAAATCAACGAGGCCTATGAGACCCTCAAGGATCCGCAGAAGCGCGCCGCCTACGACCGATACGGTCATGCGGCCTTCGAGCAGGGCGGCATGGGCAACGGCTTCGGCGGCGGCGCGGCCGGCGGGTTCTCCGACATTTTCGAAGATATCTTCGGCGAGATGATGGGCGGCGGGCGCCAGCGGCGTTCGTCCGGTGGCCGCGAACGCGGCGCCGATCTTCGCTACAACATGGAAATTTCGCTCGAGGAAGCCTTCACCGGCAAGACGGCGCAGATCCGGGTTCCGACCTCGATCACCTGCGACGTCTGCACCGGCTCCGGCGCCAAGCCCGGCACGAGCCCGAAGACCTGCGGCACCTGTCACGGCTCCGGCCGCGTGCGCGCCGCCCAGGGCTTCTTCTCGATCGAACGCACCTGCCCCACCTGCGGCGGGCGCGGCCAGACGATCACCGATCCCTGCGGCAAGTGCCACGGCCAGGGCCGGGTCACCGAAGAGCGGACGCTTTCGGTCAACATACCGGCAGGCATCGAGGACGGAACGCGCATCCGCCTTTCCGGCGAAGGCGAAGCGGGGCTTCGCGGCGGACCGGCGGGCGACCTCTACATTTTCCTCTCGGTCAGGCCACATGAGTTCTATCAGCGCGACGGCGCCGATCTCTATTGCAGCGTGCCGATCTCGATGACGACAGCCGCCCTTGGCGGCAAATTCGACGTGACCACGCTCGACGGCACCAAGTCGCGCGTCACGGTGCCCGAGGGCACCCAGGCCGGCAAGCAGTTCCGCTTGAAGGGCAAGGGCATGCCGGTACTGCGCTCGGCGCAATCCGGCGACCTCTACATCCAGATCCAGATCGAAACGCCGCAGAAGCTGACCAAGCGCCAGCGCGAGTTGCTGCAGGAATTCGAGCAAATCTCGTCGAAGGACAACAATCCGGAATCGACCGGCTTCTTCGCCCGCATGAAGGATTTCTTCGACACCCTGAGCGACTGACGCTCAGAGCCATTGAGTGCAGCAGCGCCGCGCGCCGGATACGGTTGCGCGGCGCTTTTGCTTCAGATCATGGCCGCAAGTTGCCAAAGCCCTGTCATGACGAGTCCTGCCCCGGCGACACGGGACAACAGCCGGCCGCCGGGCACCACCTTCTCGGCAAGCACGAAGATGGCGATGGCGGCGATCCAAAGCACGTTCATAACGCCGCCCACGAACAGAAGCGCCATCAGCGCCCAGCAGCAGCCAACGCAATAGAGACCATGCCGGACCCCGAGGCCGAAGGCGGCGCCGGGCTGGCGGCGAAAACCACCATGGTTCTGGATGAAAAGCAGCGGCGACTGGCACTGGCTCAGGCAACGATCCTTGAGCGGCGTCCACTGGAACAGGCCGATTGCGATCAGCGCCACACCGCTCAGAAGCTGGCTTGCGCTCGACAGAGCCGGGGTCAACAGCAGCGCGCGATCGAGCAACCATTGCAGAAGCGCTGCAATCAGGGCGAAAAGCGTCCAGGTGAAAAGATAGCCGCCGGCGAAAAATCCGGCGGCCGCGAAAGGTTGCCCCTTTAACGCCGCCTGCCGCCCCACACGGGCATAGAGCAGAATCATCGGGGTTGCCGACGGCACCATCATGCCGACCATCATCACCGCCCACATCACGAAGGCATAGGCAAAGGTCGCCGGGGTCCAGGCGCGCGCGCCGGCGACGGCCACGGCCATCGTCGAACCCTCACCCATATTCATTGGCATATCCATCGCCATGTCCGTGCCGTCCATGGACATGGTGGGACCCATGGCTGTCCCGCCTGCCGCCGGTCCGGCCCCTGCCATATCCATGCTCGATGCCAGCCACAGGATGTAAAGCCAACTCGCCGCCGTCAGCGCGATCAAAGCCGCCACGACGATGGCACGGTCGCGTCTCAGAAGGGTTTCAAGCGCCGTGTCCGACATCGGCGCTAGTGAACCACGCCGCTTCCGGTCAAGTGCATGGTGGCGAAATGGGCGTGTGAATCCGCAAGCGCCAGTGTCAGCGGTCCCTTCGTGTCGGCCCAACCGCGCCCGACCTCGCAGACGTCGTATTCAAAGCCGTGAGGGAGATTGATGCGCGCCTGATGGGCCTCGCCGGTGACCGGGTTGAGGATCGGTTCGCCACGCGCGACGAGCCAACCCGGGACGTTCAGACGGGCGGTGCGGCGAGCGACATCGACGTCGAAGTCGATATCGGCAAAGACCGGATCGTGCATGGTTTCAAACGTGGTCGCAAAGACCTGGAAGAAGGTCGCGCCCGGTTCCGTATCCTCGCCGCTCATGATGCGCAGCAACGCGCCGCGCTGTTCGGCCGAGGCGCGAACGTCGATGATCGGGACCACTTGCCCCCGACCCTCGTGGATGGCGCCCGGCCAGGCGGCGATCATGCCGCAACGCAGACCGTCAAGCCGCGTGTCGCCATGAAAGCCTTCCTCGATCTCGAAGGCGCCGACAGCGCTGCAGTGGCCTTTTGTCGGCAGCGCGTTGAACTGGCAGGGGCAGCCATAGGCGCAGTTGCAATGAACGAACTCCCGTCCCTTCATCATCCATCTGACACTCGTCATCGTCTCCTCCTCGGATCTGACCGGTGTTTGATCTGTGCGGATCACGCGATTGGATGCATTTCATTAGATTTGCAAAATATACTCCTCGCAACCAGCGATGCCAACGTCCCGCCGTGAGCGGTCGACAAGAACGGGCAGCGCCGCGCATCCGATCGGACACGCGGCCCTTGCTTATCGGAGCGGAGCGAGGCTCGGTCAGAGCGTCGCCATGCCGCCATCGATGATCAGTTCGGCGCCAACCGTGAAGGCGGCTTCGTCGGAGGCGAGGAAGACAACCGCCTTGGCGATTTCGCTTGCATGGCCGAAGCGACCAAGCGGGATCTGCGCCGCGATCGCATCGACAACCTGCCTGTTTTCCTCCACCGTCGGGGCATGGCCGTCATGCAGCGGAGTGCGGATCGGGCCGGGGCTGACCGCGTTGACCCGGATGCCGCGGCCGATCAGTTCTCCGGAAAGCGTCTTGGCGAGCGACAGCAGACCCGCCTTGGTCAGCGCATAAACGCTCGAGGTCGGCATGCCAATATGGGCGTTGATCGAGGTGTTGAGGACGATGGATGCCGGCTTCGAAAAGACCGGAAGCAGGGCCTGAATGAGGAAGTACGGCCCCTTGAGGTTGATCGCGAGCGAGCGGTCGAAGCTCGCTTCATCCCACTGCTCGATCGGCTGCAGCTTGGCGATGCCGGCATTGACGAAGAGGATATCGAGCGTGCCGAAGGCAGCGCGGATCCTTTCAGCGACGGCCGCCTGGCCGGCGACATTGCCGGCATCGGCCTCGATGATCAGAGCTGTCTCGCCAAGGACGGCGCGGGCCTCGGCAATATTCTTCGGATTGGTGCCGGTGACCGCGACGCGAGCCCCCTCGGCGATGAACTGGCGCGCCGCCTCGAGGCCGATGCCGCTGGTGCCGCCGGTGATGAGTGCCGTCTTGTTCTGCAAACGTGACATGATGAAAATCCTCTTGTTGGGTCGAAGAGGAGATCGGCTCGGTTGGCTGGAACCGTCGTCCTCGAATGCAGACAGATATGGCGGAAAATGATCGTTCGGATTAGTCTTCCAATCCAGGAACTCAAATCCGGAAAAGCCGAACAATGATGAAGATCGAAGGGATAGCGGCCTTTGTCGCGGTTGCCGAAGCTGGCTCGATCAGCGAGGCGGCGCGGCGCCTGCGCGTGTCGAAATCCGTTGTCAGCGAAAGGGTAGCAGAGCTGGAACGCGCGCTCAACGCCACGCTTCTTCACCGCACCACACGCAAGCTGACGCTCACGGAGGACGGCATCGCCTTCCGCGAGCGCGCTGTCAGGATCGTCAGCGAGGTGCAGGCGGCTGCGAGCGACCTTGCCGAGCGCCGCGGGCTTCTCACGGGTCCACTCCGGATCGCTGCGCCTGTCAGCTTTGGCCGCCGGCATCTCGGTCCGGCGCTCTATCCGTTCCTGGCGAGCCATCCGGAAATCGAACTGACGCTCGATCTCGACGACCGGCGGGTCGATGCAGCTTCGGAAGGCTACGATGCGATTGTTCGCCACGGCGTGATCGCCGATTCCCGCCTGGTGGTCTGGAAACTTGCCAGAAGCCGGCGTCTGCTCGTCGCCTCTCCCGATTATCTCGAACGACACGGCACACCGGCGTCGCTTGGCGAACTCGAAGGCCACCGCGGCATCTTCTACACCAACCGCGGCGTCTCCGACTGGCGCTTCGAGGGACCTTCCGGCGCCACGGTCGTTCGGGCACGCCTGGCCCTCGGCATGAACAATGGCGACATGCTGCACGATGCCGCCGTCGCCGGGCTCGGCATCGCGTTGTTGCCCGCTTTCATCGCCGGCCCCGCGGTGCGGGAGGGACAGCTCAAGGAGATCGATGTCGGGCTGCTTCCGGAGCCGGAGTTCATCTACATGGCGCATGCGGAAGGAAGGCGTGCTTCGGCCAAGCTCAGAGCCATTGCCCAGCACCTCAAGGACGCCTTCGGCGATCCGCCCTATTGGGATCCGTGAGCCGCTTCATGCAATTTCGGTGCAATCGTTGCCAGGGAACATGATCGGGCATTTGTCCGCCAGGCCTTGACAGGGTCTCGATCAAAACCGGCTGGCATGGTCATCGCATCCCTTACAACCCAAAATTGGATCCCTATTTTTGTCATGCGGAACCTCTTTCTGAACTGGATCGTCCTTATGACGCTTGGCACCACCGCGCACGCGGCTCCTCCTTCCACGACACCGACCGATTCCGAGATTCTGGAAATCCTGACTGACCGCATCGACCAGCAACAGCAGTCGGTCGGGATCGTGGTCGGCATCATCGACGGCACCGGCCGGCGCATCGTCGCGCACGGTCATCCGGCCAAGGGCGATCCGCGCCCGGTCGATGGTCGCACCGTGTTCGAGATCGGCTCGGTCACGAAAGTCTTTACGGCGCTGCTGCTCGCCGACGCGGTGGAAAAGGGCACCCTAAACCTCGACACGCCCGTTTCGTCGCTGCTTCCTGCCGATGTGGCGTTGCAGGAAGACAAGCAGACGCCGATCACGCTCCGGCATCTGGCGACTCATATGTCCGGCCTGCCACGGTTGCCCGCCAATCTGGTGCCGGCCGATATCAACAATCCCTATGCCGACTATGACACAGCAAAGCTCTACGCCTTCCTCTCCAGCCACAAGCCGCTGCGGCGCCCTGGCGTCGAAAATGAATACTCCAATCTTGGCGCCGGGCTGCTCGGCCATGCACTCGCCTTGAAGGCGGGGCTTACCTATGAAGACCTCGTCATCAGCCGCATCGCAACGCCCCTCAGCATGAAGGATACCGCGATCACGCAGCGGCCGGATTGGGTCGAACGCCGGGCGACAGGCCACGGTGCAGCACAGGAGCCTGTGAGAGACTGGGATCTCGACGCGCTGCAGGGCGCAGGCGCTCTGCGCTCAACCGCGGATGACCTGCTGGGATTCCTGGAGGCCGCGATGGGAAAGACGCCGTCACCGCTCGCGCCCGCCTTCGCGATCCTGCTGGCGACGAAAGCGCCGATCGGCAACGGCGATGATGATCAGCAGGCGCTCGGTTGGGTGATTTCGGGTAAGGGCGACGACCAGGTCGTCTGGCACAATGGCGGCACCGGAGGCTACCGATCCTTCGTCGGCTACCGTCCGTCGACCGGCGTCGGCGTCGTCGCGCTTTCCAATGCATCGACGGAGGTGGGCGTCGACGATATCGGCCGCCATCTGCTTAATCGAGACGCTCCACTGGCACCGGCCGCCACCCAGCGCGTCGCCATTGCCGTCGATCCGGCAAGCTACGATGCCTATCTCGGTACATACCGGCTGGAGCCTGGGTTCGAGCTGACGATCCTTCGCGAAGGAGACCGGCTGTTTGCGCAGGCTACCGGCCAGGATCGGCTGGAGATCGTGCCTGAGGCGGAACATCGCTTCTTCACGAAGCTCATCGATGCGCAGATCAGCTTTACGCTCAAAGGCACGCGCGCAGAAAGCCTGACATTACATCAGGGCGGGCGTGACATGCCTGCTCCGCGGGTCGAAAAATGACGTGGTCTCCCGCCTGCCCGGCAGACGGGAGACACTGTCACTTCGACTAGAACAGCAGATCGATGGTGAAATAGGCGAGCGCCGAGATCGCCGCTGCGGCCGGCATGGTGATGAACCACGCGATGACGATGTTGCCGGCAAGCCCCCAGCGCACCGCCGAGACGCGGCGGGCCGCACCGACGCCGATGATCGCGCCGGTGATGGTGTGCGTGGTCGAGACCGGGATGCCGAGCCAGGTTGCAGCAAAGAGCGTGATCGCCCCGCCGGTTTCGGCGCAGAAGCCCTGCATCGGGTTGAGCCTGGTGATCTTCGAGCCCATCGTGTGAACGATGCGCCAGCCGCCGAACAGCGTGCCGAGCGCGATCGCCGCCTGGCAGGTGATCACCACCCAGAAGGGCACATAGAATTCCGAACCAAGATAGCCCTGCGAGAAGAGCAGAACGGCAATGATGCCCATGGTCTTCTGCGCGTCATTGCCGCCGTGGCCAAGCGAATAGAGCGACGCCGAAACGAACTGCATCACGCGGAAGGTGCGGTCTACGGCAAAGGGTGTCTGCCGCACGAAGAGCCAGGAGACGATCAACACCAGCACCAGCGCCAGGAAGAAACCGATCGCCGGTGACATGAAGATGGCGCCGACCGTCTTCAGAAGACCGGTCCAGACGATGGAACTGAAACCGGTGCTGGCAAGGCCGGCGCCGACGAGGCCGCCGATCAGGGCATGCGAGGAGCTCGATGGTATGCCGAACAGCCAGGTGACGATGTTCCAGACGATCGCGCCGATCAATGCCGAAAAGATCACCAGCGGTGTGACGATGCCCGGATCGATGATGCCCTTGCCGAGCGTCTCGGCCACGTGCAGGCCGAAGAACAGGAAGGCGATGAAGTTGAAGAATGCCGCCCACAGAACCGCATATTGCGGCCTGAGCACCCGCGTCGAAACGATCGTCGCGATGGAGTTGGCGGCATCGTGCAAACCGTTCAGGAAGTCGAAGAAGAGCGCAATGGCGATCAGCCCGACGAGCAACGGAAAGGCGAGCGTCGCATCCATCAGACGTTCTCGATCACGATGCCGCTGATTTCATTGGCGACATCCTCGAAGCGGTCGATGACTTTTTCGAGCTGGCCATAGATCTCGCTACCGACGATATAGGCCATCGGGTTGCTCGCGCCGTAACGGCGGAACAGATCCTTGAGGCCTTGCTCGTGCAGTTCGTCGGAGTGTCCCTCGATACGGGTGACCTCTTCGGCGATGGCGATGAGCCGGTCGTGAT
Source organism: Ensifer adhaerens (assembly GCF_028993555.1). Lineage (NCBI taxonomy): Bacteria > Pseudomonadati > Pseudomonadota > Alphaproteobacteria > Hyphomicrobiales > Rhizobiaceae > Ensifer > Ensifer adhaerens. The sequence goes on along the minus strand of NZ_CP118610.1, from coordinate 3,962,122 downwards.
TGGTGCCGATGCGGTCCAGCAGCGGGACGGCCTCGGCAATCAGATTCGCGGCGCGGCCGACAATCGTACCCATTTCGCGCATACCGGGCTCGAAGCTCTTCTGTTCATAGAGCCGGATTGTCTTGACCGTCTTGTGCATCATGTCGATGGCGTCATCCATCGACTGGATCAGATCCTTGATGTCGCCGCGGTCGAACGGCGTGATGAAGGACCGGCGCACGGCCAGGAGTACCTCGGCGGTGATATGATCGGCTTCATCTTCGAGCGCGACGATCCGCTCGCAATGTTTCTCCAGATCGTCGCCACCGGCGAGCAACTTGTCGAGCGCATCGGCGGCACCGACGACAGTGCGCGAGTGTTTGGCGAAGAGGTCGAAGAAGCGATCCTCACGGGGAAGAAGTTTGCGGAACCAGGCCAGCATCACACGTATATCCATCTGTGGATTGTCATGTGGCTGTCATATTTCACCAGGTCCTTGAAGAAAAGCACCGAATCAAAGGGGTTTGCCGCCTTTCCCCTGCCGATATCGCCTATCTTTGACGATATGGGCGCCCGCACCGTTTCACCTTGCCTTGGCAGGCGCTTTCGTCCTAGCTGGCGCCCAACGTCGAATCCGGACTGCCGATGCCCCACAAGGTCTTTCTCAACCGCCTGAAGCTCACGGAGTTCCGCAACTATGCGGCCCTCTCGCTTGAGCTTGACCAGCGCCATGTGGTGCTGACGGGAGAGAACGGTGCCGGCAAGACCAATCTGATGGAGGCGGTCTCCTTTCTGTCGCCCGGACGCGGCTTGAGGCGCGCGGCCTATGCGGACGTTACCCGCGTCGGCGCAAGCGACGGGTTCTCCGTCTTTGCGGAGGTCGAGGGCATGGAGGGGCCGGTCGAGATCGGCACCGGCACTGCCGGGGTTACGGAGGGGCAATCCCGGCGGCTGCGGCTCAACGGAACGCCGGCGTCGACCGTCGACGAACTGACGGATCATCTGCGTGTTCTCTGGCTGACACCATCGATGGACGGGCTGTTCACGGGGCCTTCGGCCGACCGGCGACGGTTCCTCGATCGCCTGGTGCTTTCGCTCGATCCGGAACATGGCCGACGCGCCAGCGAGTTCGACCGCGCGATGCGAAGCCGCAACCGGCTGCTCGGCGAATTTCGACCGGACCCGGCCTGGCTGACGGCGATCGAGAAGGAAATGGCCGGCCTCGGCGTTTCCATGGCGCTGGCGCGGCAGGAAATGCTCGGGCTGCTCACGGCGCTTGTCGAACGGAACGTGGACGATAACGTCTTTCCGTCGGCGCGGCTGGCACTTTCCGGTTTTCTCGACGACGAAGGGCGTCGCCCGGCCTATGATCTCGAAGAGCAGTATCTGGCGATGCTGCGCGACGGCCGGCCGCGCGACGCGGCGGCAGGCCGGACGCTCGACGGACCGCATCGGAGCGACCTGCTGGTGCGGCACCGGGACAAGGACATGGAGGCGGCACGCTGCTCAACCGGTGAGCAGAAGGCGCTGCTGGTCGGACTGGTGCTGGCGCATGCGCGCCTGGTCGGCGACATGACCGGTCATGCACCGATCCTGTTGCTCGATGAGATCGCCGCGCATCTCGACGTCAATCGGCGCGCCGCCCTGTTCGATCTCGTCGATGATCTTGGCGGCCAGGCTTTCATGACCGGCACCGACCAGACCATGTTCGAGGCGCTCGGCGAACGCGGCCGCTTCCTGACCGTTTCGCACGGCAGCGTTACGGGATAAGCAAGGCAATGACCACCACGGCGGGTGGGATGAGGAGGATGTGGCCATGACCGGTGAGAACAAGCTCGACCAATCGGAGATCGCCCGTTACGCCCGCCATATCGTGCTGCCGGAGATCGGCGGCGCGGGCCAGCAGAAACTCAAGGCGGCACGCGTGCTGGTGATTGGCGCCGGCGGTCTCGGTGCGCCTGTCCTGCACTATCTCGCAGCCGCCGGCATCGGTCGCATCGGCATCGTCGACGACGACACCGTCGCGCTCTCGAACCTCCAGCGACAGGTCATCCACCGCACCGAGGACATCGGCCGGGCCAAGGTCGAGCGGGCCGCGGAAGCGATCGGCTCGCTCAATCCGCATGTCGTCGTCGAAGGCCACCAGACCCGGCTCGGCCCTGACAATGCCGAGGCGCTGTTCCGGCAATATCACCTGGTGATCGACGGCTCGGACAATTTCGACACACGCTATCTCGCAGCCGATACGGCAGCCGCGGTCGGCATTCCGCTGGTGACCGGCGCCGTCGGCCGCTTCGACGGTTCCCTGACGGTGCTGATGCCCTACAAGGCAGGTACCGATGGGCGGCCGAACCCCTCCTATCGCGACCTCTTCCCGGAACCGCCGCCGGCCGGCGTCGTGCCCTCCTGTGCAGAGGCCGGTATCGTCGGTGCGCTCACCGGCGTCATCGGTACATTGCAGGCGATGGAAGCGATCAAGGTGATTGCCGGTTTCGGCGAACCGCTCGTCGGACGGCTGTTGATGTATGACGCGCTGACGGCGCAGTTCAACACCATCCGCTACCGTCGCAGAGCATAGGCCGATCCATGGTGCAGATCTTTCGCATCGGTGAAAGCTTCAACCGGCATGAGGAATTGCTGGCGCTGATCCTTGGCGCCTTCTCCTACATGGACGGGCGAATAGACCCGCCATCGTCGGCGCATGCATTAAACGTCGAATCGCTTCGGCAGAAGATTGCCGACGAGATCGCCTTTGGCGTCAGCGACGGCGAAAGGCTCGTCGGCTGCATCTTCTGCAAGCCTGAGGCAGATTGCCTCTATATCGGTAAGCTCGCGGTTGCGCCGCAGACGCAAGGCAAGGGCATCGGCCGGCTGCTGCTCGCCGAAGCGGAAGCGACGGCGCGCGCGCTCGGTCTTCCAGCACTGCGGCTGCTCACCCGCGTCGAACTCACCGAAAATCACCGGGCGTTCGCCGCCTGGGGCTTCGTCAAAACCGGCACGATGTGCCATCCCGGCTTTACCCGGCCGACAGCGATCGAGATGCGCAAGACGCTCTAGCCTCTGACTTTGAACAGGCCTGACGGACAACCGCACGACAGGACCGTGCGGCGTTGCACGATCAGTCGCGGCCGGGAAGCACGCGGTCCGGCGGTCGGTGACCGTCGAAGAAGGTGCGGATGTTGATCACCACCTTGTCGCCCATGTCGATGCGCCCTTCGAGCGTCGCCGAGCTCATATGCGGCAGGAGCACGACCTTGCCTTCGCCGGCAAGCTTGATCAGCTTCGGATTGACGGCCGGCTCGTTCTCGAAGACGTCGAGGCCGGCGCCGGCGATCTTGCCTTCGCGCAGGCACTTGATGAGTGCCGTCTCGTCGATGATGCCGCCGCGGGCGGTATTGACGATGTAGCTGTCCGGTCGCATCAGTGCCAGCCGACGGGCCGAAAGCAGATGATAGGTCGCCGGCGTCGACGGGCAGTTGACCGAGACGATATCGACGCGGGCAAGCATCTGGTCGAGGCTGTCCCAATAGGTCGCCTCCAGCATCTCTTCGGTTTCCGCCTTCACCCGGTGGCGGTTGTGGTAGTGGATCGAAAGGCCAAAGGCCTTGGCGCGGCGCGCGACCGCGGTGCCGATCCGGCCCATGCCGACGATGCCGATGCGCTTTCCGGCAATCCGCCGGCCAAGCATCCAGGTCGGCGACCAGCCGGCCCACTCGCCCTTGCGATCGGTCAGGATCTGCGCACCTTCGGCAAGGCGGCGCGGCACGGCAAGAATCAGTGCCATCGCCATGTCGGCCGTGTCTTCGGTCAGCACGTTCGGCGTGTTGGTGACGGTGATGCCCTTGCGCGCGGCGGCATCGACATCAATGTTGTCGACGCCGTTCGAGAAGCTGGCAATCAGCTTCAGCTGCGGGCCGGCCTGCTCGATCAGTGCCGCATCGATGCGATCGGTGACCGTCGGCACCAGCACGTCGGCGCGTTTGACCGCGGCAACGAGCTCCGGCTGGCTACGCGGCGTATCGTCGATATTCAACTCCGCGTCGAAGAGTTCGCGCATCCGCGTCTCGACGATGTCCGGCAGTTTGCGGGTGATGTAGACCGTGGGCTTCTTCTTGCTTGTCATTGCTGCGATGGGCCTTGTTGACGGGTCTTTAACCAAGTTGGGCGATACTTTCTCCCTGTAGCCGCAATTTCTACCAGACCCCACCGGGAAGACAAACAAAACTCGCGCGTTCGTCCCCGCGATTTCAGCCCGTGTGTTGGGCCTCGAATGAACTGCGCCTGCATAAGCGACTGCATGTCTCCTGAAATCATCTCCGATTGAAGGACAAAGACAAGCAGCAACTCAAAGTCCTACAGCGGCCTTTGCGCGTCCCGGGACGCGCGGTGCTGTAGTGCCACGGATAATGAGCTTCGTCATGCGCCATGTCATTTCCAGATTCTCGTTCTCGTTGATCGCCGCCTGCCTCGGCGCCGGCATCATGGCGTCGGCGGCTTACGCTCAGGCTGCCAAGGGCGCCAGCGGGCTGCCGCTTCCGCGCTTCGTCAGCCTCAAGTCGAAGAGCGTCAATCTCAGGATCGGCCCGAGCGTCGATTACGCGGTCGCCTTCCGTTACATGAAGCCCGGCGTGCCGGTGGAGATCATCCAGGAATACGATAACTGGCGCCGTATCCGCGACGCCGACGGCACGGAAGGCTGGGTCAACCAGGCGCTGCTTTCCGGCGACCGCACCGCCGTCGCCGCGCCCTGGATGCGCGGCAAGGGCGAAGGCGTCTTCGTCAACATGCGCCGCGACCCGCAGGGGACAGCCCCGATCACCGCCCGCATGGAGCCGGGCGTCATCGTGCGTGTCGGCGAATGCAATGGCGACTGGTGCCATGTCGAGACGCAGGGCGTCGAAGGCTGGATCGCCCAGAGCGAGATCTGGGGCGCCTATCCAGGCGAGGCCTTCAAGTAAGGCCACGCCTGCTTTTCACAAGATTTAATCAGAACGAATCAGGCGAGACCGGCCTGCTTGGCGGCCGTTTCCAGCGAGACCATCGGCCGCGGGCCGATCTGACCGATGACGATGCCGGCGGCGAGATTACCGAGCCTGCTGCAGTCTTCGAGCGAGCGTCCGGTCGTGTAGCCGTGAAGGAAGCCCGCGGCATAGAGGTCACCGGCACCGGTCGTATCGACGACCTGGGCGATCGGCGTTGCGCCGACCCGAACCCGCTCCGCTCCACGCACGACCACCGAGCCTTCTTCGCTCAGCGTCACGGCAGCGAGCTTGCAATCCTTCGACAGCTTTTCCAGCGCCAGATCGAAGTCTTCGGTCTCGTAGAGGGCCAGCGCTTCCTGCTTGTTGGCGAAGACGATATCGACCGTGCCGGAGCGCATGAGCTCGAGGAATTCGTCGCGATAGCGGTGAACGCAGAAGCTGTCGGACAGCGTGATCGCGGTCTCGCGACCGTTTTCGTGAGCGATCCGTGCGGTCTCGCGGATGGCATCCTTGGCACGCGGCGGATCCCAGAGGTAGCCTTCGAAGTAGGTAACCTTGGACTGGGCGACGACGTCGGCCTCGACGTCGTCGGGGCCGAGCTCGACGCAGGCGCCGAGATAGGTGTTCATCGAGCGCTCGCCGTCCTCCGTGACGAAGATCATCGAACGGGCGGTCGGCGGCACGTTTTCGAGCGGCTTCGTCTCGAAGTAGACACCCTGGGCGCGGATATCATGCGCGAAGATCTCGCCGAGCTGGTCGCTCGCGGTCTTGCCGAAATAGGCAGCGCGACCGCCAAGGCTGGCGACACCGGCTGCGGTATTGCCGGCACTGCCGCCGGACGCTTCGACCGCCGGGCCCATGCGCGAGTACAACAACTCGGCGCGTTCGGCATCGATGAGGTTCATGGCGCCCTTTATGATGCCGTTTTCATTGAGAAAGGCATCGTCGCAGCGCGCGATGATATCAACGATGGCATTGCCGATCGTCAGCACGTCGTATTTTGTCATGAACCTCGTCCGGTCTCCGTGATGGCCGGTGTTTGTTAATACCGGTTTTCCGACCATTTGGAAGACAAAAGACGCGTGCCGGCTGCTTCAGGCCGTAGGAAGCGCGCTTTCATCGTAAGCAGCGGCGAAATCGGCGCTCGGCGGGATCGGCTTGATGACATCGATCAGTACACCGTTCGGATCGGCGGTGATGAAATGCCGCTGACCGAAGTCCTCGTCACGCAACGTCTTCAGAATCGGCAGCCCGGCGGCAACCGCTTGCGCATAGATCAAATCCGGATCCTCGACCTCGAAATTCAGGAGAAGACCACGGGCGGGCGAGCGCGCCTCCTCGGGGATCGTCTCGTGGCGATAATCAAGCACCGCCAGCGTCACATGCTCGTCCTCCATCGACTGCAGATGCACATACCAGTCGCTGGTGAAGAGCGGCTGGAAGCGGAAGTGCTCGATGTAGAAGGCGGCGGTGGCGGCAACATCCGATGTCATGATGACAGGATAATAGCTCGTCGATTTCATGGCTTTTCCTCGCTCCGGCAATATCATACAATCTGTATGTATCTTTAATTAACATACAGGCTGCATGTATGCAACAGGAAGCCTCCCGTCGTTCCAATCGCGAGCGATCCGACACCACGCGCACCGCGATCCTCGATGCCGCCCGCGGCCTCTTCGTCACCAGGGGTTATGCCGATACTTCCACGCCCGATATCGTCGCCGCCGCCGGATTGACCCGCGGCGCGCTCTATCACCACTTCGAAGACAAGAAGGCGCTGTTTCGGGCTGTGGCGGAACGGGAGGCGCGCGCCGTGGCGGCATCGATCGAGCAGGCAACGGCAGACGACCTGACGCCGCGCGAGGCGCTGAAAGTCGGTGCCCGGGCCTATTTCGACGCGATGCGGGAGCCGGGCCGAATTCGCTTGCTGCTGCTCGACGGGCCGGCGGTGCTCGGCAGGCAGGAGATGGTGGCAATCGATGCCGCCAATGCGCAGAGAACCCTGGAGGAAGGCATCGGCGAGGCGATGGCGCCGGCAGTGCCTGACCCCGAAAGACTGTCGGCCATGGCCTCGCTGCTTTCAGCCGCCTTCGACCGCGCGGCACTCGACATCGCTGACGGCGGCCCCGCCGAGATCTATGCGGAGACGATCAGCACGCTGATCGATCGGATGGTATCGGCCTGAAGCCATCCCACCGAGCCGCCGCCGACGGCCTCAGCTTGCGGCGGAGATGATCTGTGGCGGCAACTCGACGAGTGCAGCCGGGACGTCGCAGGTCTTTTCCGGAGACTTGCAGAGATCGGCGATGACGCAACGTTCGCATTCCGGCTTGCGCGCCTTGCAACAGTAGCGACCATGCAGGATCAGCCAGTGATGCGCGTGGTAGAGATACTCGTCCGGGATGATCTTGATCAGCTTGTCTTCCACCTCGTCCGGGGTCTTGCCCGGCGCCAGACAGAGGCGGTTGGCAATGCGCAGGATGTGGGTATCGACGGCGATCGTCGATTGGCCGAAAGCCATGGAGAGCACCACATTGGCTGTCTTGCGCCCGACACCCGGAAGCGTCACCAACTCTTCGCGCGTGCGGGGTACTTCGCCGCCGAAATCGCGGATCAGCTTTTCGCTCAGCGCAATGACGTTCTTCGCCTTGTTGCGGAAGAGCCCTATGGTCTTGATGTAGTCCCGGACCTTCTCTTCCCCAAGCGCCAGCATCTTTTCCGGCGTATCGGCGATGGCAAAGAGCGCACGCGTCGCCTTGTTGACGCCGGCATCGGTCGCCTGCGCCGAGAGCGCCACGGCGACGACCAGGGTGAACGGATTGACGTGCTCGAGTTCGCCCTTCGGCTCCGGCCGCTGGATCGAGAAGCGGCGGAAGATCTCCTTGAGATCGTCCTGGCTGTAGAGGCTCTTCACCCGCGGCGTAGCGCGGCGGCTTGTCTTGGGTTTTGCAGCGCTGACGGGCAATTTCGGCTTCACGTTTTTCATGATGCATCTATAGTCAGAGGTCATGATCAATGGCAACGCCACCACCCCGCCCGAGGATGCGCCGGTCTTCACCGCCGAGCTCACCCCCTATCGCTCGCTCGGGCGCCGCGGCTTCAAGATCTTCTTTCTGATCGCCGGGCTTTTGAGCCTTGTGCACGCCTTCATCTTCCTCATCGTTGGGGCCTGGCCGGTCATGTTCTTCTTCGGGCTCGACTATTTGCTGTTGTTCGGCGCTTTTTGGCTGAACTACCGCTCGGCGCTCAGCCGCGAAGAGGTCAGCGTTTCCCGAACCGGCGTTTCCGTGCGCAAGTTCACCCCATCGGGCCAGATCACCGAACACCGCTTCAATCCGTTCTGGGCGCGCTTCAATGTCGCCCGCCACCAGGAAATCGGCATCATCTCGATGACGATCAGCGGTGGTGGCCGCCGGACCGACATCGGTTCGTTTCTCAATCGCGACGATCGCGAGACCTTCGCGCTCGCCCTTTCGGGAGCGCTTGCGACCGTTCGCCGCCGCTGACGCCCGCCGAACAGCCAATGGGACGCAAATCCCCGCATTCGTTCAAGTTTCGGGTGGTTGCAGGGGCCAGCAAGTGATTACCTGTGACATGACAGGAGAAGAGCCATGAACATTGCGACATCCGTACCTACAGACATCACGCCGAAAGGCACCGATTACGATACGGTCAGCCGCGTGATCGAAATGCTGACCGAGGAGTATCGCGACCAGCCGTCGCTCGAAACCGTGGCGCAACGCCTGAAACAATCCCCGACACAACTCCAGAAGGTCTTCACCCGCTGGGCCGGACTTTCGCCGAAAGCCTTCCTCCAGGCCGTGACGCTCGACCATGCCAAGCGTCTCTTGCGCCAGGAAGACATGCCGTTGCTCGAGACCAGCATCGAGGTCGGCCTGTCGGGGCCGAGCCGCCTGCACGACCTGTTCGTCACCCACGAGGCGATGTCGCCCGGCGAATGGAAGGCGCGCGGCGAGGGTCTGACGATCCGCTACGGGTACCACCCCTCGCCCTTCGGCACGGCGCTCGTCATGATCACCGAGCGCGGACTTGCGGGCCTTGCTTTCAACGATGCCGGCGGCGAGAAGGCAAGCTTCGAGGACATGGCGCAACGCTGGCCGAACGCCTGCTACATCGAAGACAGCGCTGCCACCGCCCAATATGCCGCGCGCATCTTCGACCCCTCGCGCTGGCGCCAGAACGAACCGCTGCGCATCTTCCTGATCGGTTCGGATTTCCAGATCCGCGTCTGGCAGGCGCTCTTGAAGATCCCGCTCGGCTGCGCCACCACCTATTCCAGCATTGCCGGGCAGATCGGCCAGCCGACGGCATCACGCGCAGTCGGCGCCGCGGTCGGGCGCAACCCGATCTCCTTCGTGGTCCCCTGCCACCGCGCGCTCGGCAAGAGCGGGGATCTCACCGGTTACCACTGGGGGCTGACGCGCAAGCGCGCCATCCTCGGTTGGGAAGCGGGCAAGGCGGCGGATGGCACGATCTGAGACCATGATCTTCCGCGGCTTCGGCGAGAAACAAAAAAGGGGCGCTCGGCGCCCCTTTTTCATTCGGCATTTCCCAGCGCTCAGTGGGCGCCGGACATGTCGCCCAGAACTTCCTTCGAAGCGACCGTCGAATTGGCATTGAGCTTGTAGACCATCGGCACGCCAGTCGCGAGGTTGAGCTTCAGGATCTGTTCCTTGGTCAGGCGATCGAGCACCATGACCAGCGAGCGCAGCGAGTTGCCGTGGGCGGCGACGAGCACCTTCTGGCCGGACAGCACGCGCGGCAGGATCTCGGTCAGGTAGTAGGGCCAGACGCGGGCGCCGGTGTCGCGCAGGCTTTCGCCGCCCGGAGGCGGGATGTCATAGGAGCGGCGCCAGATGTGCACCTGCTCTTCGCCCCACTTCTCGCGCGCATCGTCCTTGTTGAGGCCCGAGAGGTCGCCGTAGTCGCGCTCGTTGAGCGCCTGGTCGCGGATCGTTTCAAGCGAGGACTGGCCGACGGCGTCGAGCACGAACTGGCAGGTGCGCTGGGCACGGACGAGGTCCGAGGTGAAGGCGATGTCGAACTTGATGCCGTAGTCGGCAAGCGCTTTGCCGCCGGCCTTGGCCTCCTCGACGCCGAGTTCCGTCAGGTCCGGATCACGCCAGCCGGTGAACAGGTTCTTCAGGTTCCAGTCGCTCTGGCCATGCCGGACGAGGACGAGAGTACCGCTCATGTCGAATTCCCCTTGAGACTTGAGAGTGAGAAAAGTCAGTTGAGCCCGAGAACGTCGAGCATCGAATAGAAGCCGGGTTTTTGGGCACGCGCCCAGAGTGCTGCCGTCACGGCACCGCGCGCGAAGATCGAGCGATCCGTCGCGCTGTGCGACAGCGTCACCTGCTCGCCTTCGCCGGCAAGAATGACCGAATGTTCACCGATGACCGATCCGCCACGCAGGGTGGCAAAACCGATCGTACCCACTGGGCGCGGACCCGTATGACCGTCACGCACGCGCACCGAATTCTCGGCAAGACCGATGCCGCGTCCCCTTGCCGCCGCCTCGCCGAGAAGCAGTGCCGTACCCGAGGGCGCATCAACCTTGTGCTTGTGGTGCATTTCGAGGATCTCGATATCCCAATCGGCGGGGCCAAGGGCACGCGCCGCCTTTTCCGTAAGGACGCCAAGCAGGTTCACGCCGAGGCTCATGTTGCCCGACTTGACGACGCGGGCGTGACGCGCGGCAGCGCGGATTTTCGCCTCGTCGTCGGCCGAGCAGCCGGTTGTTCCGATGACATGGACGATGCGGGCCTGGGCTGCGAGGCCGGCAAACTCAACGGTGCCTGCGGGTGCGGTAAAATCAAGCACCCCTTCCGCTTCGACGAAGGCCTCGAGCGGTTGCTCGGTGACCGGCACGCCGATCGGCCCGAGACCGGCCACCTCACCGGCGTCTCGGCCGATGAAGGGAGACCCGGGACGTTCGATGGCCGCATGCAGGCGCACGCCGTCCATCGCGTGAACTGTCCTTATCAGCGTCTGGCCCATGCGGCCTGCAGCACCCACCACCACGAGCTTCATATCGTTTTCGCTCATCGGTGATTCCTTCCGCTTTTTTTAGATTTCGGCGCCGGCCGGCGCGTCGGCCGGCGTGACCTCAGGCGACTGGCCTTGAAGATTGTGAAGCCGAGCGTAGAGACCGTCCGGTCGCCGTGCAAGGTCGGCATGCGTGCCTTCCTCAACGACGGAACCATCCTTCATGACGATGATCTTGTCGGCATTGACGACGGTCGAGAGGCGATGCGCGATGACGATCACCGTGCGGCCGTCCATGGCGTGATCGAGCGCCTTCTGCACCGCGGCTTCCGATTCGGTATCGAGCGCCGAGGTGGCCTCGTCGAGCAGCAGGATCGGCGCATTGCGCACGAGTGCACGAGCGATGGACAGCCGCTGGCGCTGGCCGCCGGAAAGCGTCATGCCGTTTTCGCCGACCGGGGTATCGTAACCCTGTGGCTGCGCCAGAATGAAATCATGCGCATAGGCAAGCCGTGCCGCGTCCTCGATCTCCGCGTCGGTCGCATCAATGCGCCCATAGCGGATGTTGTCGCGGATCGACCCTTCGAAGAGGTAGGGTTGCTGCGAGACATAGGCGATGCCCTTGCGCAGCGACTGCTTGGTGACGTCGGCAATATCCTGTCCATCGATCAGGATCTGGCCCGAAGCCGGATCGTAGAAGCGCGGGATGAGGCTGATTACCGTCGACTTGCCGGCACCGGAGGGGCCGACGAGCGCCGTCGTCTTGCCGCCTTCTGCAACGAAGCTGACGCCTCTGAGAACCTCGTCGCCGTTGGCGTATTGGAAACGGACGTCGCGCAGCTCGACTGCGGCGTTCGTGAAGACCAGTTCCTTGGCGTCCGCCTTGTCGCGCTGATGCGGCACGGTGTCGAGGATTTCGTAGACCATGCGGGCATTGACGGCAGCGCGCTCCATTGAGACCTGCAGCCGCGCCAGTCGGCGGGCCGGATCGTAAGCCATCAGGAGAGCCACCACGAAGGCGAAGAAGGCGCCGGGCGGCACGTCGGCATAGATCGCACGGAAGGCGGAATAGGCAAGAACGGCTGATATCGCGAGGCCGGCGAAGGTCTCGGTCATCGGCGCCGTGCGCTCGCTCAGCCGCGCAATGCGATTCGCTCGGTTCTCAGCCCGATCGATGATCGCATCGACCTTGCCGCGCAGTTCGCCTTCCATGGTGAAGGCCTTGACGATGGTGATGCCCTGAATCGTTTCCTGCATCGCGCCGAGTACGCGGCTGTTGACCTCGATCGACTCGCGGGTTGCTGAACGCAGCCGCTTGGAAATGTAGCGCAAGCCCAGCAACAAGGGCGGCGCCGCGACAAAGACGATGATCGACAGCAGCCAGTCCTTGGCAAACATGACGCCGACCAGGCCGATCAGCGTCAGCAGATCGCGTGCGATCGAGGTGACCGTCAGATTGAGTACGTCGCGAATGCCGCTCACGTTCTGGCTGATCTGGGCTGCAAGCTGTGCCGACCGCGTCTCGTTGAAATAGCCAACGCTCAGCGCCATCAGATGGGCGTAGAGCCGGCGCTGGTAACGCGCGACGATATTGTTGCCGATCTTCGACAGGGCAACGGCCTGGCCGTAAGTTGCAAAGCCGCGCAGCACGAAGGCGGCGAGGATCGCGCCGCAGACGAGCAGGACGATGTCCGCCCGCTTGTTGGCGAAAGCCTCGTTGATCACGGTCTCCATGATCGAGGCCGTGAAGCCGGTTGTTGCAGCAACGACGGCCAGACAGGCTATGGCAAAGGCATAGCCGCGAATGTGGTCGCGACCGTTTTCCGCAATAACCCGTTTCAGAATTCCGCTGATCGTATCGGAATCGACCGCGTGCTGTTTTCTATTGCTGGCGCTCAAAAAGCCCGTCTTCCCTGGACCCAATGTGGCGAGCCGGTTTCCGGCCCGACCTTTCCCGGGCTCTATAGTAGTTTGGTATCGCTTTGGCGAGTCTTTGCGCGCGTCGGCCGCTCAGCTTCTCCAGCGGCGTCCCTCCGTTGCAACACCGAAATCCCTCGGCGTACGGGCAAAGGCAGCCAGACCGGAGAGCGCCGCCATCGGATGAATGACGGCAAAGGTCGGGATCGTCCTCATCAGCGCCGAATGCGGCGCCTTGTCTTCGAATGCGGCACGGAACGGCGATTTCATGAGCGCCGGCAAGATCTTCTGCGAGATGCCACCCGCCAGGAACACGCCGCCGCGCGCCATGAAAATCAGCGCCATGTCACCGGCAACGCGGCCGAGATAGGTGCAGAACAACGAGATGGTCTCGATCGCGGCCCTGTCGTTCTCGGCCAGCGCATGTGTCGTCACTTCCGCCGGATCGGTGAGTACCGGGTCCACCCCATCGGCGGCACAAACGGCACGGTAGAGATTCATGATGCCGCGGCCGCAAAGGATCTGCTCACCGGCCATGCGCCCTTCGATCGGATCGAGGAAGGGCCAGATATGAAAGTCGCGTTCGGTACGCGGGCCGATGTCGACATGGCCACCCTCGCCCGGCACCGGGATCCATGTGTGCTGGGCAAAGACCAGTCCGCCGACCCCAAGACCCGTGCCCGGGCCGAGGACGACACGCGATGTCAGGGGCCGGACGGTGCCGCCGCCGATCTGCACGAGATCCTCATCCGCCGGCGCAGCCACGGCAAGCGCCTGGGCCTCGAAATCGTTGATGATCAGTACGTCCTCGAGGCCAAGGCTCGAGAGCATGTCCTTCGGCCTGATCACCCAGCCGGCATTGGTGAGCGGAATTTCGTCGCCCCGGATCGGGCCAGCCACTGCAAGGATAGCCGAACGCGGCTGCACGGAGGTCTTGTCGAGGATGCTCTTCTGCATCGCTTCCTCGATCGTTTCGAAATCGCCGGTCTTGATCGGCGGCAGTTGCTTCGGCTCGGCAAAGGCATCGAGGAGCAGGGCAAAGCGGGCATTGGTGCCGCCGATATCGCCGATCAGGATCGGAAAGGGGAAGGCGTTTTCACTGGTGCCGGGCATCGCAAGATCCATCCTGATGGTCGTGGCAGGTATATCGCTGTCTATCAGCTAGAGCGGGATAAGGGAAAGTGTCGGGTTTCCGCCCGCGTCCGCCGAGAAACGATCGCGTCTATGGTTTTGGGTTGAAGTCGAGCAACTGTTCGGCCGTCGCCCGGTTGAGGGCCATCGGAATGTCGTAGACGATGGCGAGACGCATCAGCGCCTTGACATCCACGTCATGCGGCATCGCCGTCAGCGGGTCGACGAAGAAGATCAGAAGCTGCACCTCGCCGGTGGCAATCATCGCACCGATCTGCTGGTCGCCCCCGAGCGGACCGCTTTTCAGGCGCGTGATGTCGAGCCCCGGACAGACGTCGAGGACACGGCCGCCGGTCGTGCCTGTCGCAACGATGCGCCATTGGGACAAAACCGCTTCATGCGTCCTGGCGAAGGCAGCAAGGTCGTCCTTCTTCTGATCGTGGGCGATCAGGGCAATGCATTTCCGATCCGCCATGTCGGGCCTCACATCAATATTTAAATCGATTTGATCGCCCTATACATGAACGCCGCGGCAATGGGAAGGTTGAAGCCCGCCCACCCCGCACGCGTCTCGATCATTGCAAGGTCGGACGGGCCAGCGGCACCGGAATATCGGCCGGCGGGACGTCGCCGGCAGCAGCACCGATCACCTGCTCGATGCGCTCAGCCGCCGGGGCAGGTGCCGCCGCCCGATAGGCCGTGCCAAACGTGGCTGCCTCTTCCGAGGCAGGCGCCGGACCGTTCAGCACCAGCGCGCAGGCCTTCGGCAGGTCGGCAAGCGTCGTCACCTTCGGCTTCACGGGCTTTTCGTCCGGCTTCTTCGTCGGCTTTGCCCAGGGCTCGTCGGTAAACCACCAGGCCAGTGACTTGTCGCAACCGTCGCCGGCCGGCACCGCTGCCTGGTCCTTGCAGCTCGTGGCGCCGGCGGGGCATTTGATGCGGATGTGGAAGTGATAGTCATGGCCGTAGATCGGCCGGACCTTGCCCAGCGCCGAACGGTTACCGGTCCAGGTGTCGCAGAGCTTTTTCTTGATCGCCGGGTTGACGAAAACGCGCTCCACCTGCGGATAGCTCGCCGCCAGCATGATCAGCTGCGCGTGTTTCGGCGTCCAAATGGAACGGTCGACCGTCAGGAACTTGTTCTTCTGCAGCATCGAGGTCGCGGAGATGTCCTCGCGCTCACGATAGGTCAGCGTGCGCTGCGGCATCGGCGTCAGCCAGATATCGGCGTCGAGCCCGATCTGGTGTGACGCGTGGCCGGACAGCATCGGGCCGCCGCGCGGCTGCGAGATGTCACCGAGCAAAAGGCCGGGCCAACCGACCTTTTCGGCAGCATCGTGCGAAAACTGCTCGATCAGCGCGATCATCTGCGGGTGACCCCAGCGACGATTGCGCGACAGCCGCATCGCCTGCCAGGTGGGCCCGTCGGTCGGGATCGCGACACCGCCGGCAAGGCAGCCCTTGGCATAGAAACCATAGGGATTCGCAGCCATTTCGGCCGGCAGGGCCTTGGCACCGAATAGCGTCTTGGCCGGCACGTCATCGGCCGCGGCACTGTCGGCGATCAAAAGGCTTGTTCCCAGCAGCAACGCAAGAAACGCCGAGCCGCAACGTCGAAGTGAAGCAATCATTGAATTTCGTCCCGTTTGTCTCGCAGACAGAAGCACCAGCGCGCGGCACTCTCCGTCCGACGACCCCTATCCTAAGGCCCCGTCTTTGCCTCAGCCTTACGCAGCACGCGATTGTGAATCACCGGGATGTGACTCAAAAATTTTGCCTGATTTGCGGCGGCGCCTGTCAATTGCCCGGATTTCGCCTATGCTCTCGAAAAAGAAGATTGAAATATAAGGGGTAAGGGCTGGATGCCACACGTCTGCGGGATCGCGAAATCTCTCGTCGCAGCCTCATTTCTGGCCGCGACGCTTCTCCTCCTTCCTCCCGCTGCGAGCGCTGATCATTCCGACTGGCATCACGGCCTCTCACTCATCGGCGAACTGAAGTACAAGCCCGATTTTACCCACTACGACTACGTCAACCCGGATGCGCCCAAGGGCGGCGACGTCAAGCTCTCGAGCACCGGCACCTTCGACTCGTTCAACCCTGTTCTCGACAAGGGACAGGTCGCAGTCGGGGTGACGCTCGTCTTCGACACGCTGATGAAAACGGCCGACGACGAAATCTCGACCGCCTACGGCCTTCTGGCCGAGGGTGTCTCCTTCCCCGAGGACATTTCGTCGGCCACGTTCCGGCTGCGGCAGGAAGCCAAATGGGCGGACGGGAAACCGGTGACGCCGGAAGACGTCGTTTTCAGCTTAAACATGAGCAAGGAACTCGATCCGCTATACGCCAACTACTACAAGCACGTGACGTCGGCGGAAAAGACCGGCGAGCGTGACGTCACCTTCCACTTCGACGAGAAGAACAATCGCGAGTTGCCGCATATTCTCGGCCAGCTCCAGATCCTGCCCAAACACTGGTGGGACGGGAAAGGACCGGACGGCAAGCCGCGCGACATCAAGAAGACGACGCTGGAGCCGGTCATGGGATCGGGCCCCTACAAGATCGCCGCATTTTCAGCCGGTTCGACGATCCGCTACGAACTCAGGGACGACTATTGGGGCAAGTCGCTGAACGTCAATGTCGGGCAAAACAACTTCGGCTCGATCAGCTACACGTTTTTCGGTGATCGCGATGTTGAGTTCGAGGCGTTCCGGTCGGGCAACAGCGACTACTGGCTTGAAAACATCGCAGCGCGCTGGGCAACCGGCTACGATTTTCCGGCGGTCAAGGACGGTCGCGTCAAGCGCGAAAGCCTGCCCAATCCGCTGAGAGCCACGGGCATCATGCAGGCAATGGTGCCAAACATGCGCCGTGCGCCATTCAACGACGAACGGGTGCGCCAGGCGCTGAATTACGCCCTCGACTTCGAGGAAATGAACCGCACGGTCTTCTACAACCAGTATACCCGCATCGACAGCTACTTCTGGAATACGGATCTCGCCTCGTCGGCTCTGCCGCAGGGCGCCGAACTGGCAATCCTTGACGAGGTGAAGGACAAGGTCCCGCCGGAAGTCTTCACCACCCCCTACAAGAACCCGGTAGGCGGCACGCCGCAGGCGGCCCGCGACAACCTTCGCCAGGCGATCGCCCTGATGAAGGAGGCCGGCTTCGAGCTCAAGGGCAACCGGATGGTGGATGCGAAGACCGGAAAGCCCTTCTCCTTCGAAATCCTGCTCAGCAGCGCCACGCTCGAGCGCGTCGCCCTTCCCTATGCGCAGAACCTCAAGAAGATCGGGATCGACGCGCGCGTGCGCACCGTCGATGCATCACAATACACCAACCGCACCCGCGCCTTCGACTATGACATGACCTGGATCGTCTGGGCGCAGACACTGAGCCCCGGCAACGAACAGCTAGACTATTGGGGCTCGCGGTCGGCTAACGAACAGGGCTCGCGAAACTATGCCGGCATCGCCGACCCGGGTGTCGACGCGCTGATCAACAAGGTCATCTTCGCCAAGGATCGCGACACGCTGGTGGCGGCGACAAAGGCGCTCGACCGCGTTCTGCTCGCCCACAATTTCGTCGTGCCGCTCTACTACAAGCGCGACATGAACATCGCCTATTGGGACAAATTTGCCCGCCCTGCAGAACTCCCGACCTATGCGATCGGCTTCCCGTCAATCTGGTGGTCGAAAACCGCTACCGCAAAATGAAGGCCTTGCACTCCGACGGCGTCTCGATTCCAAATGCAAAAAACGAATCACTGAAACAAGCAACAGGCCCGATCCGTGCCTCGCAAGGAGACGCAAAGGTTGAGACATCATAGAGGGTACGCCGACGCTTCGCGGGTAAGGGCCTTAGCCCTCACGTCGATCGAAAGGCTCGCCTGATGGGTGCCTATATCCTGCGCCGCCTGCTGCTGATGATCCCGACGATCTTCGGGATCATGGCGATCTCCTTCATCGTGGTGCAATTCGCCCCGGGTGGCCCGGTCGAACAGGTCATTTCCGAACTGACCAATGCCGGCGGCTCGGATCGCCTCAGCGGCAATGCGGGTGACCTGCTGCAGGGTGGGGGCGACGAAAGCGGCCGCTATCGCGGCGCCCAAGGTCTCGATCCGGAATTCATCGCCAAGCTGGAAAAGCAATTCGGCTTCGACAAGCCGCCGCTCGAACGCTTTGCGACGATGATGTGGAACTACATCCGTTTCGATTTCGGCGAGAGCTTCTTCCGCAACACCTCGGTTATCGATCTCATCAAGGAGAAGATGCCAGTCTCGATCTCGCTCGGTCTCTGGATTCTGCTTTTCTCCTATGCGATCTCCATTCCGCTCGGCATCAAGAAAGCAGTGTCCGACGGCTCGGCCTTCGACGTCTGGACCTCCGGCATCATCGTCATCGGCTATGCGGTGCCGAGCTTCCTGTTCGGTATCCTGTTGATCGTCGTCTTCGCCGGCGGCTCGTTCTTCGACTGGTTCCCGTTGCGCGGCATCGTCTCAGACAATTTCTGGCAATTGCCCTGGTGGCAGAAGCCGCTCGACTATATCTGGCACATGACGCTGCCGCTGGTCACGCTGTTGCTTTCGGCGTTTGCGACCACGACGCTGCTCACGAAGAATTCCTTCATCGACGAGATCAAGAAGCAGTATGTGACCACGGCGCGGGCGAAGGGTCTCAACGACCGCCAAGTGCTCTACGGTCACGTGTTCCGCAACGCCATGCTGATCATCATTGCCGGCTTTCCCGGCGCCTTCATCTCGGCCTTCTTCACCGGCTCGCTTTTGATCGAGTACATCTTCTCGCTCGATGGTCTCGGCCGCCTCGGCTATGATTCGGTGGTCAAACGCGACTATCCGATCGTCTTTGCCACGCTCTTCATCTTCTCGCTGATGGGCCTGCTCGTCAGCCTTCTGTCGGACCTCATCTACACCTGGGTCGATCCGCGCATCGACTTCGAGCGGAGGGATGTCTGATGGCAAGCGTAACAACCTCTCCGACTGCAGCCGTACCGCCGCGCGGCTGGTTGTCGCCGGTGAACCAGCGCCGCTGGCAGAATTTCAAGGCGAACCGGCGCGGCTACTGGTCACTCTGGATCTTCCTCGCGCTTTTCGGCCTCAGCCTTGTTGGCGAGCTCATCGCCAACGACAGGCCGATCGTCGCCTCTTACAAAGGCGAGCTTCTCTTCCCTGTCGTCATCGACTATCCGGAGGAAAAGTTCGGCGGCTTCCTTGCCGAAACCGACTATCGCTCCGATTTCATCCGCGACGAGATCGAAGCCAATGGCTGGATGATCTGGCCGCCGGTCCGCTATTCCTATCAGACCGTCAATTCCAACATCCCGCATTCGGCGCCCACCAAACCCTTCTGGCTGATGGACAAGGAGGAGCGCTGCTCCGCCTATCCGGAAGGGCGGAATGACCGCAACTGTATCGTCGGCAATCTCAACTGGCTCGGCACCGACGATCAGGCCCGCGACGTGTTTGCGCGCATGATCTACGGCTTCCGTCTCTCGGTGCTCTTCGGCCTGACGCTGACCATTGCCTCGGCGGTGATCGGCGTGACCGCCGGCGCCGTCCAGGGCTATTTTGGCGGCTGGACCGACCTCTTGATGCAGCGCTTCATCGAGATCTGGTCGTCGATGCCGGTGCTCTACATCCTGTTGATCATCGCTGCGATCCTGCCGCCGGGCTTCTTCATCCTGCTCGGCATCATGCTCTTGTTTTCCTGGGTCGGTTTCGTCGGCGTCGTGCGCGCCGAGTTCCTGAGGGCGCGTAACTTCGAATATGTGAACGCGGCGCGCGCGCTCGGCGTCGGCAACGGCACGATCATGTATCGCCACCTCTTGCCCAATGCCATGGTCGCGACGCTGACCTTCCTGCCCTTCATCCTCTCCGGCTCGATCACGACGCTGACCTCGCTCGACTTCCTCGGCTTCGGCATGCCACCGGGCTCGCCTTCGCTCGGCGAGATGATCGCCCAGGGCAAATCCAACCTGCAGGCACCCTGGCTCGGTCTGGCGGCCTTTTGTGTGATGTCGCTGATGCTATCGCTGCTGATCTTCGTCGGCGAAGCGACGCGCGATGCCTTCGACCCGAGAAAGACGTTCCGG
Source organism: Ensifer adhaerens (assembly GCF_028993555.1). Lineage (NCBI taxonomy): Bacteria > Pseudomonadati > Pseudomonadota > Alphaproteobacteria > Hyphomicrobiales > Rhizobiaceae > Ensifer > Ensifer adhaerens. The sequence goes on along the minus strand of NZ_CP118610.1, from coordinate 3,941,993 downwards.
TGAGCGCGACGATGACAGATCCCATCCTTTCCGTCCGCGACCTCTCGGTCGCCTTTCACCAGGGCGGCAACACCTCTGTTGCCGTCGACCACATTTCCTTCGAGATCAAACGCGGGGAGACCGTGGCGCTCGTCGGCGAATCCGGTTCCGGCAAGTCGGTCTCCGCGAACTCGATCCTGAAACTGCTGCCCTACCCGTCCGCCAGCCACCCGAGCGGCGAAATCCTGTTCAATGGCAAGGACCTCCTGAAGGCCGGCGATGCGGAACTGCGCAACGTGCGCGGCAACGACATCACCATGATCTTCCAGGAGCCGATGACCTCGCTCAATCCGCTGCACTCGATCGAGCGGCAGATCGGCGAGATCCTCGAACTGCACCAGGGGCTCGAGGGTACGGCTGCACGCACACGCATCCTCGAACTCCTGAACCAGGTCGGCATCCGCGAGCCGGAGAAGCGTCTGAGCGCCTATCCGCACGAACTTTCCGGTGGCCAGCGCCAACGCGTCATGATCGCCATGGCGCTCGCCAACCGGCCGGAGCTTTTGATCGCCGACGAGCCGACGACAGCGCTCGACGTCACGGTGCAGGCGCAGATCCTCGAGCTTCTGAAAAAGCTCAAGGATGAACACGGCATGTCGATGCTGTTCATCACCCACGACCTCGGTATCGTGCGCAAGATCGCGGACCGGGTCTGCGTCATGACCAAGGGCAAGATCGTCGAGACCGGGCCGACCGCCGAGATCTTCGCCAAACCGCAGCACGCCTATACGCGCCATCTGCTTGCCTCCGAGCCGAAGGGCAACCCGCCGCCGTCCGACGCGTCGAAGCCGATCGTGATGGAAGCTTCCGAGATGAAGGTCTGGTTCCCGATCAAGGCCGGCTTCATGCGCAAAGTGGTGGATCACGTGAAAGCCGTCGACGGCATCGACCTGAAGCTGCGCGCCGGCCAGACGCTCGGAGTCGTTGGCGAATCCGGCTCGGGCAAGACGACGCTCGGCCTGGCGCTGACGCGGCTGATCTCGTCGAAGGGCCGCATCGCCTTCGTCGGCAAGGACATCGACCGCTACAGCTTCAACGAGATGCGGCCGCTTCGAAACCGGATGCAGATCGTCTTCCAGGATCCCTACGGATCGCTCAGCCCGCGCATGTCGGTGGCCGACATCATTGCCGAGGGCCTGAAGATCCACGAGCGCTCGCTGTCCGAAAACGACCGCGACGGACGCGTCGCCGCTGCACTCGAGGAGGTCGGGCTCGATCCTTCGACCCGCTGGCGGTATCCGCACGAATTCTCCGGCGGCCAGCGCCAGCGCATCGCCATTGCCCGTGCCATGGTGCTAAAGCCGCAATTCGTCATGCTCGACGAACCAACCTCGGCGCTCGACATGAGCGTGCAGGCACAGGTGGTCGACCTCCTGCGCGACCTGCAGAGCAAACACGACCTCGCCTACCTGTTCATCAGCCACGACCTGAAGGTCGTGCGGGCGCTGGCCAACGAGATGATCGTGATGCGGATGGGCAAGGTAGTGGAACAGGGACCAGCCGAGCGCATCTTCAACGCGCCCAGCGAAGACTACACGAAGGCGCTGATGGCAGCGGCCTTCAATCTCGAAGCCGTCAATCTGACCGCGATCCGCCAATAGGTGTCCGCAATGCCCGCAAAGAGCCCCGTGATCGTCGACCTGAAGTTCATTCCGGAGGAGGTGGAGGCGGCCCTTCGGGGCGCCTTTCCCGATCGCGAAGTGATCAATCGCGCCGACGTCGTGCACCACAATCGTGACCTGTCGGGGATCGACTATGCCGTGGTCTGGAAATCGGCGCCGGATCTGTTCGAGCGCGCGCCGGACCTCAAAGTCGTGTTCTCCGGCGGCGCCGGTGTCGACCACGTCCTGACACTGCCGGGTCTTCCCGAGGTGCCGCTGGTGCGCTTCGTCGACCAGACGCTGACGACGCGCATGAGCGAGTGGGTGGTCATGCAATGCCTTCTACATCTGCGCCAGCATCGCGCCTACGAAGCACTGGCGGCCAAGCGCGAATGGCGCGACCTGACGCAGCCGGAAGCGGCCGATATCACCGTCGGCGTCATGGGTATGGGCGTTCTCGGTCAGGACGCCGCCCGCAAGCTCTCCGCGATGGGTTTCAAGGTGGTCGGCTGGTCGCTCAGCAAGCGCGACGTCACCGGCATCGAGACCTTCGGCGGCGACGAACTCGATACCTTCCTGGCGCGCACGGATTTTCTCGTCGGCCTGCTGCCGCTGACACCGGATACCCGCGGCATCTTCAATCTGCGCCTGTTTGCAAAACTGAGCCGCAACGGGCCCTTCGGCGCGCCGGTGTTCATCAATGCCGGGCGTGGCGGCAGCCAGGTGGAGGCCGATATCCTGAGTGCGCTCGACAGTGGCGTGCTCGGCGGCGCCTCGCTCGATGTCTTCGAAGAGGAACCGCTTTCCCGCGACAGCCGCTTCTGGACGATGCCGAATGTCTATGTGACGCCGCACGTGGCGGCATCCTCCGACGTCAAGGCGCTGTTCCGCCATGTCGAACAGCAGATCACCCGTTTCGAAAGCGGTCAATTGCTCGAACATGTGGTCGATAAGGTAGCCGGCTATTGACCTAGCGCGGGATTGCCCGGTCCGGCAGAGATTCCGCCCTATTCGTTACGACCGACCATCGGATCAAGGACGGCGATAGCCCGTCGGCTGGTCATAGAGCCAGCCAATGCGCTCGATGGAGGCTTCCAGCCCCTCACGCGCAACACTCATCGTGTGGCCGTTGGCATGGATCAGGGTCTCGCTGTCTTCCATCAATGCGACATGGCCCTTCCAGAAGACGAGATCGCCGCGCTTGAGCTCCTCGCGGGCAATCGGCGTTCCGAGGCCTGCGGCCTGCATGTCGGAATCGCGCGGCGCAAGCCTTCCGACCATCATCATCGACAGTTGCACAAGGCCGGAGCAATCGATGCCGAAGCCGGAGCGTCCGCCCCAAAGATAGGGCGTTTCGACGAAGCGGGCGGCGACCGAAACATAGTCTCCCGGCACGACACTGCCGACCTCGATGCAATGGTTGGCGATGACCGCCTGGCCGCCATCGAGCAGGAAATAGCGCGTACCCCTGGTCTCGCGCTCGTCGACTACCGTCAGACGGCTGCCCATCGACAGCGGATAGACCGTCGGCAGGCGCAGGTCATGACCGGAATAGACGAAGGTGCGCGGCGCAGAAACGATGTGCGTCGGGCTTTTGATCACTGGCGCGAGACAGTATTCCGGCAGGTAGCCGACATAGCCGTCGAGATCGGCCTTCACCCAGCACCAGCTCTCGTTGGTATCGAGCACCCGAACGGTTTCGCCGAGCAAAAGCTCGGTGTCGGTTCCACAGGCGAGATCTGGCCTGGCGCGCAGCGGCGCCACGGGAACCGAGACACGGGCAACGCTTCCCTCGACGTAGCGTTCAGCTTCCACGACACCACGAAGACGGCTCTCTGCAAGGTCGGGTCGATAGGCATTCAGGCGGCGATCGGGGAGTGTCGACATGTTTACTCACTTGGGCTGTTTGCGGCCCTGATCAATGATCAGGTCACCGAATTTTTCAAGATAGAGAGCACCCTCGACTGTCCTTTTGATGACGACGTTGCGGCGATCGCGGTCGTCGCGCACCCGATCCACGAGGCCAAGCGCACCCATCGTATCGAGCGCGCGGGTGATGACGGGCTTGGTGACGCCGAGGGTCGCCGCCAGGCCGCGAACGGTGTGTGGCGGCGGTACAAGGTATATATGCAGAAGGATTGCCAGTTGGCGAAGGGTCAGGTCGCGGCTGTCGACCCGAACCTGGGCGAGCGACACCGAATGCCAAAGCCCTAGGGCCTGGGAGGGCGTAAGCTCGATCGGCAATGGCTACTCCTGCGCGAGACAGATGATCCGCCACGATAGCGGCGGATCATTACGCAAGCGTTTCTTTCTTGCCAACCGTTGCTGGAGGCTATTTCGCCATCTTCTGGACGTGATGATAGAGCGCCCGGATCGCCTGTGCCTCGCCGCCAACCGGCGAATGCGGCCGCTCGGATTGCGCCCATCCGAAAATGTCGAAATGCACCCAGCTCTTGGTGTTGCTGACGAAGCGCCTAAGGAAGAGTGCTGCGGTGATCGAACCGGCCATTCCGCCTGCCGGCGCATTGGTGAGATCTGCAATCCGCGCCGAGACATCCTTGTCGTAGCCATTATAGAGCGGCATGCGCCACATCGGATCGTCAACCTCGAGGCTTGCTTCCGAGAGATCCTGGGCGAGGTCGGCGTCGTCGGTGAAGAACGGCGGCAGATCCGGGCCGAGCGCGACGCGGGCAGCACCGGTGAGTGTCGCCATGTCGACCAGGAGATCGGTCTTCTCCTCGTCGGCATAGGCGAGCGCATCGGCGAGGATCAGTCGGCCTTCGGCGTCGGTGTTGTCGATCTGGACCGTCAGCCCCTTGCGGCTACGGTAGATGTCGCCGGGGCGGAAGGCGTTGGCGGAGATCGAGTTCTCGACCACCGGCACGATGACGCGCAGATCGACCTTGAGCTTGGCATCCATGATCATCAGCGCGAGGCCGAGAACGTTGGCAGCACCGCCCATGTCCTTCTTCATCAAGAGCATGGAGGCTGACGGCTTGATGTCGAGACCGCCGGTATCGAAGCAGACGCCCTTGCCGACGAGCGTCACCTTCTTGTGGCCCTTCTTGCCCCAGCGCAGTTCGAGCAGGCGCGGCGCTTCGGCGCTGGCGCGGCCGACGGTATGGACCAGCGGGAAATTCTGCGTCAGCAGCGCTTCGCCTGATATCACAGAAACATCGGCCTTGTAGTGGGCGGCCAAAGCGCGGAACGCCGCTTCGAGCGCCTCTGGTCCCATGTCGTTGGTCGGCGTGTTGATGAGATCACGCGCGAGGAACACGCCGGCGAGCTGCCGCTTGATGTCGGTCGCATCGGCGTCAGCGGGGATCAGCAGCGTCGGCGGCTCGCCCTTGCCAGATTTGTAGCGCTCGAAGCGATAGGAGCCGAGGCCGTAGCCGAGCGCCAGCCGGTTGGCGGTGAGCGGCGCGGTTTCGATGTGCCATTTGCCCGCAGGGAGCGCACGCGCGAGCTTGCCGGCCAGGAACGGCGCCTCGGACGGGTTGCTGCCGAGACCGAAGAGTGCGCCGCCGAGATGGCCGTCCGCAGACGGGATCAACAGCACCGCGCCGGATTCAGCCGTGAAGCCAGCCTTGCGCGCCCAGTCCAACGCGATCGGATCGATCGTCCCCGTCTCGATATGCGCGGGCGTGACCGCGAAAATCGGCAGGGTCTTGCCGGCGCTGGTGTTGAACGGCGACGGCCGTTCGATGAACTGATAGGGAGCCATGAAAGTCCTCGGCTGACAGAGATGGAATCGCGTCATTAACGCTCCGTTAGGGTTAACAGATTATTGCTGGAGTGAAAGTTGCGCCGGTGTTGTCTGAAGTCCAGGTGCTCGAATGCATGCTGGGGACACTCATGGCCAAACGCACGACTTCACCATTGAAAGCCGCTCATCTCTTCCAGGGCGCGGCGATGGCGCTGGTGGCGCTGTCGCTTGCCGGCTGCGCCAATCAGCCGAAGAAGGAGCTGACCACAGGCTCGATTTCGAGAACGTCGAAGCCGGTGCAGTCGATGACGGCGACCGAGCTTTCGGCGGCGGCCGAAAGCATTGGCCAGGCCTATGAAAAGAACCCTAGGGATCGCGAAGCGGGGCTCAACTACGCCAACCTCCTGCGCATGACCGGTCGCAACGAGCAGGCCCTCGCGGTCATGCAGCAGGTCGCCATCAACAATCCGTCGGACCGGGAAGTGCTCGGCGCCTATGGCAAGGCGCAGGCTGCGGCCGGACAGCTCGACCAGGCGCTGGCGACGATCAGCCGCGCCCAGACCCCGGATCGTCCCGACTGGAAGCTGAAATCGGCCGAGGGCGCGATCCTCGACCAGCTCGGACGCCCGCAGGAGGCGCGCACGCGCTACCGCGAAGCGCTCGAACTCAAGCCGAACGAACCGTCGGTGCTCTCCAACCTCGGCATGTCCTATCTTTTGACCAAGGATCTCCGCACGGCCGAAACCTACCTCAAATCGGCGGCAGCCCAGCCCGGTGCCGACAGCAGCGTGCGCCAGAACCTCGCACTGGCCGTCGGGCTTCAGGGCCGCTTTCAAGAGGCCGAGACCATCGCCCGGCAGGAGCTTTCCAGCGAGCAGGCAGAAGCAAACGTCGCCTATCTGCGCTCGATGCTCTCCCAGCAGGGAGCGTGGAAGCAGTTGGCCAAGGCTGACGAAGCGAAAGCTGCCAATTAACCCACCGCACAAATTCGCAAAGGCGAACGCGCAAGCGGCCTTTTCGATTTCCTTGTCAGAACGAAGCGCCGACGGCCGTCTACCGCGGTCACGGGGAAGACGTATCCGCCGAACCGCCTTAACGCCGAAAAACGCTCGACCGCCGGTCCTCTAGAACTTGTCGGCTACCTGGATGCCCGCGGGCCCGAGGATGACGGCGACCAGCACGGGCAGAAAGAACAGGATCATCGGCACCGTCAGCTTCGGCGGCAGCGCGGCCGCTTTCTTCTCGGCTGCCGTCATGCGATGATCGCGGCTTTCCTGCGCCAGAACACGCAAGGCCTGGGCGATCGGCGTGCCGTAGCGGTCCGCCTGGATGAGTGCCTGAACGACCGACCTGACCTCGTCGAGGCCTGTGCGAAGACCGAGGTTTTCAAGCGCCGCGCGACGCTCGGGCAGGAAGGAAAGTTCTGCTGTCGTGAGCACCAGTTCCTCCGCCAATGGCTGCGACTGGGCTGCGATTTCATCAGCGACACGCCGCATGGCGAGTTCCATCGACACACCCGATTCGACGCAGATCAAGAGAAGGTCGAGCGCATCCGGCCAAGCGCGGCGGATGGAAGCCTGACGTTTGGAGACGGCATTCGCGACGATGATGTTCGGCGCATAGAAGCCCAGGTAGGCGAAACCGATCGCAAAGAAGAGACGCACCATCAGCGGCTTTTCGACAAAGTTGCCGAGTCCGAAGATGTAGACGAGAGCGACGAGCAGAAACAGGAAAGGCAGGCAGAAACGCGCAAACAGGAAGGTATTGAGGGCATTCTGTGAGCGGAAGCCGGCCGTTTTCAAACGGTTGACCGTCTTGTCATCCATGAGCGCCGTGCGCAGATTGAGCCTTTCGACGATCTGGCGAATGGAGGCGTTGTTTTGGCCACGCAGGCTCGCCCTGCCGCTCTGCGCATCGGCAAGCCGTGCCCGTTCACGTGCACGGATTTGTTCCCGCTCGCTTGCAACCGACTTCATCCGCTTTCCGAGATCGCCCCGTTCGAAGAACGGCACGATCAGCGAATAGAAGGTCGCGAGCACGGCAAGCGAAACCAGAACGGCCAGGACAACGTTCGGATCGGTCAGCGTCTTGATCAGACCCATGCTCATCGATGCCCCCTCAGATATCGAAATTGATCATGTTGCGCATCACCATGATGCCAACGCTCATCCAGAAGAGGCCGAGGCCGATAATCAAGTGGCCGCGTGGGTCGGTGAACAGGACCATCATGTATTCGGGTGACGTGAGGTAAACCAGCAAGGCAACGATGAACGGCAGGGCACCGATGATGCAGGCCGACGCCTTGGCCTCCATCGACATCGCGCTGACCTTAGCCCTCATTTTCTTGCGCTCGCGCAGAACCTTCGACAGGTTGCCGAGAGCCTCGGAAAGGTTGCCGCCCGCCTGTGCCTGGATGGCGATCACGATCGCGAAGAAGTTCACCTCCGGCAAGGGAATGCTATTGATCATGCGGGCACAGGCATCGGTCACGCTCAACCCGACCTGTTGTGATTCCACCACGCGGCGAAATTCGGTCTTCACCGGCTCCTGCCCGTCAGCGGCGATGAGGCGGAGTGCGTCATTGAGAGGAAGACCCGATTTGATCGAGCGGACCATGATCTCGAGAGCGTTCGGAAATTCTTCCAGGAACTTCTTGCAGCGTCGCTTGATCAGGAAGCCGACGAACCAGCGGGGCAGGCCAAGGGCGGCGATCACGGCGATGCCGAGGCCTATGGCGGGCCCGGCTCCCATGACCAGGGCGACGAGAAAGGCGAAGGCGCCGAAAAGAACGCTGAACAGATAGAAGCGTCCCAAGGACATTGAGAGGTCCGCCTGCGTCAGTCGCACCTTCATCGAAGGGGAAGACTTGGCAGAGCGCTCCTGCTGCTTCTTCTCGAGTTCCTTCAGCGAATCCTGGACGGACTTGCGTCGCTTCGACAGCTCGCTGACGCGGTCTCGCGCCGCCTTCACCTTGGCGCGGTCCGTTTCGGCCGCGCTGACCTTGCGGACGCGGCCTTCCGCCTTCCTTTCGCTTTCGATACGCGAGAACAGAAGGCCGTAGGCGAGCGCCGCCGCCGATATTGCGACAAGAGCGGCCAGGGCCAGAACGGTGATGTCTATGCCGAACATCGCAGCTCCTAGTTCTTGTCCATCGCGTCAAGGGTGGCGGCCAGACGCTTGTCCTCGTTGAAGTAGCGGGCGCGATCCCAGAAATGCGGCCGGCCGATGCCGGTCGACGTGTGGCGGCCAATGATGCGTCCGCCGGCGTCCTCGCCATCGATCTCGTAGCGCATCAGGTCCTGCGTGATGATCACGTCACCTTCCATGCCGACCACTTCGGTGATGTGGGTAATGCGGCGGGAGCCGTCGCGCAGACGCGATGCCTGAATGATTACGTCAACCGATCCGGCAATGATCTCACGCACGGTCTTGGCTGGAAGGCTGTAGCCACCCAAGGCGATCATCGATTCCATACGGCTCAGGCATTCGCGCGGCGTATTGGCGTGGATCGTCCCCATCGAGCCGTCGTGGCCGGTGTTCATCGCCTGAAGCAGGTCGAAGACCTCGGCACCGCGCACTTCGCCGACGATGATGCGTTCTGGGCGCATGCGCAGGCAGTTCTTGATGAGGTCACGCATGGTGATCTCGCCTTCGCCTTCGATGTTCGGCGGGCGTGTTTCCAGGCGCACGACATGCGGCTGCTGCAATTGCAGCTCGGCCGTGTCCTCACAGGTAATGACCCGCTCGTCGGCGTCGATATAGCGCGTCAGGCAATTGAGCAGCGTCGTCTTGCCGGAGCCGGTACCACCGGAAATGACGATGTTGCAGCGGACGCGGCCGATGATCTGCAGGAGGACGGCCCCTTCCGCCGTTACCGAGCCGAAGCGGACGAGCTGCTCCAGCGTCAGCTTGTCCTTCTTGAACTTTCGGATGGTCAGCGCCGTGCCGTCGATGGCGAGCGGCGGGGCAATGACGTTGACGCGCGATCCGTCCGGCAGGCGGGCGTCGCAGATGGGGCTCGATTCATCCACACGACGGCCGACCTGGCCGACGATGCGCTGGCAGATCGACAGAAGCTGGGCGTTGTCGCGAAAGCGGATTTCCGATTCCTGTACCTTGCCGCCGACTTCGATGAAGGTCTGACCGGCACCATTGACCATGATGTCGGCGATGTCGTCGCGAGCAAGCAAGGGCTCGAGCGGACCGTAGCCCAGCACGTCGTTGCAGATATCGTCGAGCAGCTCTTCCTGCTCGGAGATCGACATCGCGAAGTTCTTGATCGTGATGATGTCGTTGACGATGTCGCGGATTTCCTCGCGCGCGCTCTCGGTATCGAGCTTGGCGAGTTGCGACAGATCGATCGTGTCGATCAGCGCCGAAAACACCTGCGACTTCGTATCGTAATAGTCTTCCGTTCGCGCGGCGCGACGCCGGGTGGGCGAAGCGCTGGTCGGCTGGATCTTCGGGATCACGGAAGTCGGCTCGCCGAGAACCGGAACGGCCGGGCGTTCGGTCGCCACCGGTTGCGCAGCAACCACGGGCGGAGGAACGGCGGGACCTGGGGTACCGCTCTTGCCGAAGCCTTCGTTTCCGCGTTTGCCAAACATTTGCGTGATCCTATATCCAGTCTATTTCCTGCCGAGCGCGGCAAGCACCTTTCCAAGTCCGCCGCGCCGAGCCTTCTTCATCGTTACCCGGCCGGTCAGAAGATGCGCGAGCTGTGAGAACGTTTCAGCCGCCGGCGCCTTTTTGTCGATTTCCGCGATCATGCGTCCGCTGTTCGAAGCATTGCCGAACAGGGCCGCGTCAAAGGGAATGACAGCGACCGCTTCGGTTTCCAACGAATCGCAGAACTCGCTCGGCGTGATCTCCGGACGTTTCGGCATCCCGACCTGGTTCAGAACCAGATGCGGCGGCTTGTCGTTTGGACGGAGCTTCTTCATGGCATCGAGCAGGTTCTTGGTATTGCGCAGGCTGGCGAGATCGGGGATCGCCGTAATCACCACTTCGTCGGCTTCTGCGAGCACGGCCCGGGTCCAGTCCGTCCACAGATGCGGAATATCAAGAACGGAAACGGGGGCGCTGCGCTGCAGGATTTCAAGGATCGGATGGAAGGCACCGGTCTCGAAATCATAGGCGCGGTCAAGCATCGAGGGGGCGGCCAACAGCGACAGGTGGTCTGAACATTTGGTCAGCAGCCGATCGAGGAACACCTCGTCCAGGCGCTCTGGCGCAAACACCGCTTCGGCAATGCCCTGCGGCGGATCCTGGTCGAAATCGATGTTCGCCGTGCCATAGGGAAGGTCGAGGTCGGCGAGAATGGTCTCGGTCGCGAAGAGGCTGGAAATGCCCCAGGCGCAATTGTGCGCGATCACCGACGAACCGCAGCCGCCCTTTGCGCCGATGAAGGCGATGCTGCGGCCCAGCGGCTCGGCATCCGGGTCGACGAAGATCGTCGAAACGGCCGTGAGGATGTCCGGCATGGACACCGGTGCGACCATGTATTCGGAAATGCCGTTGCGGATGAGCTCGCGATAGAGCCCGATGTCGTTGTGCTTGCCGACGAGGATCACCTTGGTGCTCGGGTCGCAGACCTCCGCAAGCGGTGCAAGCTCCGACAGCAGCGACCGCGGTTCGGTCGATGTCTCAAGGATGATGAGATTGGGGGTAGATACGGTCGCGAACATGTTTGCGGCCGCGTCGATGCTTCCGCTATTGATGCGCAAGCTGACCTTGGCCATGCGCCGATCCCGCCCGCAACGCTCCATCAACTGCTGCATCGCATTGGTTTCGCAGAATGCGTGGATCGAGATCCGCGGCAGCGGGCGAACTTGCTCCAGATCGCCCGTGCGCACCTGGTCGAAGAAGGGATCGTCCCCCTCGCCGCCGGTCTCGATCTTGTAATCGATCGTGTTCATCGCTTCATCCCGCCGCTATCAGTTGAAGATGACGACCGGGCCGTCGCTCTTGTTGGTTCCACGCCAGTCGCTGATCACCTGGCCACGCTGTTCCGCGTCGATCGGCGACGTCTGCCGCGGGCCGAGCAGGTCTGTCGGATTGGCGATCTGGGCGGCCAGGTTCGATTGTGAGGCGCAGCCGAAATTGTAATAGTTCTTGTTTTCCATGGTGTTGAGGTTCAGATCCTCCGGCCAGGTGCCGCAAGGCGCCGTCTGGGCGGTAATCGCAACGTAGCTCAGGCGGATCGGTGCCGCGTCTCCGTAAGGTCCGGCATCGTAGCTCGTCTCGAGCAGGCGTTTGGCGGGAACGCCCGCGGCAACCAGGACGCCGCGAATTTCCCTGCGCATCGCTTGCGCCGCATGGCTGTTGGCCGCGCCGCGCGGCATCATGATCTGGACCACGCCGCTTGCCGAATTGCGATACTCGGAAGCGAACCCAGCGATAACATCGCGTGTGCCCTGGGTCAGCCGACGGTCGCCCGATGCGATCGGGATGTCGATGGCGCGTTCGCCTTCGGCAAGCACGATCGGATGTCTCGTGCGGTAGTCGTCCGGAATAGAGCCGGTAGCGAGATTGTCCTTCGTCCCGCAGCTCGCAAGAAAGATGCCGGCGATGGCCAGCATGGCCACGCGGCTCGTGCATCGCATGAAGGCGCTGGATGTGCTCAGGGGCATGGCAGTCGGCCTTTCAGAATTCTGGTGGGAACCGGTTCGAAGCGTCATGACCCGACCTATTTGTAGATGAAGCCGACATTGCCGTGGTAGCGCCCAGCCGGAGCGGCCGCCTCCGGCCGTCCGTAGATGCGGTTCACGCGGCCAAGGAAGTAGCTGTCGAGATCATTGGCCGGATTGAAATTGTCGTCAGGCCGGGAGATCGCGCTTCTGGCGACGGGACGGACCAGATAGGGCGTAGCAATGATGACGAGCTCGGTCTCGTTGCGCACGAAATCCTTGCTGCGGAACAGCGTTCCGAGGATCGGGATCTTCGCCGCTCCCGGCAGGCCGGACATCGCCTGGCGGATGTTGTCCTGGACGAGGCCGGCGATCACGATCGAGCCGCCGGACGGCAGTTCGACGCTGGTCGAAGCCTCGCGCCTGCGGATCCCGAGGAAAGTGTTGCCCGGAACGCTGGCTTTGCCGTTGCCGGTGACAACCGATCCCTCATAGGTGGGTTCCGAGACGTTCGTCTCGATCTGCAGGCTGATACGCCCTGGGCCCAGGACGACGGGCTTGAAGTTGAGGCGGATACCGTATTCGACGTCATTGACTTCGCGCGTGACCTTGTCTTCGCCGGTATCCTTGTCAGTCGTGACTTCCTGTGTTCCCGCCATGCGGAATTCACCGCCGACATAGAACTTTGCTTCCTGCCCGGAAATCGCCGTCAGGCTCGGCTCGGCCAGCGTGCGCATCACGCCCGCTTGCTCCATCGCATTGATGTAGCTCGAGATCGTCGTTCCGCCGATCGTCCCTTTAGCAATCGCGTTGACACCGACACCGACCGCATCGCCGAGGTTGGCCGGATTGCGGAAACCGATGCCGCTTTCGCCGTCGCTGACGCGGCCGTTGAAACCGAGCTGCTTCAGCACCTGGCGGCTGACTTCGGCAACCGTGACCTTGAGGTTGACCTGGTCATCGCCGTCGATCGTCAGCAGGTTGACGATCTGCGAAATCTGCCGGTCTTCGGCGAAGATGTCGGCATCGCCATTGTTACCCTGGGCGGTGATGTTACGCGTGGTCGCCTCACCGCCCTGGAGGAAGGCCTTGGCAAGATCGACGGCGCGGGTGGAATCGAGCGGTGTTCGCACTGTTCCGGTGAGCACAATGTTGTCGGAGATGATCTCGACATTGATCTCGGCGTCCGGAATGAAGCGACGCAAATTCGACTGAAGGTTGGCGATATCGCGCTCGACTTCGATATCAAGACTGACGATCTCCTCGCCATTCGGACCGAAGACGAAGATGTTGGTCTGGCCGACGGACTTGCCGAAGAGGTAGATGCGCCGCGAGGTGCGCGTCACGGCATCGGCCAGCGACGGATCCGCCACGAGAATATCGTGCGCGTCCGAAGGCAGGTCGACGACCACGGCCTTGTTCAACCCGAGGCTGACCTTCTTCTTCACGCCAGGACCGCTTTCGACGATCCGTACGACCGAAGAAGCGGCCGCCAGAGCGACCGACGGCACCGGCAGGTACATGCCAGAAAACGCCAGGCAGAACGATAAACCGGCTGCGACAGACGCCCGAAATTTGTTTCCGCTCCGTTTCACCTTATGCCCCGTTCTAACCTGGTTACTGCTGTGTCTGGCCGACGGCGCCATCGCTCTTGACGATGGACCCGGACTTGATGACCTGGATGCTCGGCTGGCCGTCGCCGCTCAACAGATAGTCTGCGGCGTCGGTGTCAGATTCCTGTGCGTCGGCGACGCTTCGGAGCGCCAATGAAATGCGCTCGGCCATTTGCTGCGCGACCGTCATTACTTTCGACTGGTCGGGCGTCAGCTCCAGCGTGGCCGTAGTGCCGACGACAGCTTTCGTGCCGTCCTCCTTCTCCTCGACCTGCTGATCGATTGCCAGGACACGGACGTTGCTGAGGACCGTTTCGGTCAGGTAGAGTTCACCACCGCCCTTGCGGACCATGATGACGTCGACCCGGTCGTTCGGAAGGATGAAGCCACCGGCACCGGTGGCGACGGTGATTTCCGTCGCAACGGCGCGTTTGCCTGCCGGCAGCAGCGACGACATGATGCGGTTGGACGAGTCTGCAACCTTTTCGTGACGGACCGGCTCGCCGTTGAAGATCGGCAAGCGCACGACGGCTCCAGTGAGGTCGTCGATTGCTGACGGTTGATTTTCGTCGGTGATGAGGCCGTCAACCACTCCGTCCTTCGGCCAGGCCATCCACTGGATGGAATCCCCGCCCAGGCGCGATCCGACAGGCAGGCTCTTGCTGGCAACCAGGACGTTGATAGTCGGGGCCCGCTCGATCAGAGGCTCGGCGGTCAACGGCGCAGGTGCGCGCGTCAGTTTCATCGCCAATAGACCAGCCATTGCAGCCGATAGAACGGCCACCGCCAGTATGATGATGCGAACCGGTTTCATGATCGTTTCCGAGCCCCGAAAAATTGCCAGGGTCAGATTGATCAGGAATTGGTGTAATTATAGTTAACGGATTGCTTATGAGGAGAGTTAACGAAAGGTGACGCCCTGCGCCCGACCCTTAGGAAAGGCGCGCAAAGGCCGCCTCCATAAGCGGTGAAGCCGGATAGGCAGCAAAGCCGCCGAGCGCGATTGCGACGCCATAGGGGATCTTCTTGGCCGTCAGCAAGAGCTGCGGAACCGGGATGCCACTCGCCAGTATCGTGTTTTCCTGCCGGCGCAACATCAGGATCGCAAGCGTCAGCAAGCCTCCGAAAATGGCGACGTAGAGCAGAAAAGCGGTCAAAGACGGGGTGAACCCGAACCAGACGGCGCTGGCAGTCAAGAGCTTGGCGTCGCCGCCGCCCATGACATTTGCAGCAAACAGGCCGAAGCACACGGCAAAGACAGCCAGGGCCGCAGCCATATGCAGGCCGATCTCCCCGAAATCGAGTCCCGCCATCAGCGCCACGACAAGAAAACTGCCCAGAAGCACCACCGAAACGCGATTGGGAATCGTCATGGTCAGCAGGTCTGAAAAGGCTGCAAACCCAAGGCAAAATGGGAAAACCACGAAAATAGCAGCCTCAGTCATGGTTCCTGCCTCCAAGAAGAGCGCACGTAATCTCTAGTTCCCCATGGGGTTCCAGATAACAATGGAGCCGCTTTTTGCAGCGGCTCCATTTCAGTCTATTGCGGGACCGGTTCGTTAGATCTTGCCGCTTGTCGCAATATTCGATCCGATCTTGTTAAGCGCGGAATCGAGGGTATTGCCAAGCGTGGTTGCACCAGCGATCAGGGCTGCGGAAACGAGCGCCGCGATCAGGCCATACTCGATGGCAGTTGCGCCGCTGTCATCCCGCCGCAAGCAGCGGAAAATCTTCGCCATGCGAATGTCTCCCCGCTTGAACCGGCCAGTCCAATTAGAGGCTGCCCGTGCTATCCGTAAGCTTGGTGCCCAGGCCGTCGAACGTGGTGTTGAGCGCGTTGCCCAGGGTGCTTGCGCCAGCAATGAGGGCAACCGAGATGAGGGCGGCGATCAGGCCGTACTCGATAGCGGTCGCGCCGGACTCGTCCTTCATCAGACGGGCAAAAATCTTCTTCATGATGATTCTCCTACTTCACATTTGTTGTTCAGCACTTCCGCCAACTGTTGCCGTTGATCGGATGGCCTCAACCTAGTCCTGGCGCATTTCCATCGACTTAAAGAAGGCGGTTACCGACGAGTTAACGGCGCATCCCTGATTATTGGGTAAACGAACAGAAAACGGCGCAGCACCCGTCCGGTCTCGAAACGAGGGATTTAACGGTTCATTCACCAAGACGAGGGAGTATGGCGTGAGCACCACCTCAAGGACCCGCCATGACCATGCCATTCGCGACCGGCCGAGCCACCCTGTTTGCATTCGTGATCGCATCGCTCGCTCCGGTGGTTGCCGCTGGCGCAGAGAATGACATGATGCGAGTCTACATGGACCACGCGCGCGTGCTCAAACTCGACCGTCCGGTCAGCAAGGTCATCATCGGCAATGCCGAAGTCGCAGACGCTACGGTTGCCGACGCCCGAACCATCGTCATCACCGGCCGCAATTTTGGCACGACCAATCTGGTCATCCTCGACCAGGATGGAAACGCCATTGTCGATGAGCGGATTCTGGTGTCGATCGACGAAGGCAACACCGTGCGCGTCTACAAGCAGACGTCGCGTACCGTGCTCTCCTGTACGCCAAATTGTGAACGACACGCAGAACGTAAAACCACAGGTAGCACCAACTGAATTTTATGGGTTCAGACCCGCGATTCGTTAAAATGCACATGAACTGCGGGAACGAAATATCAACGGTTGCTCCATAATCTGCCGCCCGTCTGGCGTAACATGATGGGACGGCACAATGAACATCGAGCAGGCAATCGAACGTGCGAGCGAGCCTGATATCAGGCGAAAAGGCATTCTGCGCCGCTTCATCCGCAACCGCAAAGGCACGACGAGCATCGAGTTCGCCATCCTCGCGCTACCCTTCTTTGTTGTGATTTTCGCCTCGCTCGAAACCTTTGCCGCTTTCTACGGCGACCAGCTCCTGGCGAACGCAACCGAGACAATGGCGCGCAAGGTCCGCACCGGTCAGATTACCTTCCAACGAGGGAAGGCCACCGACATGACTCAAACGCAGTTTCGCCAGGCCTTCTGCAACGAAATCTCGGTCCTGATGAGATGCTCCGCCACTGAAGCAAACCAGCCCTCGCAGTTCTACCTGGACGTCCGGGCGGTCTCGGATCTCAGCAAATTCCCTGTGAACATCCCGCGCAAGGTCGGCTCGACAGATATTGATACGGGCGACTTCAAGTTTGCTCCCGGCGGTCCGGGTACCTTCAACGTGGTGCGTGCCTACTATCGGTGGAGCGTGATCACCGACCTCGTCAGGCCGTTCGTCACCAACTTGCGGCCCGCCGGTGCGAGCATGCCGAAGGACTATCTCATGGTGGCAACGGCCACCTTCCGAAACGAGAGCGAGTGAGGTGCGCCGTGAAGCACATTGCGAAGCAAAAGATCCTGCGCCTTCAAGCGGTTTCTGCCATGTTTCACGCGCTGCGGCGGGACAGGCGCGGCGTGGGAGCCGTTGAATTTGCGATCGTCGCACCCTTGCTGATCGTAACCTATCTCGGCGCCTTCGAGCTTTCGGTCGGTTTTACGGTCGCAAGCAAGACGGCCCGCGCCGCAAGCGCCGTCGCCGACATCATCGCACAGCAATCGGAAGTCAACAAAGCCTTCCTCGCCAAAGTCCCGAACATCGCAAAGAGTATTCTCCAACCCTATGGGAACGCGAACTACACGCTGAAGATCACCGGTATAGAGGTCTCGAGTACCAATGAGGGGACCATCATCTGGTCGCGCGATCAGGCCGGCGGAGTTCCGTACACCGTCAATTCGAAGGTCACCCTGCCCGGCCAGTTCACGGCCAACAAGTCCTTTGTCATCCGGACGGAGCTGACCGTACCGCATGAACTGCTGCTCTACGCTCCGAGCCTTCAGGCCACGGCAAAGACGATAGACCTCTCCAAGACGGCCTACTTCCAATCGCGTCTCGCCCAAACAATAAAATGCACTGATTGCTGATCGGGCAACGATCCGGCGCAATTGCATTGCGCCGTGCGCAGCGTTATCCCTTCGGGATTGTGCGCGCCGCGCGCCTCCGGCGTCGTCGCGTTTCTCCAGAAGCTTCCGGAGCGCGATGCGAGCGCTTCGGCTGTCAGGTGCATCATGGCGCGTGCGTTTCTATTCGTTCTCGATTCCTTCGGCATAGGCGGCGCGCCGGATGCCGAAGCCTATGGTGACCTGGGCGCCAACACGCTCGGACACATAGCCGAGCTCTGCGCCGCCGGCGCCGCAGATCGGATCGGCTTGCGC
Source organism: Ensifer adhaerens (assembly GCF_028993555.1). NCBI lineage: Bacteria > Pseudomonadati > Pseudomonadota > Alphaproteobacteria > Hyphomicrobiales > Rhizobiaceae > Ensifer > Ensifer adhaerens. Next base: position 3,924,149 of record NZ_CP118610.1, on the reverse strand, counting down.
GAAGGCCCGCTCAATCTACCGAACATGTCCGCCCTCGGCCTCCTTCACGCAGCAAAGCTCGCCAACGGCACCATTCCCCAGGGCATGCCGGTGCCCAATCGGGTCTATGGTGCTTTTGGCGCCGCGAGCGAGGTCTCTCGCGGCAAGGACACGCCCTCCGGCCACTGGGAAATCGGCGGCACGCCGGTCATGTTCGATTGGGGTTATTTTTCGGCTGAAGGCGATGCCTTTCCGCCCGAGCTCGTCGAAGCCATCTGCCGCGAAGGCAACGTTCCCGGCATCCTCGGCAATTGCCATGCTTCCGGCACCGACATCATCGCCCGCCACGGCGAGGCGCATATGCGCAGCGGCAAGCCGATCTGCTACACCTCTTCAGACTCGGTCTTCCAGATCGCTGCGCATGAGCAGAGCTTCGGCCTCGAGCGCCTGCTTGAGCTTTGCCAGACGGTCCGCCGCCTGGTCGACGACTACAATATCGGCCGTGTGATCGCCCGCCCCTTCGTCGGCACCAGCCCGCAGACCTTCACCCGCACCGGCAATCGCCGTGATTATTCCGTGCTGCCGCCAGAACCGACAATCCTCGACCGGCTGACGGAAGCAGGGCGCACGGTTCACGCGATCGGCAAGATTGGCGACATCTTCGCCCACCAGGGCGTGACGAAGCTGACGAAGGCCGACGGCAACATGGCGCTGTTCGACGCAAGTCTCGCGGCCATTGACGAGGCCGAGGATGGCAGCCTGGTCTTCACCAATTTCGTCGATTTCGACATGCTCTACGGCCATCGCCGCGACGTCGCCGGTTACGCGGCAGCACTCGAAGCCTTCGATGCCCGCCTTCCGGATCTCGACCGCCGCCTGCAGCCCACCGACATCGTTATCCTGACGGCCGACCACGGTTGCGACCCGACCTGGCGCGGCACCGACCACACGCGGGAGCGGGTGCCGGTGCTGATGTTCGGACCGTCGCTGCGCAGCCGCTCGCTCGGCGTTGCCAACACCTTCGCACATATCGGTGAATCCGTTGCCAAGCATCTCGGCATCGCGCCGGGCCACCATGGGAGAAGCCTCATTTGACCGCACATCTGAAGAAGGCGGAGCTGCATTGCCACATCGAAGGCGCGACGCCGCCTGAGCTGGCGCTCGCGCAGGCCGAGAAATATGGCATCGACACCAGCGCGATCATCCGGGACAGGGCCTATGTCTGGGAAGACTTCACCAGCTTCGTGAAATGCTACGACGCCATCGCCTCGCTGTTTCGGACCGAGGAAGACTATGCACTGCTCGCCGAAGCCTATCTGACGGAGCTTTCCGAGGCCGGCACGATCTACAGCGAAATCATCGTGTCTCCCGACCACGGCAACACGATCGGCCTCGGCGCCAAAGCCTACCTCGAGGGCCTTGCCGCCGGTATGGAGGCCGCCAGGCAAAAGACCGGTATCGAATCGCGCATGCTGATCACAGGCATTCGCCATCTCGGCCCGGAGTCCGTAATCAAGACCGCGGAATTTGCAGCCAAGCGGGAACATGCGCTCGTCACCGGCTTCAACCTTGCCGGCGAAGAGCGCATGCACCAGGTGGCCGATTTTGCCCGCGCCTTCGATATTGTGCGTGACGCAGGCCTTGGCCTGACGATCCACGCGGGCGAACTCTCGGGCGCCTTCAGCGTGCGTGACGCGCTTGACCAAGTGCGCCCTTCGCGCATCAGCCACGGCGTCCGGGCGATCGAGGACATGGACCTAGTGCGGCGCCTTGCCGACGCCGGAGTCGTGCTCGAAGTCTGCCCCGGCTCCAACATCTCGCTGCAGGTCTTCCCGGACTTTGCGTCGCATCCGCTCCGGGCACTGCAGGAGGCCGGTGTGCGCGTCACGCTCAACTCCGACGACCCGCCGTTCTTTCATACCTCGCTCGCTCAGGAGTACGACATCGCCTCTGCGGTCATGGGCTTTAGCGACGAGGAGATCAACGGCATGACCCGCACGGCGATCGAAGCCGCCTTCGTCGACGAAGAGACGCGCCAGCGGCTGCTTACGCGAATCTAGAGCGCCCTGCGTTCAGATGAACGCACCAAGTTCGCTCTGGCCTTTGATGCCAGAGCGTCTTTCGGCTTCAAGCGGTGACGCTTGAAAGCGGGATGCCCTGGAAACCGCGGCGCCGGATTATCATCCGACGGCTGGGGATGACGCGCTCCGGCCGGCCAATACCCTTGCGGCGATGAAGCATTCCATGGAAAAAGGACGGATACAAAAAATCCGGGAAGGTGAGCCATGAACGGCGTTACAGTGATCGATCATCCGCTTGTGCAGCACAAGCTGACCATCATGCGCAAGAAGGAGACCTCGACCGCAGGTTTCCGCCGGCTTCTCCGTGAGATCTCGACGTTGCTCTGCTATGAGGTAACACGCGATCTCGAACTGACGATGGAACGCATCGAGACACCTCTGCAGGAAATCGACTCGCCGATCCTCGAGGGCAAGAAGCTCGTTTTCGCCTCGATCCTGCGCGCCGGCAATGGGTTGCTCGAAGGCATGCTCGAGCTGGTGCCGTCGGCCCGCGTGTCGCACATCGGCGTCTATCGTGATCATGAGACGCTGGAGGCGGTGGAGTATTACTTCAAGGCGCCGGAAAGCCTGTCCGAACGCCTTATCATCGTCGTCGACCCGATGCTTGCCACCGGCAATTCGTCGATCGCGGCGATCGACAAGCTGAAGGAGCGCGGCGCCAAGAACATCCGCTTCCTCTGTCTGCTGGCTGCTCCCGAGGGCATCCGCAATTTCCAGAGCGCGCACCCGGATGTGCCGATCTATACGGCCTCGATCGACAGCCACCTCAACGAACTCGGCTACATCATGCCCGGCCTCGGCGATGCGGGTGACCGCATGTACGGCACCAAATGATTTCCTGATCCTTAACCAGGATTGCAAATGCACGAGAAGGCCGCCGGATTCCGGCGGCTTTTTTATGTCGCCTTAGGCGTTGTCCGGTCTACTGCCCAATAGCAATCGCGCCTCCTTTTCGGGCGCGAAGAAGGTCTCGGCAGCAATTTGAGTTTGCTGCAGCCGATGCCACTAAGGGGGTGATGTCGATGCTCGTCCGTTTGCTCGCATTGGCAGGTGTGGCCGCGCTTGCAGCCATGGTGGTCCCGCACCTGGCAACGACTGCCCTGAAGCAAAGCGGCGAGAAAACCGCTGCCAAAGAAGCTGCAGCCCCGCCAACGACAGCGGCAAAATATGCGGCGGGGCGAAGCGTCGTGCTCGATGCCGACGGCAGGGGCCACTTCTTCGGCACTTTCCGCATCAACGGCCGGAGCGAACGCGGCCTGGTCGACACCGGCGCCAGCAGCATCGCCATCAACCTGTCGACCGCACGCCGGCTCGGTCTTGCACCAAGCACGCTTTCCTTCACGGCTCGCGTCAATACCGCCAATGGCGTTGTCGAAGCCGCCCCGGCTATACTGAACCGGATCGAGATCGGCGGCATATCGGTACGCGACGTTCAGGCAGTGGTGCTGCCGGACAAAGCGCTTTCCGGCACGCTCATCGGCATGACGTTCCTCAACCGGCTGTCATCCTTCCGGGTCGAGGATGGCGCCCTGCACCTCGTCAGGTGATCTTTGCAAGTACTGGCGAACGGTTCGCCGGCTGCATATCATCGATCGTGTAGAGTTCGTGCAGACGATGTCGAGCTGCCTCTGCTTTGTCGTGATCAGCCGCATGAACGAAGGCGATCAGGTCGCCCTTCTCGATCCGCGTACCGAGCGGCTTCAACGCATCGAAGCCGACCCGATGATCGATCCTGTCATCCGGATGTGACCGCCCGCCGCCGAGCGCAATGACGGCCATGCCCAGTTCACGGGTCTCACAGGCTGCAAGATAGCCGGACTGCTTCGCTTCGACCGGCAAGATGATCGGCGCACGCCCGAGATAGTCCACCGAGCGCTCGACGAAGTCCGCCGGGCCGCCGAGCGCGTGCACCATTTTTCCGAAGCGCTCGAGTGCCGCTCCGCTGCCAAGCGCCTTGCTTGCCAGCGCTTCACCCTGCTCGGCATCACCAGCAACGCCCCCCGCCACCAACATTTCGGCAGCAAAGGCCAGGACGACCGTTTCGAGCCGGGTGCCCTTCTTCTCATTCCGAAGGAACGCCAGGCAATTGTCGATCTCCAACGCATTGCCGGCAGCATCGGCGAGCGGCTCGTTCATGTCGGTCAGAAGCGCCGAGGTACGAACGCCGGCCCCGTTGGCGACATCGACTAGCGAGCGCGCAAGCACTTCCGCTTCCCTGGCATCGCTCATGAAGGAGCCATTGCCGAGCTTGACGTCGAGCACGAGAGAGTGAAGGCCGGCCGCAAGCTTCTTCGACAGGATCGAAGCGGTGATCAGCGGCACGGAATCGACGGTCGCGGTCACGTCGCGGATCGCGTAAAGCCGCTTGTCTGCCGGCGCCAGGTTTGCCGTCTGGCCGATGATTGCGCAGCCGATCTCGTCGACTGTCCTGCGGAACACGCTCGCCGAAGGTTGGATATCGTAGCCGGGTATGGATTCGAGCTTGTCGAGCGTACCGCCGGTATGGCCCAGCCCGCGACCCGAAATCATCGGCACGGCAAGACCGCAGGCTGCAACGATCGGCGCCAGCATCAGCGAGACGTTGTCGCCGACGCCGCCGGTCGAATGCTTGTCGGCGATCGGGCGACCGATGGCGCTCCAGTCGAGTGTTTCGCCGGAGTCGCGCATCGCCAGCGTCAGCGCCACGGTCTCGTCGCGGCTCATTCCGGAATACCAGACCGCCATGGCGAAGGCAGCGACCTGCCCTTCGGAAATCGAGCCGTCCGACAGGCCGCGGACGAAATCCGCGATCTCGGCCGGCGAGAGGCGTTCGCCGTTGCGCTTGCGCCTGATTGTCTCCTGGGGAAGCATCGTCACCCGCGCACCGCGTCGGCTGCAATCATATCGGCGAGGATCGCGGCAAGCCGCTTGCCACCGACGGGCGCCATGTCCTTGGTCTCGTGGTGGCTGATCTCGCCACCGGTCATGCCGGCGCCGAAATTGGTGATCACCGAAGCGGCGACGACCCTCAAGCCGAAGAACCGGGCGAGAATGACTTCCGGAACCGTGGACATGCCGACGGCATCGGCACCCAGGATGCGCGCCATGCGGATTTCGGCCGGCGTTTCGAAGCTTGGGCCGGAGAACCACATGTAAACGCCGCCAAGTAGCGGAATGCCCAGGCGTTCGGCGCTCTCCTGCATTCTTCCGGCGAGGTCGGCATCATAGGCATTGGTCATGCCGACGAAGCGATCGTCGCTTTCCACGCCGATCAGCGGGTTGAAGCCCGAATAGTTGATGTGGTCGGAAATCCGCATCACCGATCCCGGCGGCAGATCCTCGCGGAGCGAGCCGGCGGAATTGGTCAGCACCAGGCACTCGACGCCGAGCGCCTTCAGGGTTTCCAGCGGCACGCGCATCGCATTGGCATCGCCCTGCTCATAGTAGTGCACGCGGCCGGAGAGCATCACAACAGGAACGCCGGAGAGGGTTCCAGCGACGAGTTCGCCGGCATGACCGGAGACGCTGCTGACCGGGAACCCGGGTATGTCGGCATAGGAAAGCCGCAGCGTTTCATCCACGGCATCGACCAGCGAGCCGAGCCCGGAACCGAGCACGATGCCGTAGCGCGGAGAAAGGCCTCCAAGCCGGGCTTTCAGCAATTCAGCGGCCGCAGTCATCCGAGGATCTCGGTCTCGAAGCTGTGCGGCAGCAGGTCCGACAGCGCCAGGGTCTTTTTCACGCCGGTCTCGTCGCACAGGAAGATCCGCGTGCTTGCGCCAGAAAACTCCGCCAGCCGCTGCCGGCAGCCGCCGCAAGGCGGGCAAAGCGCCAGCTTCTCGGCAATGACGGCCACTTCCATGATCTTGCGCTGACCGGCCATGACCATATGGCTGATGGCCGTGGTCTCTGCGCACCAGCCTTCAGGAAACGACAGGTTCTCGATGTTGGCGCCGGTGTAGATCTTGCCGTCTTCGGCACGGATCGCCGCGCCGACCGGAAACTTCGAATAGGGCGCATGCGCCTTGGCCATGGCCTCGCGTGCGGCTTCGAACAGTTCCTTTTCCATGGTTCTAGCGCTCCTTGACATAGGGGACGCCGCCGGCCTTCGGCGGGATGGCCTTACCGATGAAGCCTGCAAGCAGGATCACGGTGAGGATGTAGGGCAGCGCCTGCATCAGCTGCACCGGCACCTGGCCGATCAGCGGCAGAGGATTGCCCTGAAGGCGAATGGCGAGCGCATCGAGGAAACCAAAGAGCAGGCAGGCGAGCATGATGTTGAACGGTCGCCACTTTGCAAAGATCAGCGCCGCAAGCGCGATGTACCCCTTGCCGGCGGTCATGCCCTTGACGAAGCCGGCGGTCATCGCCAGCGAGAGGTAGGCGCCAGCAAAGCCACACAGGATGCCGCAGCAGATGACGGCGCGGTAACGCATCCAGATCACCGAAATGCCGGCCGTATCGACAGCACCCGGATTTTCGCCGACTGCGCGCAGGCGCAGACCAAAGCGGGTGCGGTAGAGGATCCACCAGCTGATCGGCACCATGGCGAAAGCGACGTAGGTCAGCAGGAAATGGCCCGACAGCAGGTCCGAGTAGACCGGGCCGAGGATCGGGATCTCGCGGATGCTGTCGGCATAGGGGAAGGTGATCGTCTGGAAGCGCGACCCTTCTCCAAGCGCCGGCGTACGGCCGCCCTGGCGGAACCAGGCCTCACCGAGGATGACCGTCGAGCCGGCAACGATGAAGTTGATCGCGACACCGGAAACGATCTGGTTGCCGCGCTGGGTGATCGAGGCATAACCGTGCACCAGCGACAGCGCGACCGAGATCAGAATGGCCGCAAGCAGGCCCATCCAGACCGATTGGGTAACCGCAGCGACAGCGCCTGCTGCAAAGGCCGCACCGAGCATCTTACCTTCAAGGCCGATATCGAAGATACCGGCCCGCTCGGTGAAGAGCCCGGCAAGCGCTGCAAAGATCAGCGGAACGGAAACGCGGATGGTGGACTCAAGGAGCACCACGATGACGTGGAAGAAATCCATGGCTCAAGCTCCCTTGGTCTGAGCAACGACGGCAGCGCGCCGGCTGGATGCCGCAAAAAGCCGCGCTATCGCAGGCCGGAACATGTTTTCAAGCGCACCGGCAAAGAGGATGACCAAGCCCTGGATGATGACGATCATGTCGCGGGAGATCGACGGCATTTCGAAGGAGATTTCAGCACCACCCTGATAGAGCATGCCGAAGAGGACAGCGGCCGGGATGATGCCTGCGGGATGCGAACGCCCCATCAGCGCAACGGCAATACCGACGAAACCGGCGCCCTGCACGAAATCGAGCTGCATACGGCCCTGCTCGCCCATGATCGGGTTGAGCGCCATCATGCCCGCGAGAGCACCCGAAATCATCATGGTGATCACGGTGATGCGGCTTTCGCTCATGCCGGCATAGCGCGCGGCCGAGGGGCTGTGGCCCATGGTGCGCATTTCGTAGCCGAGCTTGGTGCGCCAGATCAAAAGCCAGACACAGAAGGCCGCCACAAGCGCCAGCAGGAACGAGACGTTGAAGGGCGCCGTGCCGATATCCAGCCCAAAGATGGCAAGCAGCCAGTCGAGCTTCGGCAATTGTCCACCTTCGGCGAAGGTGCGGGTCTGCGGCGACATCGAGCCGAGCGGCTTCAACACGCGGGTCAGGAGATAGACCATCAGGCTCGAGGCGATGAAATTGAACATGATCGTCGTGATGACGATGTGGCTGCCACGCTTGGCCTGCAGCCAGCCGGGCAGGAAGGCCCAGGCGGCGCCGAAGAAGGCCGATCCGAGAATTGCCAGCGGGAAGACGACGAACCAGGGCATCGTCTGATCGAGCCAGAGGCAGGCGAGCGCAACGCCGATGCCGCCGACATAGGCCTGGCCTTCGCCGCCGATGTTGAAGAGGCCGGCATGGAAGGCGACAGCCACCGCAAGGCCGGTGAAGATGAAGGTGGTGGCGTAATAGAGCGTGAAGCCGAGATACTCGCCGCGGCCGAAGGCACCGTTGATCAGGTGATAGGCTGCTTCCAGCGGGTTTTCACCGACGAGCAGCACGACAAGGCCGGCCATAAGGAAGGCAACCGCGAGGTTGACCAGCGGGATGAGGCCATACTCGACCCAGCCTGGGAGCTTAGCATAGGGGGAGCTCATTCTGCGGCCTCCTTGCGGCCTTCAACACCGGCCATCAAAAGGCCCAGTTCGCCCTCGGTCGCATCGGGATCGCGCTCGCCGACGACACGGCCGGCAAACATGACCAGGATACGGTCCGACAGGGCGCGGATTTCATCGAGTTCGACGGAGACCAGGAGGACTGCCATGCCCTGGTCGCGCATCTCGATGATTCGCCTATGGATGAATTCGATGGCGCCGACATCGACGCCACGCGTCGGCTGGCCGATGATCAGAACATCGGGGCCACGCTCCATTTCGCGTGCCAGCACGATCTTCTGCTGGTTGCCGCCGGAGAAATTCGCCGTCTTCAGCCGCGGGTTCGGCGGGCGAATGTCGTACTCGGCGATGCGCTGTTCGGCGTCCTTGCGGATCGCGTCGATGTTGAGAAACACGCCGTTGAGGTAACGCTTGTCGTGGTGGTAGCCGAGGATCGCGTTTTCGCATTCCTCGAACTTCAGGACGAGGCCGACATGGTGGCGGTCTTCCGGTACGTGGGCGAGGCCACGATCGCGCAGTTCGGAGGGATCGGCGCGCCCGGTGACATCGATCGGCTTGCCGTTCAGGAGTACCGAGCCGGAAATGGCGCGGCGGATACCGGAGATCGCTTCCAGCAGTTCCGACTGGCCATTGCCGGCAACACCGGCGATGCCGACAATCTCGCCAGCTCTGAGGTTGAACGAGACGTTGTCGACCATGGTGACCCCACGGCCATCCTTGACGGTCAGCCCGTCGACCGCGAGCTTGACCTCGCCGGGCTTCGCCTCGCCCTTCTCGACACGCAAGAGCACGCGGCGCCCGACCATGAGCTCGGCGAGTTCTTCGACCGAAGTTTCGGCCGTCGTGCGCGTCGCCACCATCTCGCCTCGACGCATGACCGAGACCTCGTCGGTGATCGCCATGATCTCGCGCAGCTTGTGGGTGATCAGAATGACGGTCTTGCCCTGGTTCTTCAATTGCTCGAGCACGCGGAAGAGGTGATCGGCCTCGGCCGGCGTCAGCACGCCGGTCGGCTCGTCCAAGATCAGGATATCGGCCCGGCGATAGAGCGCCTTCAGGATCTCGACCCGCTGCTGCAAACCGACCGGCAATTCCTCGATGACTGCATCGGGATCGACTTCCAGCGCGTACTCACGCTCCAGTCGCTTCAACTCGACGCGCGCCTTGGCAATGCCCTTGTTGAGGATCTGGCTATCCTCGGCGCCGAGCATGATGTTTTCTAGAACCGTGAAGTTCTCGACCAGCATGAAGTGCTGGTGGACCATGCCGATGCCGGCAGCGATCGCCGCATTCGGATCACGGATGGCGACAGGTTTGCCGTCGACGAGGATCTCACCGCTATCGGCCTGATAGAAGCCGTAGAGGATCGACATAAGGGTCGATTTTCCTGCACCGTTTTCGCCAATGATGCCGTGGATCGTCCCTTTGCGGACCTTTAGATTGATGTTCTTGTTGGCGTGGACCGGACCGAAGCTCTTGTCGATCCCACGCAGTTCGATGGCAATATTATCCATATTGGCCTTGCGATCCCCAAACTGGCCCGCTTCGGCATTCTTCCCAGAAACCGTGCCGGCGATTTTTTTACCATTTGGTCTAAGTTTATCATCGATTTTTCGGGGCGGAAGCCCTCAACCGCGATCTCCTTATACTCTCATCAGATCGCTGGTGAGAGTCCAGCGTGAATATACACAGGCACTTGGACGCGAAAAACCGGCGACAACAGGTGTCGCCGGTGCTCTTTTGGGCACTTTTTGGTGGTTCAAGCGGCTCGCACGGGCCGAAGCAGACGCAAAGCGTTCATGGTGACGAGCACGGTGGCGCCGGTGTCGGCCAGGATGGCGGGCCACAGGCCGGTGACCCCAATGATCGTCGTCACCAGGAAGACGGCCTTCAGACCAAGCGCGATGGTGATGTTCTGGACGATGTTGCGCATCGTCGCGCGAGACAGCCGGATCATCGCCGCCACATCGCCCACCCGGCCATGCAGGACCGCGGCATCGGCTGTCTCAAGGGCAACGTCCGTGCCGCCACCCATGGCAATGCCGATATCGGCAGCGGCCAGCGCCGGCGCGTCGTTGATGCCGTCGCCGATCTTGGCAACGTTGAAGCCCTCGGCCTTCAGCTCCCGCACGATGCGTTGCTTGTCCTCGGGCAGCAGTTCGGCCCGAACCTCCATACCAAACTGGCGTCCGATCGCTTCCGCCGTGCGGCGGTTATCGCCGGTCAGCATGACGACGCGGAGGCCGGCATCCGTCAGTGCCTTGACGCCGGCCGCCGCATCCGGTCGCGGCTCGTCGCGCATGGCGATAGCACCGGCGATCTGCCCGCCGGCCACGAGCACCGAGACAGTTTTGCCTTCGTCGTTGAGGGCGGAGACACGCGCCTTCTCATCGGCTGTCATCGGTGCCCGCTCGGCGGCCGCCTTCGGCGAGCCGAAGAAAAGCTCGATACCATCGACGGTCCCTTCGAGCCCCTTGCCGCCGACCGCATTCACCGTCGCGATGTTGGGGATGGCAACACCGTCGGCCGTGCTTCGTTCCAAGATGGCGTGAGCAAGCGGATGGCTTGATCCCTGCTCCAGCGCAGCGGCGAGGCGCAGCACCTCAGCCTCCGATCGACCGAAGCCGACAATGTCGGTCACCTTCGGCTTGCCCTCGGTGAGCGTGCCGGTCTTGTCGAAGGCGGCGGCCGTGACCTTGCCGACATTCTCCAGCACTGCGCCGCCCTTCATCAGCAGGCCGCGCCGGGCGCCAGCCGAAAGGCTGGCAGCGATCGCCGCCGGCGTCGAGATCACAAGGGCGCAGGGGCAGCCGATCAGGAGGATGGCGAGGCCCTTGTAGATCCACTCATCCCAGGAGCCGCCCCAGAGAAGCGGCGGCAATACGGCGACCAGCGCTGCGACGACGACGACGCCTGGCGTATAATAACGCGAGAAACGGTCGATAAAACGCTCAGTCGGCGCCTTGCTTTCCTGCGCCTCCTCGACGAGGCGAACAATGCGCGCGATGGTGTTGTCGGTCGCGGCAGCCGTCACCCGCACGCGCAGCGCACCGGAACCGTTGACGGTGCCCGCGACAACGGTGTCGTCGACCTCCTTGCGCACCGGCGTGCTCTCGCCGGTGACCGGCGCCTCGTCGACGGCGCTCTCACCGGAAAGCACCACGCCGTCGGCCGGTATCCGATCGCCGGGACGCACGAGAATGGTTGCGCCGACGCTGAGTGTCTCGGCAGATACCTCGTCCAGCCGCCCATCACGCTCGATAAAGGCGGTCTTTGGAACGAGCGCCGTCAGCGACTGGATGCTGGCGCGCGCTTTCCCGGCCGCCACGCCCTCCAGCAACTCGCCGATCAGGAAGAGCAGCACGACCATGGCCGCCTCTTCCGTCGCGCCAATGAACACCGCGCCGACGGCAGCAATCGTCATCAGCATCTCGATCGAGAACGGCGTGCCCATGGTTGCTGCGGCAAAGGCGCGACGCGCGATCGGCAGCAGGCCGACCAGCATGGCCAGCGTGAAGATCCATGGCTCGGTCGCCGGAACCATCTTGCCGACCGCATAGGCGGCGATCAGCGCCAGGCCGCTGGCAATCGTCAGCTTGCCCTTGCCCGATTTCCACCAGGGACCACTCGTCGGACCATGGTCATGGCCATGAAGGCCCATTTCGGAGGCCGTCGCGCTTTCGCTCTTCGGCTCGGCATCGCTCCCATGGTGATGATCGTGGTGGTCATGGCCATGTTCGTGATCGTGATGATGGTCGCCGTGGTCGTGGCCGGAGCACACATGCGCCGGCGCCTTCTTTTCATGCACATGGCCGGCGGCAATTGGATGCAGACGATAGCCGAGCTTTCCGACCTTGCTGACAATTGACGTCGCAAGGTCTCCCTCGTCGGCAAATTTTACCGACATCGTGCCCGCCGAAACGGAAACCGAGACATCCTCGACACCCGACAGTCGGCGGACCGCCGTGTCGATCTTGGTCGCACACGACGCGCAATCCATGCCTTCGATGCGATAACGGGCTTCCCGAATAGTGCTCGCCATAACCTGCTCCTTGCAAATCTTGAAGCAAGGCTACGACCTCTAGCAACTAGAGCTACAAGGCGAAATTGCAGTATAGGTGCATTTTTTCCGATCAGCGCGACAGGAAGCGGATCACCCAGTCGGCAATGCCCTTATAGGGTGGTTTCACCAGGTCGCTCGGCGCCGGATCGTATTTCCGCAAGATCGGCATCGCCTTCGAGAAGGTCCGAAACCCGTCAAGCCCGTGATAGTGTCCCATGCCGCTGGCGCCGACGCCGCCGAAGGGCAGATCGTTGCAGCCGAACTGGTAAAGCGTGTCGTTGATGCAGACCCCACCTGCCACGACGCGCGAGAGAATGGCCTCAATCTCGCTCTCTTCGCGGCTGAAGCAATAGAGCGCCAGAGGACGGTCATGGCCGAGCACATGGCCGATCGCCGCGCCGATCGAAGCGTAGCTGACGACAGGCAGGATCGGGCCGAAGATCTCCTCCCCCATGACGGCGCTGTCGCGATCCGGATCCAGGATGACTGTCGGCGGGAGAAAGCGTGGGCGTTCGGCGGCATCCGGTGTCCCAGCAAGAAGCGATACCACCCCGTGGCCGCGCCGATCCGCATCGGCGATCAGCCGTTTTAGACGTTCGTACTGCGTCGCATTGACGATCTCCGTGTAATCGCCGAACCGACGCTTTGCCGGATAGCGCGCGGCGATTTCCTGCTTCAGCAGATCCACGAAGGCATCGCGTCTGCTCTCATCAATCAGCACGTAGTCGGGCGCGATACAGGTCTGTCCGGCATTGAAGAACTTGCCGGTCGCAACACGCCTGGCCGCTTTCGCGAGATCAGCGGTTTGTCCGATAATCGCCGGCGACTTGCCGCCGAGTTCGAGCGTTACCGGCGTCAGGTTCTGCGCGGCCGCCGCCATCACCTTGCGTCCGACGGCGGTCGAACCGGTGAAGAACAGATGATCGAATGGAAGAGCCGAGAAGCTGGCGGAAAGCTCGGGTCCGCCGAGCGCGACGGCCACCCGCGTCTCAGGAAAGACTTCGGCGAGCAGCGACCGCAGGAACTCTGCCGTTTTCGGCGTATGCTCGGAGGGCTTCAGGTAGACGTGGTTGCCAGCAGCAATCGCCGCGACCAGGGGCGCGAGTGCCAGATTAACCGGGTAGTTCCACGGCGAGATGATGCCGACGACGCCGAGCGGCACGAAGCGCACTTCAGCCTTGGCGGGCCAGAGCTTCCATCCCGCCTTTCGCCGCTCCGGACGAACCCAGTGCTTGAGCTTCGACAGCGTGTGGTCGATCTCGGAAAGCACCACACCCCCCTCACCAAGCAACGTCTCATGCCGCGCACGGTGGCCGAAGTCTGCGGAGATTGCTTCGCACATCTCATCCTTGCGGGCGCGCAGGTGATCCCTGAGCCGGCTCAGGTCCGCGCGACGCTGCTCAAGGGACGGGCGAGTTTCGAGCCACGCGCTCCGCAGCCGGCCGAGGGAGGTATTGAGGTCCGAAGGGGTATCCATTGCTGTCATCGACTTTCAGTCGAGCGAGCAAAGAACCATTGGGCGGCATAGTAGGTGCCGAGCACCCAGAGCGCATTGAAGGGAATGTCCCAGCGGAAGCGGCCATAGGCAAGCACCGTATCGCTGACCAGAAACAACAGCCCGCCAATTGCAGCATACCGGGCCGTCGCATCCTGCGCTGTGCCCGAAAGCTGCCGTGCGCGGGAGATGGCCTGGGCCGCCATCGCGCCCAGCGCCAGCGCGTAGATGACGACGGGGATGCGCATCGGCGATGGCAATGAGGTCCAGAGACCTGCGACCACGAGCAGTGCGATCAGGGCAAACAAGCCGAACACCCCGAGATGGGCAGCAAATCTGGCGTCGCGCGTCAGCGCGACGATATAGGCGCAATGGGTGAGCAAAAAGCAGACGAGGCCGGCAAGGAAGTAGTCGCCCGGCAACATGAGAAAGACGTCGCCGGCCGCGGCGAAGATCAGGCCGCTCGCGACCGCCGCGCCGTAGGCGCGCGTTGAAGGAGTGAGGTTCCTGAGGACAACAACAAGCAGCAACAGAGTTGCCGTTGGCTTGGTCAGATAGTGTAACCAGCGCCAGAGAGAGTCTTCCGAGGTCGCAAGCAGGCTGCCGAGGATTGCCAGTCCGGCGCAGACGAGAAAGGCCGCCTGGATGGGGCGGCTTCGCCCCGTGTCCAAAATTCCCTCATAACTCATGCCGACAATATTCCCCGCTGAACTGCCCCCACTTTCGACCGGACACTCAGCATAAGCAGGAAGGCTCAAGCACAGGCTTGAGGATAGGCTTATGTCTAACGAGTTTCGACAGGTTGACCTGATGATCGGTGACGTCCGGCGGCGGCGCTGGACAACGGAACGCAAACTGCAGATCATCGAGGAGAGCTATGCCCCAGGGGAGACGGTTTCCTCTGCGGCTCGGCGGCATGGAGTTGCGCCAAACCTTCTCTATCGCTGGCGTCGGCTCTTGAGCGAGGGAGGTGCGGTGGCGGTGGACTCCGACGAGCCGGTAATCGGCAATTCTGAGGTGAAGAAGCTGGAAGATCGAGTGCGCGAGCTTGAGCGCATTCTCGGACGCAAGACGCTGGAGAACGAGATTCTTCGCGAAGCCCTTTCCAAAGCCCAGTCAAAAAAACCGATATCGCGGCCGATATTGTTGCCGAAGGGCGGTTCCCGATGAAGGCGGTGGCGGAGGCCTTACACGTGTCGCGTTCTAATCTCTCCGAACGTCTGAAGGGCAAGTCCAAGCCTCGCGGACCCTACCTCAAAGCGGACGATGCCGAGCTGCTGCCTGCCATTCGCAAGCTGGTGGATGCCAGGCCAACTTATGGCTATCGGCGGATCGCTGCCCTTCTCAACAGGCAGCGGCGGGCCGCCGATCAGCCGGTCGTCAACCGCAAGCGGGTCCACCGCATCATGGCCAACCACGCCATGATCCTTGAGAAGCACACCGCCGTGCGCAAGGGCCGCGTCCACGACGGCAAGGTCATGGTGATGCGGTCGAACCTTCGTTGGTGCTCCGATGGCCTGGAGTTCACCTGCTGGAATGGCGAGGTGGTCCGCCTTGCTTTTATCATCGACGCGTTTGATCGAGAGATCATCTCGTGGGCGGCGGTCGCCAATGCCGGGATCTCCGGTTCTGACGTCCGCGATATGATGTTGGAAGCAGTCGAGAAACGCTTCGGTGGCACGCGTGCCCCACATGCCATCGAACATCTGTCCGATAACGGCAGCGCCTACACAGCAAGGGAAACCAGGCTGTTTGCTCAGGCCCTCAATCTGGTCCCGTGCTTCACGCCGGTCGCCAGCCCTCAATCAAACGGTATGTCGGAGGCTTTCGTCAAAACCCTGAAACGCGACTACATACGTATCTCACCCATTCCCGACGCCGACACAGCGCTCCGGAACATCGATGGATGGATCGAGGATTACAACGAAATCCATCCGCATTCAGCGCTGAAAATGGCATCCCCAAGGGAATTCATCAAAGCATTGTCTCAATAGCTGACTTGTCTGGCGAAATGGGGGGCACTCCACCCGCTTTGTCCGAGCCGTAGCCGGCTCAGTCTTTGATTAATGGCGATAGTTTCCATTTTTGCGGGATTGTCCAGTTGTGACGTGGAGGAGGGCGGACTGTCATGTCCCTCTTGAGCATTGAGCCGTGCTCAACGGGTTGCGCCGGTGGGGCGGCGCAGATCGGACAGGGTCGGCCGCCGTCGCCTGAACTTGGGGCGGCGTTGCCGGTCGCCCGGCGGCGCGAGCCCTTGAGCATGTGCTTTAACGTCAAAAAGCCCGCGGACGTTTTTGTCTGGCGGGCTTTTTGTTTGATTTGGTTGCGGGGGCAGGATTTGAACCTGCGGCCTTCAGGTTATGAGCCTGACGAGCTACCGGGCTGCTCCACCCCGCGCCATCTAGGTAAACCGCGAAGCGGTTTATCCGGTCAGCGCAAATCCCTATGGGATTTGTCGCGGTAATGTAAATCCCGAAGGGATTTATGGTCTCTGCCGAGCAAATTGCGAAGCAATTTGTCTCGCGTAAGGAAGGCACTTACCGGGTTTTGCGAAGCAAAATCCCGTTGTTTGTCTCGGTCTAGCAAAACAAAAGGGCCGCTTGAGGGCGGCCCGTGTTCGGCTGGGCCGAGGGATGAAGAGAAGATGATCGTTTGATTTCCGGATTTGTCTTGCGATTTGCAGACCTGGCAGCGACCTACTCTCCCGCGTCTTAAGACGAAGTACCATCGGCGCTGGGGCGTTTCACGGCCGTGTTCGGAATGGGAACGGGTGCAGCCACCCCGCCAGAACCACCAGGTCGGCAAAGCGCAAGATTTGCGCTTAGCTTAAGCGCAAACCGGATGAGAAGCTGGTGAGTTCGTTTTGCGAACTCGTTTTGTCTTTGAACACGTCTTGTGATGCACATCTAGTGATGAGCATGAGCAATGGGAACGATCAAGCCAATCGAACGATTAGTACTGGTAAGCTTCATGCGTTGCCGCACTTCCACACCCAGCCTATCAACGTGGTCGTCTTCCACGGTTCTCAAGGGAATACTCGTTTTCAGGTTGGTTTCCCGCTTAGATGCCTTCAGCGGTTATCCATTCCATATATAGCTACCCTGCTATGCCCTTGGCAGGACAACAGGTCCACCAGAGATATGTCCATCCCGGTCCTCTCGTACTAGGGACAGATCCTGTCAATATTCCTACACCCACGGCAGATAGGGACCGAACTGTCTCACGACGTTCTGAACCCAGCTCACGTACCGCTTTAATTGGCGAACAGCCAAACCCTTGGGACCTGCTCCAGCCCCAGGATGCGATGAGCCGACATCGAGGTGCCAAACAACCCCGTCGATATGGACTCTTGGGGGTCATCAGCCTGTTATCCCCGGCGTACCTTTTATCCGTTGAGCGATGGCCCTTCCACGCGGGACCACCGGATCACTATGACCGACTTTCGTCTCTGCTCGACTTGTCAGTCTCGCAGTCAGGCGGGCTTATGCCATTGCACTCGACGACCGATTTCCGACCGGTCTGAGCCCACCATCGCGCGCCTCCGTTACTCTTTCGGAGGCGACCGCCCCAGTCAAACTACCCACCATACACTGTCCCGGATCCGGATGACGGACCGCGGTTAGACATCCATGACGATAAGGGTGGTATTTCAAGGATGGCTCCACAAGAACTGGCGTCCCTGCTTCAAAGCCTACCACCTATCCTACACATGCCGACACGAATGCCAGTGTAAAGCTATAGTAAAGGTGCACGGGGTCTTTCCGTCTGACCGCAGGAACCCCGCATCTTCACGGGGAATTCAATTTCACTGAGTCTATGCTGGAGACAGCGGGGAAGTCGTTACGCCATTCGTGCAGGTCGGAACTTACCCGACAAGGAATTTCGCTACCTTAGGACCGTTATAGTTACGGCCGCCGTTTACTGGGGCTTCGATTCAGAGCTTGCACCCCTCCTCTTAACCTTCCAGCACCGGGCAGGCGTCAGACCCTATACGTCGTCTTGCGACTTCGCAGAGCCCTGTGTTTTTGATAAACAGTCGCTACCCCCTGGTCTGTGCCACCCCAAAAGACTTGCGTCCATTGGGGTCACGCTTCTTCCGAAGTTACGCGTGCAATTTGCCGAGTTCCTTCAGCATAGTTCTCTCAAGCGCCTTGGTATACTCTACCTGACCACCTGTGTCGGTTTCGGGTACGGTCTATAATGGTGGAGCTATTTCCTGGAACCGCGTCCCCGCCCGGACAATCCAATAAGTCCGAACAAGTTAAGCGATCCGTCACTACCACCAGGCCCACGAATATTAACGTGGTTCCCATCGACTACGCGTGTCCGCCTCGTCTTAGGGGCCGGCTAACCCTGCTCAGATTAACTTTAAGCAGGAACCCTTGGTCTTTCGGCGAGAGGGTCTCTCACCCTCTTTATCGTTACTCATGTCAACATTCGCACTTCCGATACCTCCAGGACCCCTCACGGGTATCCCTTCACAGGCTTACGGAACGCTCCGCTACCACACGTCTTGCGACGTATCCTCAGCTTCGGTGCATGGCTTTAGCCCCGTTACATTTTCGGCGCAAAGACCCTTATTTAGACCAGTGAGCTGTTACGCTTTCTTTAAATGATGGCTGCTTCTAAGCCAACATCCTGGTTGTTTTGGGATCCTCACATCCTTTCCCACTTAGCCATGACTTGGGGACCTTAGCTGGAGGTCAGGGTTGTTGCCCTTTTCACGACGGACGTTAGCACCCGCCGTGTGTCTGCCGACTAGTACTCCTCGGTATTCGGAGTTTGGTTAGGATCAGTAAGACGGTGAGTCCCCATAGCCCATCCAGTGCTCTACCCCCGAGGGTATTCGGTCGACGCTCTACCTAAATAGATTTCGCGGAGAACCAGCTATTTCCGAGTTTGATTGGCCTTTCACCCCTAACCACAAGTCATCCCAATCTATTGCAACAGATGCGGGTTCGGTCCTCCAGTTGGTGTTACCCAACCTTCAACCTGCTCATGGCTAGATCACTCGGTTTCGGGTCTAATGCGACGAACTGAACGCCCTGTTCAGACTCGCTTTCGCTGCGCCTTCACCTATCGGCTTAAGCTTGCTCGTCACACTAAGTCGTTGACCCATTATACAAAAGGTACGCTGTCACCCTTGCGGGCTCCAACTGTTTGTAGGCATCCGGTTTCAGGTTCTATTTCACTCCCCTTGTCGGGGTGCTTTTCACCTTTCCCTCACGGTACTTGTTCGCTATCGGTCATGCACGAGTACTTAGGCTTGGAGAGTGGTCTCCCCATGTTCAGACAGGATTTCACGTGTCCCGCCTTACTCAAGGACAATGAGTGTTCTACGTGTAAGGGGCT